>NZ_CP136684.1:4192500-4566725 GCF_032921865.1 Thalassospira lucentensis
CGATCCGCTTCATTGATCCCGATCAGATGATCGATGGCAATTTTGATGCTTTATATATGGTGTGTGCGGTGCAATGATCGCGTGTCAGCGATAGAACCGGCATCAATGCCCGGACAATGAAATTGCCATAAAACCGGACGGGATACGCAATATTGCCAATTGGCCTTTGAAAAGATGGACAAAAGGCAATATGTGAACCTTTCTTTTACATAATGACCTGATTATGGGGCGAGATAACAGTGCCTGAACGGCATTAGGGGACCGAAGGAAGATGATGAGACTGCGACATTCATTTATTTGTGCAGCCGCACTTGCAAGCCTTGCGCTTGCCGGGTGCTCCGGTTCGAACCTTGTTCCGAATACCGCATCAGGTGGCGGCTCCGACAGCAAGGGCGGCGGTCAGCCGATCCCGTCCTTTACCCAGTTCACCGATATTCCGATGCCATCCAATTCATCCCTGGATATGGATCGCAGCATCATTTTCGGGGCATCCGATGCCTGGCATGGCCGCCTCGTGATGAATTCCGGTGGCACACCCGCCCAGATGTATGACTTCTATGAACGCGAAATGCCTAATTTCGGCTGGAGCAAGGTCACCGTCGTGCGTGCCGATATTTCGGTCATGGTCTATGACCGCGAAAGCCGCGTTGCGACCATCAAGCTGCAGGGCGGATCCTTTGCCGGATCGACGGTGGATATCACGGTATCGCCCAAAGGCTGATTACAGCCTGACCTGAAAAAGACCAAACAAAAAGGGCGCCCGATGGCGCCCTTTCGTATTTTGATATCGCAATATTAATCAGCGGGTGCCAAACAGACGGTCCCCGGCATCGCCAAGGCCTGGCACGATATAGGCCTTTTCATTGAGCTTCTCGTCAAGGCCCGCGGTATAGACCGGCACGTTCGGATGCGCATCATGGAAGACTTTCACCCCTTCGGGGGCTGCGACCAGCGCCATGAAACGAATGTCTTCGTCCTTAACGCCATATTTGTTCAGCGTATCAATCGCCGCCACTGCCGAGTTGCCGGTTGCCAGCATCGGGTCAACCAGAATGAAGGTACGGCCTTCGACTTCGGGCAGCTTCACCAGATATTCGACTGGCATGTGGGTTTCGGGATCACGATACAGGCCGATATGGCCGATGCGCGCGGAGGGCATCAGTTCGATCAGGCCATCGGCCATGCCAAGACCGGCGCGCAGGATCGGCACAACGGCCAGTTTGCGGCCCTGGATCATCGGCGCCTTCATCGGGCAGATCGGGGTGACGATGTCTTCATAGCTGACCGGCAATTCGCGGGTGATCTCGTAGCCCATCAGCAGCGCAATTTCCTTCAGCAGCTGGCGGAAGGTCTTGGTCGAGGTATCGACCTTGCGCATATGCGTCAGTTTGTGCTGGATCAGCGGGTGATCGAGAATATGAAGATTGGGAAAATCGTTCTGTGTGGTCATGTTTCTGCCAACCATCCTGATGTGCAAAGCGGCCCGCGTGGCACGTCACGGCTTTGCTTTCCGAAAAACTCTGGCGTACCGCCTAAAGCCTTTGCCCTGTGAAGGCAAGTAGAATGCCGCAAAGACGGCGCAAAAACAAACCCGTTCATCAGAAAACGGAAAGGGCCGATGCAGCATCTGCACCGGCCCCGGTATCGTATCTTGCGACACTATATATATGTGTCAGTTGACTTCGCGATCATTGGGTTCGGCCCGGACCGGGAAACCTTCAAGATTTCTGGTCCTTTTTGACCGCAACCGCCTTGTCGCGTGCTTCCTTCATGGTCGTGTATCTGCCAACCCGGACATAATACCAGGTGGCATCACCTTCCGGACCACGGGCAACAACCGCAACCTCAAGGCCAAGCTTGCGCAGTTCCTCGGCGCGCTGGCTGGCATTTTCATGCACCTTGAAGGCACCGACCTGAACCGAAAATGGTGCCGCCGCCCCCGAAGAGGCTGCTTTCGCGGTAGATGTCGCAGCTGGTTCGGGCTTTTCCGGAACGGCCGCGGTTTCAGCCGGGGCCGCCGGGGCCTCTGTCGCGGGCGGTGCGGTTTCGGCCGCGTCCGATGACTTGATTTCCGGTGCCTGCAATTTGCGCGGGGCATTTGCCGTCTGCTCGGCACGGGCCGCGGCCTTTTCGGCGTCACTCATTTCCGGGGCAGCCGGGGCTGCCGGCGTCGTGGTATCGCTTTCGGCATCTCCCGTATCCTCGGCGGCCGATGCATCACCATTTTCCGTGGCATCAGAAGAACCATCGCCCTCAAGGGCCGCACTGCGTTCGGCGATCAGGTCACCGACCGGATCATCTGTTACCGGGGCTGCCGGGGCAGACGGTGTTGCAGATGGCGTTGCCGTCCCCGATGCACCGCCCGGAATATTGCCGGTCGTTCCAGTCTCGGGCAAGGCTGTCGATCCCGCCGGTTCTTCCGGCAGGGTTGCAAGAATTTCCGCCTGTCCGGCCGGTTTTTCATTGGCTGCCATCTGTTCGTCAGGGTCCATGAACAGCCCTGCGCCGACCAGCATGCCGACAAAGAACAAGACCAGACCGAGCATGCCGGCACCGGTTGCGAGACCCAGTAAGGTTTTGCGATCCATTTCTGCTATCCGCCCATTTTGTGACTGTCGATGACGCCCGCCGTCCTCGCCATGGCCATTGCGGCCATAAATAAACGCCGGTAAGGGCGCGTCTTTCTGCGGTTCCGGTTTCGGGTCCGCATGCAAATCGGTGCGGTTGTTTTCGTCTTCGCCAGCCATTTTTTGCCGGTCCTTTACGACTGATTACCTGTAAATATCGTGGGCATCCGTCATGGTGATGTCACACCATCACGGGCTACCCTGCTTCTTTTAGGGCACAGGCCGTTTATAAAACGCTAAAAACATGCGTGCCTGTCGCGCCTCGATATGCAGATTGCGGATGTCATGAAACTTTGGCGATTTCAAAGCACGGATGTCACAAACCCGGCATGCAGGACAAAAAAAGGGAGGCTGGTATATAGCCCGGAATTGTCCCGCACAATTTCCGGATACCAGCCCCCTCGAGTGAGAGAGATCGACCTTCGGGGAGAGAGAGTCCCGAAGAACAGTGATCATCAGGTACGCCATGTGAGCCTGATGACCCGTCGCAAACGACGTTGCCGTCTGCATTTGACAAACACAGTCATAGAGCATCAAAAAACTAATTGCAAACGATTATCACACACATTCGCAAATTTTTTTGTGTTTTTTCAATAGCCCCTGAAAATCATGGGGATTTTCAAACCCTCATGGCGGTTTCAATCCCATATATAAAATACTGTATACCGCGAAAAACATGGGCTTGGCGGCAACAGCGCTATTGTGTTTGCTCCCAAGCTCTGTTTGGATCAGTGCAATTGCCCTTAAAGAGGCTAACCGGGGAACGAAGCACCAAAAGAACCATAAAAAACTGGCTCTGGAGTGTAATGAATGACGGGAGATAAAGCCGCGAAGACGGCTATTGCAGGGGGTGCCACGGGCCTCCTGACGTTACGGCGTATTCTGCTCGTAACAGGTTTGCTTTTATCGGGTGCAGTCACATGGATGTTGCTGTGGACCGGGGATACCTATCGAAACTTTGCCGTCGAGACGCTGAACAATTCGGTCGGCGGCACAGTAAATTTCTTTGTCCGTTCACGCGTCGCACAGGATTACGCAGACAAGGTCACGCCGATTGTCAATGAATGGTCGCGCCTTGGCAGTCTGGTCAAAAGCTATCAGGATAACGATCAGGCCCGCATGAAGGCCGAACTTAACATCCTTTCCAATGCCAGCCAGGTCGTTCAGGGCGAACTGGTTCTGGTCGAAACCATCGCCTATGACGCCGATTTCAACCAGCTTGCGACCTCGGATGCCAATCTGGGTGCCAGTGTGACCGATGACCCGGCGGTCATGGATTACCTTAAAACACGCGACAAGGCCGATGCCCGCAAACCGGTGACCTATATGTGGGCAACCCCAACCGGCAAACCGGTTTTCAGCACCATTGTTCCGGTTGGCGGTTTTCGCGCCGTCGGCTTTATGGAAGTCATCACCGATCCGCTGCCGACCCTGGCCGGGATCGGCAAGGTCCTGGGCGGCAATTTCCGCATTCTGGGCAGCGACGGCAATGTGCTGTTTGAAAGCCTTGAAGACGGGGATGCCAGCGAAGGCGGCGAAGCCCTGGCCCCAACGGCCGATAGCGATGCCCCGGCAGAGGCAGAAGCAAAACCGGTCGAAACAGCGGGCGGCACCCATCGTGCCACCGTCGATATTTCGGTTGGAAACGGCCGGGGCGGTGTCTGGGCGACCGCCACGTTTGACCGCGACATTACCGACTTCTATTCCCAGACCGACGATCTTCGAACGCTGTCGATCGAAATTCTTGTGGCCGTTCTTCTGGTCGGCTGGATCGCTGGCTGGATATTGCTTCGGACCACGGTATTTCGCAATCTGCGCGCCTTTGCCGGGGCGATGACATCGATCTCGAACGGGGACACCAATGTCCGTCTGCCCCGTGTCGGGTCCGATGAAATCGGTGAAATGCGCAAGGCCCTTGTCGGCCTGCGTGAAGCTGTGCGTCAGGCGATGATCCTGCAAAACATGGTCGAAAACACCCCGACCATGACGGCCCTGATCACGCCTGAAGGCGAACTGACATATCTTAATGCCAGTGCGCAAACCTATGTCGGTGGTGATGCCAGATCGGTTTCGGGCGATTTCCTCAAGGTCGGTGCGGAATTCCAGAAACGGCTTTCCAATCCGGCCAACCTGCCCTTTACCGAGGTGGTCCAGACCGAACGCGATCACCTTGAACTTCTGGCAGCCCCGGTGCGCGACAAGGACAATGTCCTTCTGGGCACCATGCTGGCCTGGAACGTGGTGACCGAACGCGAAGAAAGCCGCATCGCGGTTACCGAAATGATGGCCGAGGTCGCCCGCGTTGCGCAATCGGTCACCGAACAGTCCGAAGGGCTTCTTGGCCTTGCCCGTGATCTGACCAGCCAGTCGGAAAACACGGTCGATCAGTCGGGCAGCGCGCTTGACGTCTCGCGCGAGGCGGCAAGCAACACCCAGAACGTCGCCACCGCGGTCGAGGAACTGTCATCCTCCATCGCGGAAATCAACCGTCAGGCAACAGAGGCCGCAGACGTGACCAACCGGGCACGCACCGAGGCCGAAGAAAGCCAGCGCAATATCGTCTCGCTTGAGAAGGCAAGCTCGGAAATCGGATCGATCATTGATCTGATCAACGATATCGCGCATCGCACCAAGCTTCTGTCGCTAAACGCGACCATCGAAGCCGAACGTGCGGGCGAACTGGGGCGCGGCTTTGCCGTTGTCGCAAACGAGGTCAAATCGCTTGCCGATCAGACCGCGAGTGCGACCGGCCAGATCGGCGATCTGACTACTGCAATCCAGCAGGAAGTCCAGAAAGCCGCCCATTCCATCAGCACGGTGGGCGACGTTATTCATCAGGTCAACGACATCCAGTCGACCATCACCCATTCGGTGGATGAACAGCGCCGTGCCACCAGCGAGATTTCGGAAAACGTGCAGCGCATTGCATCGGGGGCCGGATCGATGGATCAGATGATCCGGTTTGTGAATGACGGTGCGCAAAGCACGGGCCGCTCGGCCCATGACCTCAACACCGCCAGCCGCGAACTTTCCGACATGGCGCGCAATCTTTCCGAACGTATGAAGGAATTCAGCGAACGGATGAAACTGACCTGATCAAAGCCTCGTTCAAACAGGCGACGACACAAAAAGGCGGCACATTACGTGCCGCCTTTTTTCATTTGCATCAATCGGTTTTGCCGCACCACCTGCCCCATCAGGCAATGGCGTTTTCTTTGAAATCTTCCACACGGCCAATACCGGCAAAGATCAGGTTGCTTTGCATTTCATCAAGAAGCATCGCAAGGACATCTATCGCCCCCTGCTCTCCGCCAGCGGCAAGGCCATAAAGCGGCAACCGGCCAATCAGAACCGAACGGCTGCCCAGCGCCAGATATTTAAGAACGTCACTGCCGCGACGAACGCCACTATCGGCCATAATTTCAAGCCTGCCACCGACTTTGGCCACAATTTCCGGAAGAACCGTCGCCGGTGCTGGCGCAAGATCAAAGTTCCGCCCGCCATGCGCCGACACCACAATGCCATCGGCACCGATCTGGGCGGCACGTTCGGCATCAACCGTCGACAATATGCCTTTAAGGACAAGCCGCCCCTGCCAGCGATCCCGGATTTCCGCAATGTCATCCCAGCGGAGCGTCTTTTCGATTTTGACATCGTCCGCCACCGTTTGGCTGGTAATCGCAGTTTGGTATTCAGGTGGGTAATGCGCATAGCTCGGCATGCCCGTCGTCGTCAGATACCGCAACATGACCGAACATAACCAGCCCGGATGACGCAGCACATCGGAAATGCCACGCACGGTTGGGACAAAGGGAATGGCAAATCCGTTACGCTGGTTATAGTCACGCTTGGGCCCCTGCGGCGTATCAACCGTCACAATCAGGGTTTCCGCATTGCAGCCCTGTGCCCGATCCAGCAAACTCCACGTCAAGGCCCGGTTCTGCCAGACATAAAGCTGAAGCCACAATTCCGCATCGGGCGCCCCTTTGCGAATGTCTTCGATCGTCATCACGGACTGGGTCGAAACACAGAAAGGTATGCCGAACGTTCCGGCTGCCCGGGCAAGCTTCGCCTCCCCGTCATGCGACACCAGACCGGCCAAAGCTGTCGGCGCAATGATCAGCGGGCAGGAATATCGGCGATCAAACAGCAAAACCGACAGGTCCACATTGTCATGCCCCGCCAGAACAGCCTGTTGCAATTTAATACGGTCAAGGGATTGGCGGATATCGGCCATGGCCAGTTCGGCCTCGGTCCCGCGATCGATATATTCAAACAGCCCTTTGGGAAGCCGTTTGCGCGCTACCGCACGATAATCGTCACCATTCAATAACCCTGCTACCATGCGATCAACTCGTCAGAACCCACAGGACAACCGCTTCTTCCGGGCCACTTCGGGTCCAGACATGCTCTGCACTGGCGTCGTAATACATCGAATCGCCTTCGTGAAGCTCCAGCGGTTCATAGATTTTGCTGTGCACGATGACCGTTCCGCTCAGCACGGTCATGAAAATCTCGGCATCCGTCTTGGGCCAGACATCGTATTCCTCGACATCTCTGGCAACGACACGGGTTTTGATCGGCGTCATGCGCTTGTTTTTCAGATCAGAACACAGAAGCTTGTTATCGCAGCTTCCCGAAAGGTGGGGTTTACCTTCGTTCGCGCGTGTAACACTTCGACGTCCCAACAGGGATGGCTGTTCATCCGGATCAGCCAGAAGGCTGATGACATCCATACCAAAACCCCTCGCGATCCGCTGGATCGTCGAGATGGTCGGCGACAGTTCGCTACGTTCAATCTTTGAGAAAGCGGATGCCGAAATCCCCGAAGCCTTGCTGGCATCCTGTAATGTCCAGTTGCGCGCCTTGCGCAATTGATGCAATCGCGGACCAAACGCATCAGGCCTGTCACCCGATGAACTCGTCTGTCGGCGGTTGGACTGGAAATCTTCCAGATCGACGTTCATGCCTTGATATTCCCCTTGTTCATAATCAATGCCCTTTCGTGTCAGAAGCAGCTGCCTGTTGAACAACCGAAGCCTGAACACCCCCTTCGCTTTTTACAGCATCAGTAGCATATACCATATCGGAAAATATGCCACATTTGACAAAAAATATACTATAGGAAATTTTTTGTCGTATTTTATTGACTTCGATCGTATCGGATATATTCTGATTTGACCGGATGCATCCGAACCACGCGAAAACTCTCGCCCAAACTTCGCTGCACAACCTTTCGCGATGCATCCGGTACTAAACCGGCTTTGCGACAATGAAGAAATTCAGCGCAACTGACCAAAAATCTTATCAGGGAATACCAGGCCGACACCGAAGTACCATTGCTCTGTGCGCTACCTGGTATAAGGAGAAAAAATGACCATCACTCGAAAGCTTCGGCATGTCACCCTCGCCGCCACCGTTGGCCTGAGTGCATTATTTTCCATGTCTGCGCATGCACAAACCATCGTCAAATTCGCCCATGTAGACGGCGAAGGCGACTTGCTTGAAAATCCCTATTGGGCCTTTACCGAAGTTTTTGACAACGTCCTTCAGACCCAGTCCGGCGGCCGTTTCAAACTTGAAGTTTATCCGAACGGCCAGCTTGGCGATCTTGAATCCCTTGCCGAACAGAATGCCATCGGTCTGGTTGACATGGTTGGCGGTCTTAATGCCGGGCACCTCGCCGCGTACTATCCGCCCGCACAGATCCTTGAAATGCCCTATACCTTCCCGACCACCGAAGTCGCGCGCAAGGTTCTGAACGAGGGCCCGTTTGGTAAAAAACTCTCGGACATGATTGCCGAAGGCAGCGGTGTGCGCGTGCTGAGCTATCTGACCGGCGCATTCCGCAACTTCTCGAACTCGGTCCGTCCGATCCACACCCCCGAAGACATGAAGGGCCTGAAAATCCGGACCCAGACCGTCCCGCTGCATATGGAAATGGTCAAGGCACTGGGTGCCTCCCCGACCCCGATCGCATGGGCCGAACTTTATAGCGCCCTGCAGACCGGCGTTGTCGATGGTCAGGAAAACGCGCCTTACACCATGCTTCTGACCAATCTTCAGGAAGTCCAGAAGTACTACACGCTTGATCACCACCTGATCAACATGCCGCTCATCACCATTAATGATGACTTCTATCAGGGGCTAAGCGACGAAGACAAAGCGATCTTCGACAATGCGGCCGCCAAGGCAACCTTTGCGATGCTGGGCATTATCGAAGCCAAGGAATCACAGGACCTCAAGGTCATTCGTGACGCTGGCGTCGAGATTTATCAGCCGACCCCGGAAGAGTTCCAGAAATTCGTCGATGCCACCAAACAGCCGATCCGTGCTTTCATGGAAGAAAAGGTTGGGGCTGAATTGATCGACGAACTCGAATCTGCGGTCAAAGAAGCACAGAAATAATATGTCAGAACCCGGCTGTTTTTCAGCCGGGTCTTATGCGTTTCTGCCTGTTGCGCGAATTGCGCCCGCTCATTCGCACGGCATTCCGTGATCCGTGTTTCTCTTTCAGACACGATCCGAAAAAGGATCCATCATGCTTCAGACCCTCGATAATTTCTCATCGATTGTCGCCCGTATAACCTCGGTCGCAGCCCGG
Source organism: Thalassospira lucentensis (assembly GCF_032921865.1). Taxonomy (NCBI): domain Bacteria; kingdom Pseudomonadati; phylum Pseudomonadota; class Alphaproteobacteria; order Rhodospirillales; family Thalassospiraceae; genus Thalassospira; species Thalassospira lucentensis. The sequence continues at coordinate 4,201,732 of NZ_CP136684.1, forward strand.
CTGATGCTCGCATCCGTCGCGGTTATCCTGTTCATACAGGTCGTTTTGCGGTTTGGCTTCAACTTCTCCCTGCCCTGGCCCGAAGAAGCCGCACGCTTCCTGATGGTCTGGGTGGTGATGCTGGGCGGCAGTCTGCTTGTCCGTGACGAACAGCTTGTCTGCGTTGACTTCTTTGACAGCTTCTGGCCGCGCCGCTGGCTGGGTTACCGCAACGCTTTCTTCCGTCTGCTGCTCGCACTGCTGCTGGGCGTGCTTCTGGTCAAAGGGATTGATTCCGCCATCTTCGGTCTGCGGCGCACGTCTGCAGCACTGAACCTGTCATGGTTCTGGATCTATCTTTCGGTCCCGGTAGGTGCCGCCCTGATGCTGTTTCACATGGTCATCCTTGCCATTCGCGACCTCCTGAGAGGCCCCGACACCGAGCAGGAAGCCTCACTTCTGCGTGCCGAGCTCTAGGGGTTATTATGGATTACGCACTTCTTACCATGATCGGGTTGCTGCTACTGCTGATGTTCCTTGGCAGCCCCGTGATCTTTGCGATTGGCTTTGCCGGCCTTTCCTATTTCTTCGTCAAGCCTGGCATGGTCGACATGCTTCACATGTATTCGCATAAATTCTTCACTGGGATGGATGTGTTTATCTGGCTCTCGATCCCGCTTTTCATCATAGCCGGTGAAATCATGACATCGGTCGGCATGACAGAACGGCTGGTGCAGTTCTCCCGCCTTCTGGTCGGTCGCTGGCGCGGCGGACTGGCCTATGTCAACGTTGTCGGCTCCATGATGTTTTCGGGCGTGTCCGGCTCGGCACTGGCCGATATCTCGGCCCTTGGCCCTGTCGAAATCGACATGATGAAAAAGGATGGATACCGCGCGGACTTTGCCGCCGCTGTCACCGTCAGCTCGGCCATTCAGGGGCCGATCATTCCGCCCTCGATCCCACTAATCATTTTCTCAAGCCTGACCAACACATCGGTTGCGGCCCTGTTCCTTGGCGGGGCTGTGCCCGGCGCAATGATGGGGATCGCCCAGATCATCGTCATCTATTTCATCGCGCGCAAAAACAACTTCCCCGCCAACCCGATCAAGGCCCTGACGCTGGCGCTTGCATTCAAGATTTTCTACAACGCGTTCTGGGCGCTGTTCATGCCGCTGATCATTATCGGCGGGATCATTTCGGGCATCTTCACCGCGACCGAGGCCGCCTCAATCGCCGTTGCCTATGCCATTCTGGTCGGCATCTGTGCCTATCGCACCCTGTCTCTCAAACAGATATGGGACATTCTTGATCGCGCGGTCCGCACGTCGGCTTCGGTCTATCTGATTGTCGGCTTTGCCAGTGTGATCAGCTGGATTCTGGCAACCGAACGTGTGCCGTCCGAACTGACCATGCTGGTTGAAACGCTTGATATGCAGCCCTGGATGCTGCTGCTGTGCCTGAACGTCTTTTTCCTGATCAATGGACTTTGGATCGGGGATTCCGTTCAGTTGCTTCTGTTTGCCCCGCTTTTCACCCCGATCGTGGCTGCCATGGGTGTCGACCCGGTACAATTCGGTGTCATCATGGTGGTTAACGTGATGATCGGGCTCATGACACCTCCTTACGGACTGGGACTTTACCTTGGCTCGGCCATAAGCGGCCAACCGCTTGCCGCGATTGTCCGCAAAAGCTTCCCGTTCCTGATTTCCAATATCGTCGTTCTGTTGATCGTAACCTACGTGCCTGCTGTCTCCCTGACGCTGCCGCGCATGTTCGGTTTCCTGAACTGATCGCCACCACCCGAAAGACACGAGACTGAAATGACTCTTACAAAAAACGATATCTCCGGCCTTTACACCGCGATTGTCACCCCGTTCAAAAGTGACAAATCCATTGATCACAAGGCACTTGCCGACCTTGTCACCCGGCAGCTTGCTGCGGGTGCAACCGGCATCGTTCCGATTGGCGGTACGGGTGAATATCCGGCCCTATCGCGCGAAGAACGCAAGGACATCGTAAAAACCTGTGTCGATGCCGCCGGAACCGCCCCGGTCATTCCGGGCGTTCTTTCCACCGGCTTCCCCGACGCCGTCGAAGCTGGCAGGGACTTCGCAAAAGTCGGGGCTGCCGGGGTCATGACCGTGACCCCCTATTACGCGGCCGGTACCCAGGACGGCATGCGCGAATATTTTGCCAATTATCGCAACGAAGTTGGCGTCCCGGTTCTGCTTTATGAAATCCCCCGCCGCACAACCGTCTCAACCAAGGCCGAAACCATTCAGGCAATGGCCGAAGACGGTTCGATCATCGGCATGAAATGTTCAAACTATGACATGCCGGAATTCATCAAGACGATGAAACTGGCCGGTGATAAAATGGCTATTCTCAGCGGCGAAGAACCGCTGTTTGCCACCCATGTAACCCTTGGTGCCAAGGGCGGTGTTCTGGCATCCGCAAACGTCTATCCGAAAATCTGGATCGAGATTTTCAACCTTGCGCGTAACGGCAAACTGCACGAGGCGCTTAACCTTCAGAAGCAGCTCGATAACGCAATCGATGCCATTTTCCGCGAAACCAACCCGGGCCCCTTGAAAAAATACATGGAAATGGCCGGACAGCCGGTTGGCGGTGTGCGCCTGCCCCTTGAAGACCCGTCGGAAGTCACGATCAAGGCGCTGAAATCCGCCTTTGATACCGCTTCTCTTGCCAATGTAGCCTGATCTCTTCTTACCAAGGACCTGCCATGATTAATCGTCTGCACCAAATCCTCGGCGATAAAGGTTTGATCACCGATCCAAAGGATATGCACCCTTATCTGATAGATTGGCGTGATCGAAGGAAAGGCAAAGCCCTGTGCGTTGCCCTTCCAGCCAATGTCGAGGAGGTCTCCCGGACGATGAAAGTGGCGGCCGAGGAAGGACAGCCTGTATTCCCCCTCGGGGGGAATACAGGCCTCTGCTACGGCGGCGTCCCCGAAAGCCCCGCGGATGACAAACCGGGCATCGTCATCAGCCTGCAACGCATGAAGCAGATCCGCGAATTTGACGCGGCGGCAAATATCGTCACCGTCGATGCCGGCGTCATCCTTGCCGACCTTCATGAAAAGAGTAAGCCCTACAAACGCCAGTTCCCGCTCTATCTCGGCAGCGAAGGCAGTGCGCAGATCGGTGGCCTGATCTCGACCAATGCCGGGGGTACCGGCGTTGTCAAATATGGCCCGATGCGTGATCTCGTCTGCGGGATCGAGGTTGTTCTGGCCGACGGCCGAATTCTAAGCGATCTTGAGGGGCTCAAGAAAAACAATACCGGCTATGACCTCAAACATCTGTTCATCGGGGCTGAAGGCACACTTGGCATTGTCACCGGTGCGGCATTGCGCCTGCATCCGGAAAACACCAATGATGCGCATGCCTGGGTTTCGGTGGATTCCCCCGAAACCGCCGTCCGCCTGTTTACCGAATTTCAGGATAAATGCGGCCCCTACATCGAAGCCTTCGAACTCGTTTCCGGCACCGAAATTGACGCGGTTGTCCGCCACATTGACCGCATCCGCGTACCTTTCGATACCGTTCCCGACTGGTCTCTGATGATCGAACTGACTGCAACCGATCCATCGGTCGATCTGAACGGCATCTTTGAAGAGGTTCTTGGCGAAAACCTTGAAAACGGATCGGTCCTTGATGCCTTCATCGCCAGCAACGCCCAGCAGGCCGAACAGATATGGCACGTCCGCCATTCCGTGACCGAGGCCAACAAGCTCGAAGGCATGGGACTTGTCCACGATGTTGCGGTACGCGTCTCAAAGGTCCCGGCCTTCATCGCCAGGGCCAAGGAAGTCACTGCCGAAAAATTCCCGATGGCAACCCCGCTTCTGGTCAACCATCTGGGCGACGGCAATGTGCATTACATCCTGATGTTCCCGCATGATTACTGGAACCAGCTTTCCGATCCCGAACAGGTCATGCATGACGTCCAAAGCTGTGTTCACGACATCGCCGCAAGCTTCGGCGGGACCTTCAGCGCCGAACACGGCGTTGGCCGCAAGCTGACCGATGAACTCGAACGCCTGTGCGATCCGCTGCGCTATGAACTGATGATCGGCATCAAAAAAAGCCTTGATCCGGAAAACAGGATGAATCCCGGCGTTCTTTTCAGGAATCTGACCACAGGCTGCTAAATACCAGTCCAAAACAAAAAAGGCGGCACCTCACGTGCCGCCTTTTTCATTACATATCGAACCGCGTCTTAACTTGCCCGCGATTTCGATGCGATTTCATACAGATCGCGCGAAATATCCGGCTTGGCGAGGATACGATCAAGCGCTTCCTTCATCAGGTCGGCCCGCGCCTCGTCATATTTCGCCCATTTGCCAAGCGGCGCACAAAGACGCGCCGCAACCTGCGGGTTGATATCGTCAAGTTCGATCAGGCGGTCGGTATAAAACGCATATCCGCTGCCATCCGCTGCATGGAAGTGCCGCGGGTTGGCCATGGCGAACGCGCCGATAAGCGATCTGACCTTGTTCGGATTGCGCATGGTGAAGAGCGGATGGCTCATAAGGTCCTTCACGCGTGCCAGCGTATCATCGCGCGATGACATCGCCTGAAGCCCGAACCATTTATCCATCACCACGGTATCCTTGCCAAAGCGCGCCTCGAAATCGGCAAGCGCTTCGGCCCGGCCCGGATGATCCAGATGGTTCAGCACCGAAAGCGCTGCCATCCGATCCGTCATGTTATCCGCCGTGCGATATTGCTCGGCCGCCAGATCGGCAAATTCGCCCTCGCCGCTTGCGACCAGATAGGAAAGTGCGGTTGCGCGCAAGGCCCGCTGCCCGGCCGATTCCGCATCCGGGGTAAAGGCCACGTTTGACGCGTTCTGGTGATAGGCATTGTCAAATTCAGCCCGCAAATCCGATCCGATCCGTTTGCGCAGCGCGTTGCGCACCTGATGGATCGCGTCCGGGTTGGCGGGTTTGCGCTGCTCGGAAAGAAATTCTTCCCCCGGCAGGACAAGCGCATCGGCGCGAAACGCCTTATCCAACCCGTCATTGATCAGGGTCGCACGCATCGCCGCCACAAATTCGGTCACATCGCCCAATGCCGCGTCCGCATCGCCACCATTCTTTTCAAATTCGGCAATGGCTGAAAGCATCAACGCGGTCGCGTATTTCTGCCCCGCTTCCCAGCGATTGAACGCATCGCTGTCATGCCCCATCAGGAACACAAGCTCCTCATGCGGCTGCTCGGTCGCGACATTCACCGGGGCGGAAAAACCACGGTTGAACGAAACCACCGGCACCTGATCGATATTGTCAAACACGAATTCCTGCTCGGCCTCGGTCAGTTGCACGGTGCGCGAAACAAGTTCCTTGCCATCCCGGCCCAGAAGCCCAATCGCGATTGGCATATGAAGTGCAACCTTGTCGGGCTGCCCCGGTGTCGGTTCGGTTTTCTGCGCAACTGTCAGGTGGAACTGCTTGGTATCCGCATCATGTTCGCCATGCCAGCTAAGGCTCGGCGTGCCTGCCTGCGAATACCAGATTTTAAGCTGGCTCAGGTCAACATCATTGGCATCTTCCATCGCCTTGGCAAAATCATCGCAGGTCACCGCCTGCCCGTCATGCCGGTCGAAATAAAGATCAATCCCCTTGCGATAGCCATCTGCGCCTAAAAGGGTATGCATCATGCGGATAAGCTCCGCCCCCTTTTCATAGACCGTCGCGGTATAGAAATTGTTGATTTCCATATAGCTGTCCGGGCGGACGGGGTGGGCCAACGGCCCGCCATCTTCGGGGAACTGGCGCGCACGAAGCTGCGCGACGTCCTTGATACGCTGCACCGGGCGGGATCGCTGATCGGCGGAAAATTCCTGATCGCGGAAAACCGTCAGGCCTTCCTTAAGCGATAACTGGAACCAGTCCCGACACGTCACCCGGTTGCCCGACCAGTTGTGGAAATATTCATGCGCAACAATCAATTCGATCAGTTCATAATCCGTATCGGTCGCGGTATCGGGCTTGGCCAGGATGTATTTGGCGTTAAACACATTCAGGCTCTTGTTTTCCATCGCCCCCATATTGAAGTCGGAAACCGCGACGATGTTGAACAGGTCCAGATCGTATTCAAGGCCATAGACCTCTTCATCCCACTTCATCGACCGTTTCAGGCTGTCCATCGCGTAATCGCAACGGTCCTCATTGCCATGTTCGACAAAAATGCGCAGCGCCACATCACGACCCGACATGGTCTTGAAGCTGTCCTCAACACAGGCCAAGTCCCCCGCCACCAGCGCAAAAAGGTAACTCGGCTTCGGGAACGGGTCTTCCCACACCGCAAAGTGCCGGTTGCCGTCAAGATCACCGCTATCAATCAGATTGCCGTTTGAGAGCAAAACCGGGCAGTTCGCCTTGTCGGCACGGATCGTGACCTTATAGGTCGCCATCACATCCGGGCGATCCGGGAAATAGGTAATGCGCCGGAACCCTTCCGCCTCGCACTGCGTGCAGAACGCGCTTTGCGACACATAAAGCCCTTCAAGCCGCGTATTGGCGACGGGCGAGATCTGGGTTTCGATATCAACAACAAAAGTGTCGCCCGGCGCGGTAAAGCTAAGCCCCGATTTATCGACATTATATTCATCAACGCCAAGCTTGCGATCATCAACCGCAATCGAAACCAGTTTCATGTCTTCGCCGTCAAGATGGACCATGTCACCGCCGCCGGTCCCGCGAACAGGATTCGCGTGAACAAACAGCCGCGATTTCACATTTGTGACATCCCGATCAAGCTCGAATACCAGTTCGACCTTCTCGATCAGAAAGGCCGGTGCGGTGTAATCTTCGCGGCGAATGACTTGCGGTTGATCAGACATCAGATGGTCCTTTTTCCCTTGGTCTGCGCGGCGTTGCCGGTGATTGTATAAAATCGCGAATGCTGCAATGCGGCGCAGTTCTTCAAAACTGAATTTCGTTCATTAACCCAACAGATAAGGTAAATTTCACTTTCGGACAAATGCAGAGTTTACGAGCCCGATTTTAGTCGTCATAATCATCAGTGGTGGCGCGAGGGGGGCCGAAGTTTCACATTTCGTGGGGCGAGAGTGATCTTTGGTTTCCCTCACTCCTTTCTGCCAAGGCAGCAAGGACGCATCAGGGTCGCACCACACCAGACAAACAATGTCATCCCGGTTTATCGTCCCCTCACCTTAATATTATCGTGAGACGCCGTTAAAAGATAACGGGATGGAATAATCGCGACCTTTCGGGGAAATAACTTCCGGGGAAATCGCCAATGGCTGACAGCTTCCAGATTCTGATCGCAGACGATCATCCGCTTGTGCGCGGTGCACTCAAACAGGCCCTGTCATCAGAATTGGAAAATGTCACACTGTACGAGGCCGGAAGCCTTTCCGAGGCCATCGAACAGATCGAAGCCCATAGCGGCGATATTGATCTTGTCCTGCTTGACCTGCACATGCCCGGCATGAACGGCTTTACCGGCCTGTTCACCCTGCGTGCCTCCTATCCCGACATTCCCGTTTCCATCGTCTCGGCCAGTCAAGAACTGCCGGTTGTCCGCCGTTCGATTGAATATGGTGCGTCGGCCTTCGTGCCAAAATCCGCCCCGGTCGATCAGATCGGGACGGCCATCCGCACTGTTCTGAATGGCGATATGTGGATGCCCGACTGGGCGCGCGACGCCATCGAAAACGGCCCTGCCGATGACGAGGCCACCGGCCTTGCCGAAAAAATCGGTCAATTGACGCCACAGCAATTGCGTGTGCTCAACATGCTGACCGAAGGCAAACTGAACAAGCAGATCGCCTACGAGCTTGACGTGACCGAGGCCACCGTAAAGGCCCATGTTTCCGCCATCCTGCGCAAACTGTCGGTCCATAGCCGCACCCAGGCCGTCATCATGGCCCGCGAACTGCAATTGCAGGAACCCGCGATCGAGGCATAAGGGTTAACGCCCGTCGCACTGCAAAGCCCGAACTGTCACGCCCCTGCCAGACCGGCACCAATTTATCACCGTAATTGCGCGTGATGCTTCCTGTGCAACACCTCTCTGCCCCGCACAGGAGATCACCCGATGAAGAAATCCCTTTCGCTATCTGCCGTGGCGGTTGCCGCCTCGCTCGCCGTCGCGGCCCCCGCCCCGGCCTTTGCCCAGCAGGACCCGCAAACCACCGCCGCCATGGCCAAAATTCTCGGCGACGTCATCGGCAATACCATCCGAAAGGCCGCCGAAGATGTGCGCGCCAATACCGGCATTGATCCGCTGGCGCGTGGTTATGGCAATGATGCAAACGCGGCATCTGCACCTGTCCCCACCAATCCGTCCGATGACCTGCGCCGTGAACTGGCAACCCTGAATGCCGCCCATGATCAGGCAATCACCACCCATCTTGAAGACCTGCATGGCGAACTGGAAAAGGCCGAACTGGAATTTCAGAACTTTGCCGAACGCGCAGATAATGCCGACGAAGTACGCGACAGGCGCGACAGCCTTCAGACCAGGGCCGACACCGCCTATGAAAATTTCACCAGAAACATTGCCGCGGAAAATGCCCGCTTCGATGAAAAACGTGCCGCCATCCTTCAGGGATAGCTCCGCTTTGCCCGGTCTTGCAATGTAAACGGAACATCGCCCGGTCACAGGGCGTTACAGGAAGGCACCCCTCCTGCCGTTTGCATCCAGCCCGGCAGAAACACCGCCGGAGCACCTGAATGAGCGATCCGATCAAAGCACCTGACAACACCAGTAATGAAGATGGTGCTGCGGATATTGTCGACGAAGCCGACGAAGCCCAACAAAGAATGCTGAGCGCGCGTGCACGCGCCTATCGCCGGGCGCGCACGGTATCGGTCATCGGCACCTTCGTCATTCTGGCTTTCGGGTGTTTTTATGTCGCCCAAAGCCTGCTTTTGCCCGTGATACTGGCCTTCTTGCTGGCACTGGTATTCTCGCCGGTGGTGCGCACACTCGCGCGCTATCGCGTCCCGCAAAGCCTGACCGCACTTGCGATTGTCCTGACCCTGACGACATCGGTGATTGCCGGCGTTTACGGGCTAAGCGATCCGGTATCGAAATGGATCGACGACGCGCCGCAGATCGAACGCCAGTTGCGCCTGCGCCTTGCCGATCTTGGCGGGCCGCTTGAAAAACTGCGCGACGTGCAAAAACAGGTCGAACAAGCCACCAATCAGAATAACGAAGCCGATACGCAAAAGGTCGTGGTTCAGGAACCCAACATGATCAGTCAGGCCGCCCAGGGCGCACCGGAAATCGTCGCCGGAATTGCGCTAATGCTTGTGCTGTTGCTGTTCATCCTGTCATCAGGCGACATGGTCTATGAAAAAATGGTCCGCGCCCTGCCGACCTTTGGCGACCGGCGCAAGGGCCTGCGCATCGCACATGATATCGAACGCGAAGTTTCGCGCTACCTTCTGACCATATCGGCGATCAATATCTGCCTTGGCATCCTGATCGGCACCCTGCTTGCCATTGTCGGCATGCCCAACCCGGTTTTGTGGGGCATTGTCGCAGGCGTGCTCAATTTTGTGCCGTTGCTCGGTGCCGTTGTCGGTGTCGGAATTGTCGGCATGGTGGCACTGGTTTCCATGCCAACCACGACAGCCGCCATCCTGCCACCTGCGATCTATCTTGCCTGCACCGCGATCGAGGGCCAATTCCTCACCCCGGCCCTTGTCGGCAACCGGCTTCGCATCAATTCGGTGGCGGTGATCCTTGCCATTGCCTTCTGGGGCTGGATCTGGGGCTTTATTGGTGTGCTGGTCGCCGTCCCGTTGCTCATCGTCACCAGCGTCTTTGCCAAGCATGTCGAAGGTCTGGGGGGCTTGCGCGAAATGCTCGGCCCCAACAATAATCTGAATTGATTTTTGATTTATAAAAAACAACCTGAACGTTTAACCATGCAACCATTGCGATTAAAGCCATTGAAGCCCCGGCTAATATAAAATACTGTTCCCTCAATTTCAGCTTATGAAACAAGAAATTAGGGGACAGGCATGCTTTGTAAAGCCGGATTTTCAGGCACCTTTGCCTCCGCCGCAGTGATGGCGTTCTCCATCACAACATTTGATGCGAAAGCATCGGAAAATCCTGATTGGCAGGGCTTTTACGGCGGGTTTGCGCTTGGCGGCATGTATGGCGCATCCAATCCCGATAGCGAAGCCCAAAGCAGCGGCTATTTCAGCGAACAAAGCGACCTTGATCAGCTGCGCCCGGGCTTGCAGGAAAAAATAGACGGCTATTCTGCCTCCGGCTCCGGCCTGTTCGGATATGACCACCGGCAGGGCAACATGATCTATGGCATCGAAGCCGACCTGACGGTTATGGATTATTCCGAAACCTCAAACGCCGGGCCGGTGACTTTCACCTCCTCTCCCACGATAGACTTTTCGACGCAAACCACCGTCAAAACCAACTTCGCTTTCAGCATCCGGCCGAAAATCGGCTATGCGTTCGATAACTGGATGATCCATGCCGCCGCGGGTCCATCGCTCAGCCAGTTCAAATACAAGTTCCGTTATGTTGACGACAATGGCAGCGGCCAGCCCGTTGACTTTGATGAAACAAGCTGGGCACTTGGCCTCTCGTCGAATGTGGGGGCAGCCTATAATCTCGGAGATGGCTGGTCGCTGCGCGGGGATTACGTTTTCAACTACTATCCCGAAATCGTCGACAAGAGTCAGTCCTTTGACAGATTTGTTCCGTTGGCGGCGGCCTCCTTTACCGGCTCGTTCAAGCACGAAGCCGATTTTCAGTCGCACACGATCCGTTTTGGCCTGATCAAACGCTTCTAAGCCATCCCGCACTTGTGCCGAATTGATTGCGAAACGGATCGGAAACTGCCAATCTTTTGGCATGTCAGACGAACCGTTTCGCATCCTGTCTCATGACTGCACCGGCGTTTTGGCCCTCAAGGCCAGGACATGCCACAGCTTTGCCAAACACAGTCATGAACAGTTCGGCATCGGCTTCATGTTTGAGGGCGCACAAAAATCGCTTTCGGGGCGCGGTATGGTCGAAGCCGGGGCTGGCAATATCCTCACGGTCAATCCCCGCGAAGTCCATGACGGCACCCCGATTGGTCAAAGCCCGCGTGGCTGGAACATGCTGTATCTGGACCCGGACCTGATCCGTGATGCGGCGCGTGACATGACAGATGGCAAATCAGACCATTACGAATTCACAAGTCCGGTCATAACATCGCCCGATGTCGCGCACTGCTTTGCTGATCTTTTTGCCGCCATCATCAAAGGCGATCATGAAAATGCAGGCCTGCGGCGCGAAGAAATGCTGTTTCTTCTGCTCCATCACGCGATCATTGTCCCGGGCCAACCCGATCATTATCGCTACCGGCCGCAAAGCGGTGCCGATGCCAGTATCGCGCGCGCCATATCCATGATTGACGATGCCCCGGACGAAAACCTGTCGCTGGCCGATCTTGCCAGCACGGCGGGGTTAAGCCGCTTTCAGACCGTCCGCCATTTCACGCGCGCAACGGGGCTCACCCCGCATGCCTATATCATCCAGCGCCGCCTTGACCTCGCCCGCCGCCTGATCGCAACCGGCACCCCTCTGGCCGAGGTCGCTGCCACCGCAGGCTTTGCCGATCAAAGCCACCTGAACCGGCATTTCATCCGCGCCTATGGCCTGTCACCGGGTCGTTATGCCAAGGCGTTGCAGAACCACTAAATCTGTCTGATTTCAGGACGCGTAACCGTGGCGCTCTTTCCAGCCCCCCAGAAGGCTGTTGACCGCGTCCGCAATCTCCGGATTTTCATCGGCACGGCCGATATTGGCCGCCTCGCTACTGACAAAACTATGATTAAACCTGTTTTCGACCCCAAGGAACGAGGCGATCTTTTCCATTGTCGCCTCTGTCTCGCCAACCAGATCTTCCATCCGAACCGTCAGGAAACTTCCAGCCGGAAGCGCCTTTTCAAGCTTTTCGGTCTTCAGCAGCATCGATGAAATCTGCTTGGCGGCCAATCCGACATCGCTTGGGAACCAAACCTGTTTGACATAGGAACTGACAACGTCGGCCGGGTTGCGGACCATATGGATGAACTTCATCTTGGGGAAAAGTTCATGCAGGAAATCGACATGCAACGCATTTGTCGGCGTATCATCGACCCAGCGCGTCGGACCGGATTTGGCATAAAGCGCAAAAAGAAACTCGCGGCACATCGCCAGAACTTCCGCCCGTTCCAAATCCTTGCCAAGGAAGAACGGCCTTAAAAGCCCCTCGGTATTCACGATCCCGTTCTGATCGATATGAGCGACAAGCTGGTTGAGGAATACCTTGACGCATTTCTCAAAATACTCGGCACCAAACGCCTGCCCGATGGCATGAATGGACCCGCTTGCCTGCGGATTTTCGCGCTGTATCAGCTCGAACGCCTGCTGAAAGCCCATACCCTTGTTTTTGCACAGATCGGAAAGCTTTTGGTTAAGCGCGGCATCACGGAACCCGAAACGGGTCATGGATGCAGCACGGCCAAAGAAATTGACGATGGCAAAATGGCGGCGAATGATATCGGATTTGTGGGAAAACACATCGGCAACATCGCGCAGGCCGTTATATTCCGAAATCAGCTTGTTCTCATGGCAGGCAAAATAAAGCGCGCTATGCGTACCCAGAATATCGGCCAGAATGGATGTCCCGCTACGACCCGTTCCACCGACAAAAACCGGCGCATTGAATTTCACATCGTTTTGCGCATCCGACACGTTCACATTCTCCCCGATATCGCTGATCATCCTGAAATTTCCGGACCACACTATGTCTTGCGGCTCCGCTTTGACAAGCATCTTGCAATTCCGTTCAAGAATACCGGATCAAAACGCGCTTAACTGGGCTGATCAGGTCAAACCAGAAACGGAACCATGCCATTATGATCAGCCCCGAATATCTTCTGACTTCGCTTGTTGTCGTTCTGCTGCCCGGCACCGGGGTGATCTATACCCTTGCCATTGGCCTTGGGCGCGGCATGAGGGCGAGCATCTGGGCAGCCTTTGGCTGCACGCTCGGCATCCTGCCCGCCATGGGCGCAAGCATCCTTGGCCTTGCGGCCCTGCTGCATACCAGTGCGCTTGCCTTTGAAACCCTGCGCTATCTTGGCGTGGCGTGGCTGCTTTACATGGCGTGGGGCATGTGGCGCGGCACGGGTGCGATGAAAGTCACCGCCAAATCCGATCCGGTCCATGCCGTCAAAATCATCCGCGACGCCATCCTGATCAACGCGCTCAACCCGAAACTGTCCCTGTTCTTCCTGGCCTTCCTGCCGCAATTCATCACCCCGAATGCCGGCGGAACCACCACCCAGATGACCCTGCTCGGCCTGACCTTCATGGCACTCACCTTCGCGGTTTTCATCGTCTATGGTTTGTTTGCCAGTGCACTTCGAAGCCACGTCATCGAACGGCCAAGGATCATGAACTGGCTGGGGAAAAGTTTTGCGGGGGTGTTTGTTCTGCTGGGGGCAAAGCTCATGGTCGCAAACCGGTAGCATAGGAAGTAGTGAAAGCACACCATTCTGTGATTCACTTGCTCCTTAAGCTTCTTCCAAGCAAGTGAGGAATAAGTTCGCAAGAACGGCAATTGTTTTGATGTCCGCAACTAGGTTTGCGTGGAAAACAGCAGGCTCAGCTTCTTCCTCAAACGAGTGCATAATGCAGGGTACAAAATAGTGCATTTCTTCATACTGCTGCTTCAAGCGCACATGCAATTCTAAATCGCCATTTCGAAGCGCTTCGTTTGCTTGCTTAGCAAGCTGATTATATTGTTCGGTGTCCCGAACACAGTAAGGCGGAATGTACAAAGGGATTCGGTGTACTAACGCGTCACGCCACTCAGTAATGTGAGTAAACCAATCTCTAAATTCGACAATCTGGTCTCGAAATCTTTGTGGTAAGTCACGCCACAGATCACGACAATCTCTGGAGAGCTTTACTTCCCTCGTTCTAAATGTGCTACCATCTCGATGTTTTAAATTACGCTCATTAATCCAAATCCAAGCTAAATTATCCAGACAACCGATTATATTGGAAATACTTGCTTGGATGTGGATAGTTGCTTCCTTGACATCACCCCTTGGCGGTATGTCGTCAATATCGGGAGGAAGCAATTCATAAACGCGGTCCACAGCATGATCTAGGGTTTCCAGCCGCCGACAAAGTCCATGATGAGCGTGTTCACGGGCCTCGCGAGTTGCAAACTCATGCAGAATAAAACGTTCTTTGCATGCATTTAGATGCTCTCTGGCTTCAACAAACCCTTCAATCAACTGATCAATATGCTCTTGCGTAAAATACATTTTAAAGACCACCCTACCCCATCACGTCCCACCTCAGCCAACAAAGAGCCGGTGTTACTATGACACGCAGAATAACATTGGACACAAACCCAAGTTAGGTACTGTTGTGATCTAGTGGAAACTTATTCTGCCACATCGGTTGGGAGAACAATGCGAAAGCCTGAGCCCGTATCACATCCGCCGTTTCGGTGCTTCAGTTATTCGGACCACAGCATCGCGAATGTCGAAGCAATTTTGACAAGACGGGCTAAAGAGCACGACAGCGCCTTGTCCGGCAACAATAGTCGCCCCCGATCCACCTGCCGATGACACAGGATGATCGCACCAGTGACGATTGACGAACGCATCATGGCGCACTTCACGCCGTCGGTGACTGGCCTTCCGACATTTCCGAACGCAATCATCGGCCCCGTAGTCAAGTCAAGCCGGATGATCCCGGGTATTGCCTCGCCCCGGATCACCTCGCTCCGATCAGCCTGCTCTCACCCAAAGGGCACATCTCTCCCGTCATGATTCACACCAATTTTCCGCAAATTCTCCACGGGCTCATCACCCGGACGCACCACCGCCGTAATGACTTTTCCACGCGCTATTGATGCCCATTTGGCGATGTCGCCGCCGTCCTTTCGACCTGTCAGATCGTTGCACTGTCATCGTCATACTCCTGTCTTTGGCCCAAAACGCAAAAACCCGCGAAAGCGAATCACGCTTTGCGGGTTTTGGGTCCGGGTGCATTTCTCCCGTTGACTTTGTCTTTATGCCACAAACAAAAGAACAAATCAAGAACAATCTTTAGGAAACTTGCAAAAAATCCGAATCCCTTAAAAAGATGTTATTTTTCAAAACCCTATGCTGCCTCTACTCCGCCGCATCCGAGCTTTGCCGGTTCAATGCACGTGTCATCAATGCGCGCAGTTTCGCCGGGCGGAGCGGCTTGTTCAGCAGTGCGAATCGCTGGGCGCGGATCAGCTCCGCCGTATCGGTACTGCGATCCGCCGTAATCACCACGCCGGGAATATCAAAACCGTGTTGGTCCCGCAGCCTGATCAGGACATCAAGCCCGGTTTCGCCGGAACTCAGGTGATAGTCGGCAAGGATGATATCGGGGGCAAAAACAGGTTCGAATCCCTCCTTGTCCGCCACTACTTTCTGCGGAACCAGAAGCTTCTCAGCATCAATCCCTGACCGCGCAGTCGCCACCACGCAATTCCAGTTTTCCAGCATGGCGCGCATGCCATCCAGGATATCGGGTTCGTTATCGATGCAAAGGACGCGCAAACCGCCCAGTTCGCCTGCCATCCGGCGGCGCGGTTTGGGCATTGCGGCCTCGTCAACAATGCCAATCGGCACATCGACCGAGAAAACCGTCCCCCGCCCCGGGCGCGACCGCACCGAAACCGTATGATCCAGCGACCGGCCAAGGCGATCGACAATCGCAAGGCCAAGGCCAAGCCCCTTCACATCGGTGGTTTCCGGGCCCTCAAGGCGATGGAATTCGCGGAAGATGATTTTAAGCTTGTCCTCGGGGATTCCCGGCCCGCTATCCCAGACCTCGATCCTGATCTTGTCCCCCCGCATCCGGCATCCGACCACCGCCCCGCCATGGCGGGTATAGCGCAGCGCGTTGGAAATAAAGTTTTGCAGGATGCGGCGCAAAAGCCGGCTGTCGCTTTTAACCCAGACATCACGCGGATGAACCGCAAACCGAAGCCCGGCCTTTTCCGCGACGGGTGTAAATTCGGTCTTGAGCGCATTAAGCACATCCGAAACCCGGAAATCACGGATGGTGGGTTGCATGGCCCCGGCATCAAGTTTGCAGATATCCAGAAGCTCGTTGAGCAGTTCCTCAACCCCCTTAAGCGACAGATCAACCTTGTTGACCAGATCATGGATATCGTCGCGAAGCTCCTTGCCCCCCAGCGCCACGGTGAACAGGCGCGCGGCATTAAGCGGCTGCAAAAGGTCATGGCTGGCCGCGGCAAAGAACCGGGTTTTGGTATCGTTCGCGGTTTCGGCCTGTTCCTTGGCAACGGAAAGTTCCGAGTTCAGTTCCTCAAGCGCGTGGGTACGTTCGGTTACTCGGGCCTCAAGCCCCTCGTTGGCATCCTTAAGCGCGCGTTCGGCATTCCGGCGTTCGGTGATGTCGTGATAGATACAGAAATAACCAAGCACTTCGCCGGTTTCGTCAAAGTGCGGGATATATGTCCCCTCGGCATAGCGGGCTTCGCGTTCGCTGCCATCACTCGCCCCCCAGCCTTCCTTGGGGGCGGGAAAATCGATCTCGAAGCTCTGGCGATAGCCTTCCAGTACCGCGCGGATCATCGGCTCCAGCCGGACATAACGCTCCTCGCCCACCGCTTCGCGCACCGCCATGCCATGCGCCTCGATCCGGCGGATGCCAAACATCCGCTCATACGGGCGGTTCGTAAAACGCAGCCGCTGGTTTTTGTCTGCATAGGCGATCATGACCGGGATGTTATCGGTATAGATACGAATATTGCGCTCGCTTTCGCGCAATGCCTCTTCGGTCCGGACACGGGCGGTGATGTCGGCAATGGTCGCAACAAACCCGCCATCGGGCATCGGGTTGGTCCGCATTTCAAGCACCATGCCATCCGCCCGCTTGCGCTCATAGGTATGGGGCAATCTGCGCATCTGAGGGGCGGCATTGCGGCCCAGAAGGATATCGATATCGACCGCACGCGCACCATTGTCGCGGCAGATATCCACAAGTTCCGATAATGGCAACGTGACCTGAATGTCGCTTGCAGTAATGCCCAGCAGATCAATAAAGCGATGGTTCCATGTCGCCAGACGCAAATTCTGGTCAAACACCCCAACCCCTTGCGAAATGTTTTCAAGCGTGTTGAGCAAAAGGTCCCGGTTGAATTTGATCGCCTCGGACGCTTCATCCAGAAGCTCCATCGCATCGCGCCGCGATACGGCCTTATCGGGCAGCAGAAGCGCCATCACCACGCGCGACGACGCCGCCCCGACCGCGCCCGATAATAGATGTTCGGTAAAATTCGCCGCATCAAAATCGGCAATGTCGGATCGTTTGCTGTCATCCCCGCGCTGCTTGAGGTAAGTGCGAAACGCACGTTGCGCCCAGTGCTTGCCAAGGAAGCGCGCGGCAAGGTCTTCAAGATCGCCAAGGGTCACGCGGCCGGGCCATGTGTCATTGCGCGCCTTGGTATCCTTGCGATAGATATCGACAAAAAGCTGGGCCTGGCGGCGCTGGGTGACACCCTGCACACCAATCGCCGATCCGACAAACATCAGGACGAAATTAACCCCAAGCGACCAGACAACCCCATGGGTCAGATGATCCTCGATCCCGACGCCGAGCAACGCCTGCGGGCGCAGGATACCAATGCCAAGCGGCCCGTCCGTCAGGATCGACATCGGCAACAGGCCGCTTTGGATAAAGCTTGGCAGAAGCAGGGTATAGGTCCACAGCACAAAACCGGAAATCAGACCGATGCGAACCCCGGTGCGATTGATCGATTTAAGATAAATCGCCGCCAGAACCGCCGGGCCAAATTGCGCCACCGCGGCAAAGGACAAAAGCCCGATATCGGCCAGCGCGTATTTTTCCGACAGGAACCGGTAAAAGCCATAGGCCAGAAACAGGATGGCAATGATCGCGGCCCGGCGAACTTTAAGCAGAACCTGGCTGACATCCCCGGCAAACCGCCCCTGCAATTTCTGCGACCGCAGCAAAAGCGGCATGACCAGATCGTTACAGACCATGGTCGATACCGCGACACAGGATACGATCACCATGCCGGTACTGGCCGAAAGCCCCCCGACAAAGGCAAACACCGCCAGCCAGTTTTCCCCGCCCAGCAACGGCAGGGTCAGAACAAACGTATCGGGATTGACCGCCGGATCACCGCCAAACAGCAGAATCCCGGCAATCGCAATCGGCACGACGAAAATATTGATCGCAATCAGATAGCCCGGAAACAGCCAGCGCGCCGATTTCAAATTCCGGCTGTCGTCATTTTCAACAAATGTCACATGGAACTGGCGCGGCAGACAGAAAATCGCAAACAGCGCCAGCAGGGTCGAAATGAAGAAATGCGATGTCAGCCAGGCATCGGGCTTGAACATTTCGGTAATGTCGGGATTGGCTGCGGCCCGAATTTGCATGTCGCCAAAACCGTCAAACAGGCCGTAAACCACAAACAGCCCGACGAATAAAAGCGCCACGAGCTTGACCAGGCTTTCGAACGCCACTGCAAGGATCAGCCCGTCATGATGTTCGGACGCATGGATATAACGCACCCCGAACAGGATCGCGAAAACCGCCATCAGAATGGTGACGTAAAACGCCGTATCCTTGGAAAAATCTGCGGCACTGTGGCGCACGATCTGTTCGCCGACCTCGCCGATCAGAACATCGAATGACAGCGACACGGCCTTAAGCTGAAGCGCGATATAGGCCAGAACCCCGATCACGGCAATGATCGCCACAAGGGCTGCCGAACTCTGGCTTTTGCCATATCGCGAGCCCAGAAAATCGGCGATGGAGGTGATGTTCTGTTCGCGACACACGGTGGCGATCTTGGTCATCACACCAAAACCGACAACCATCATGATGATCGGACCGATATAGATCGGCAGGAACGCCCAGCCGCGTGTGGATGCGGTCCCGACCGACCCGAAAAACGTCCAGCTCGTGCAATAGACCGCCATCGAAAGCGCATAGATGCTGGGCTTCAGGCGAGATGCCCGCCATTTTTCGGCATATTTGTCACCATAATGCGCAATCGCAAACAGAAGCCCGATATAGGCCATGGCAACAATGAAAATAAGTCCGCCCTGAAGCATCCGGCTTATGGCTCCGCGTATCGATAATGCCGCCAGATCAGGCGGTTGGCGTTTAGACTATACCACGGCGCGCTTATGGACTAAAACGACGCAAATCCAAACCCGACCAAAGACCAAGAACGATCAGGATCGACATGCCTTCCGATTATGGATTTTACGCCGGAATTCTGCGCTTTGTCGCAAAGAAAACCGAAAGCGACGACCGCGAGATAAAGGTCATGATGGGCCATCTTTCCGGCATCGCGACCGCCATCGAACATTCCGGACGCTTTGTTGTTGAACGTGCCAATTGCGAAAGTGCCGCCCGTGCCTTTGCCGGGGTTGCCAAATTCCTGCAGGAACGCATCCTCCCCGAAGCCCTCGCCGCAGGTAACGAAGGGGCGGTAAATCAGCTTAAATGGGCGATTGAAACCTCGCTCGCACTGGGTTCGGAACTGGTCAAGCGGATCGCGCTTGAAGAATATGAAGGTCAGGACAAATTCACCTTCGACCTTCCGATGCCCCCCGGTTCGCCAACCGTGCATTAGGCATCTGCCCCGGTTCTATTAGCCGGTTCCATCGGCATGAAAAAAGCGGCACCCGAAGATGCCGCTTTTGTTTTTCGCCGACTATCAGATCGAACGCCTGTTACGCATCGGCCCAGACATTGGCGCGCTGCAAAAGGCCGGTGGCTTCGAACTCTTTGCCATATGGTGCAGCCTTTTTCACGAAATCCATGTAGGATGCATGAATACGGCCGTTCAGTTCGTTCTGATCGGCGATTTCCTTGACCGCTGCCTTGACCTCGGTCGCAAGGGCTGCAATCACATCATCGCTGAAATGACGGATTTCCGCCCCCTTGGCCAACACCGCCTGATAGGACTGGATGTTGTGGAAGGTGAAATCTGCCAGCGTCTGTTCAAGATTGGCCTGCGCGGCGACGGCAAAGATTTCCTGAAGGTCTTCGGGCAATTCCGCGAATTTGTCCTTGTTGACAAACACTTCAATACCCGTGCCCGGCTCGGCAAAGGCCGGGGTGTAATAGTATTTGCCAACCTGCGTCAGACCAAACGCGTAGTCATTCCACGGGCCAACCCATTCGGCGGCATCAATCGCGCCAGACTGCATGGCCGGCAGAATTTCGGCTGCGGGCAACATCGTCACATTAGCACCCAGGCGACGCATGGCTTCACCACCGATCCCGGCATAGCGCATCTTGATGCCCTTGATGTCCTCGACGGTGTTGATTTCCTTGTTGAACCAGCCACCAGCCTGCAAACCGGTATTCCCGGCTGCGAACGGCTTGACGTTGAACTGGGCATAAAGCTCATCCCAAAGCTCCTGCCCGCCGCCAAAACGCAGCCAGCCCGAAAGCTCCCAGCCCATCAGGCCGAACGGGATCGTCGAAAAGAAGTTTACACCGGCATCCTTGCCCGCCCAGTAATAGGGGGTACCGTGTGCCAGCTCGGCAACGCCCTGCTCGACCGCATCCATGCATTCGAATGCCGGAACAAGTTCGCCTGCGCCGTAAACGGTGATCTTAAGGCGGCCGCCCGACATTTTGGTCACGCGCTCGGCGAATTTTTCGCCATTGGCACCAAGGCCCGGCGTACCTTTCGGCCAGGGCATCACCATGCGCCAGTGGATCTGTTCATCGGCTTTGGCAATTGAAGGTGCGACACTGCTGGCGGCAAAGGCACCGGCGGCCATGCTGGCACCCGTCAGGAACTGACGACGTTTCATTGTGGGGCTCCCCAATTCATATTGGCAATTTTTTGCGCAAAACAGCTTCGAATATTACATTCGTAACTTTGCAAGCGTTCGAAGTTAGCGTTTTTGCCGCCCCCAACAATTCATCTTTGCGGGATGCAGCATCCCGCCACACGCATGGCTTGTATATAAGGCCGGTCAATTTTCACCCCTAAGTGTGACAAACAAAAACGGGGCCGCCCGAAGGCAACCCCGTTTTCCGATGATTATATTTCCGTATCCGAACTTAGTAGCCCCAGACCTTTGCACGCTGCAAAAGACCGGTCGCCTCGAATTCCTTGCCATACCGGGCGGCTTTCTTGACCAGCGCAAGATAGCTTTCAGCGATACTGCCGCTTAGATCATTCTTGGCGGCAATCTCTTCAACGGCGGCATTCGACTGTTCGGCCAGTGCGAGAATGACATCGTCGGAGAACTGGCGCACTTCAACCCCTTTGTCGATCAACGGCTGATAGGATTGCAGGTTATTGTAGGTAAAGTCGGCCAGCGTGTTTTCGGCAATCGCCTGTGCTGCATAACGGATGATCGCCTGCAGATCGGTGCCAAGCGCATCAAACTTTTCCTTGGAAATAAAGATTTCAAGGCCCGGTCCGGGTTCATGGAACGCCGGGGTATAATAGAATTTGGCAACCTGATAGAGACCGAATGCAAGATCGTTCCACGGACCGACCCATTCGGCGGCATCAATCGCACCAGACTGCATGGCAGGCAGAATTTCGCCCGGCGGCAGCATGGTGATGTTTGCACCCAGGCGACGCATGGCTTCGCCACCCAGACCGGCGTAACGGGCTTTCAGGCCCTTAAGGTCCTCAACCGAATTTATTTCCTTGTTGAACCAGCCACCTGCCTGCATGCCCGAGTTACCGGCATAAAACGGCACAACATTAAACTCGGTATAGGCTTCTTCCCAAAGCTCCTGCCCGCCACCAAAACGCAGCCAAGCGGAAAGTTCCCACGCCGTCAGACCAAACGGAATGGTCGAAAAGAAGTTCAGCGCCGGGTTCTTGCCCTGCCAGTAATAAGGGGTACCGTGCGCCATTTCGACCACGCCCTGTTCGACTGCATCCATGCATTCGAACGGCGGGACGATTTCGCCAGCACCAAAAACCGAAATGCTCAGACGGCCATTGGACATTTCCTTGACCATGGCGGCAAATTTTTCGGCATTGGTGCCAAGGCCCGGCGTCCCTTTGGGCCACGGCATGACCATCCGCCAATTCAGGCTTTCCTGTGCAGATACGATGGCCGGTGCGGCAACACTGGCCGCAACCGCGGCACCGGCACCAATACCGGCCCCTTTAAGGAACTGACGACGTTTCATTGTAACCCCCTAAACTCTTTTACTTTGGTGATTTTTTGCGCAATCACCGCTAAGCGTTGGGGGATTTTGGCGAAAAGATCGCGCATATGCCACTATTTTTGCGTAGAACAATGCGGATTTTTTCGCCGACGTTACGGCAGCTTAGCTGCCGCCAAGGTAACGATTGTAATTGGCGATAAACTCGTCCGTCGTCCCCTTGCCACCGGCAGTGTTGTAATACTGCTTCCAATAGGCAGCGAGACCGGGGATATCATTTGCATCGGGCAAGGCGGCACTGACCCGCATATAACGAACCCGGCACATGGCGGCAGCATAGGCATTGTTGGTTGCCAACTGCGTTGCCTTGTCCGGTTGCGGCGCCAGATAGGCATCAATCTTGGCCTTCAGATCGGCTCGGTAATCCAGAAAATTGACATAGCAATCATTCAGGGTTGCCGGTTCCATCTGGAAAATCCCGCGGGCCGGACCACCGCCGACCTGTTCAACATAGGTGCCAAGGCCACTTTCCTGGGCGGCGGTTCCCATGATCAGATTTTCCGCGGCCTGCGACCACAGACCAAGATTTTGCAGAACAGGTCGAACAATGGATTGACGCAACTGGTTGGCATTGATCGGCATGATGTTTCCTTTGCGTTCATCAGGGACAGAATTGATCTGCCTGACGACGTACCAGAAACACATTCGTGATCTTGGCCACACAAAACACCCGCGATAGTTGCATTTGTTGCGCCATATATTATTAGATAATGCTGCAAACAATTGGCAGAAAACGTTATATTTTGAAAGTTCACTTCAAAACCGAACCTTCCCCACCCTTTTGGATAGTTAACATTATAATCTTAATATCCAACCTAAGGTACTGCCACGCACCCCGGAAATTTGTGATAGCGAGCGACGAGGGACAAGAATGCATCAGGAACTTAAACGCCGTCTTGAATTCATCGATTTTGATGACAGGAAAGCGGCTCATCTGAAAAAGGCATGGCCAATAATCGAAAAAAATCTGGCCCCGATACTGGACGAATTTTACCGCAAGGTGATGGCCCGCGGTGATCTGGCAAAAATTATCGGTGATCCATCAAATATCGAACGCTTGAAAAATGCACAGCGCAAACACTGGGCAAAGCTGTTCGACGGTACATTTGACCAGGTCTATTACGACGATGTACGCCGGATCGGGAAAGCCCATGAAATCATCGGGTTAACACCTGAATCCTATGTTTCGGCATATAACTTTCTGCTCGCCCGGCTTTGCGATATTCTTTATGCATATTTCCGCAAAGATTCAGCAGTTTCCCAAATCGTGACGGCCTCAACCAACGCCATTCTTGTCGATATGGAAATGGCAATCACCGTCTATTACGAGGAAACCCAGAAAACATACAGCAACCGTCTGGCGAAAATGTCGGGCGAGTTCGAGGCAACCGTCTCCAAGGTCGTCGAAGCACTGGCAAGTTCGGCAGAAGACATGTCAAGCGCCTCGGAAACCCTGATCAGCAGCATGGGACAAACCACCGAACAGGTGGAAAATGCAAAATCCGCCGCCGAGATATCGGCTTCAAATGCATCGACAGTGGCAGGATCGGCCGAAGAACTTGACAGTTCCATTCGCGAGATTTCAAGCCAGATTTCGCGTGCCTCGACCGTATCAAACGAAGTTGAGAGTTCCGTGCAGGCGACGTCGGATGTCATTGAATCGCTAAATGTCTCCGCCGAGCAAATTGGAACGGTTGTCGATCTGATCGACAAAATTGCAAATCAGACCAACCTGCTGGCTCTGAACGCCACCATCGAGGCGGCACGCGCCGGTGATGCGGGCAAAGGCTTTGCCGTGGTCGCAAGCGAGGTCAAAAACCTTGCCAACCAGACCGCAAAGGCAACCGGCGATATCACTACCCAGATCAACAATGTGCAGCAGAATACATCGGCCGCAGTTACAGCGATCCGCGAGGTTGCAGGCCAGATCAGTTCAATTGTTGATTCCATCACCGCCATTTCGGCGGCCGTCGAACAGCAAGCCGCTGCAACCACGGAAATCAGCACGAACATCACATCCGTTTCGTCGGCAAACGGCAATGTCAACACCAGCTTGGAATCGGTCAGCGGCACCGCGCATCGCACCGGAACGGTCGCAGAAGAAGTTTACAAGGTTTCGCAGGTTCTTAAACAGCATTCCCGCCAGCTTAAGACCGATGTGAACAACTTTGTGTCTCGATTGACAGAAACCAGTTGAGCGAAGCGGTTTTACCGATCCCTTGCATCGGAAGGTGATATGCCAAAGACCCGTTTGAACGCGGTTGCAAAATTTGCCGGACTTGAATATCCAGCCATCCAGGCGGCCTGACCAATCGTCAGGCCGTCTTTTTCCATGGCATCGCGCGCTGCGATCAGGCGGCTCTCGCGGATGAAATCCTTGACAGTGGTGCCATAGGCATTCTTGAAAATGCGTTGCAGGCTGGCAATGCTCATGCCGAGCTTTTCAGACAGCCCTGACAATGTCAGATCATCAAGAATATGGTCTTTGATATAATCGCGAATTTCCTGGGCCTTCTGGTGATGTTCAAGTGCGTCGGGTTCGGCACTTCCCTCCGCGATAAATTCAGCGTCCGGGCGCAGCGAACCGAGTGCCTCGGCGAGAATTTCCAATCCACGGCTTTCGGCATATAAATCGCGAAACAGCGGATCATCGGTTGGCGGGTACAGCAATTGATCGGCAAGCGCGATTGCGCGACGCGATGGTTGCCATTGGCGTACGGAAATCCCGGCATGAATGAAATCGTTGATGGCTGCATGTCGACTGTCACCGTTGCAAACCCGTTTGACGACCCAGTCATACTTTGCGGAAATCATCACCTTGCTGACATCGTCACCCTTTTGCAGTTCTCGATGCAGCATGACCGGTTGGGATAACGCCCAGATAAACCCGACCGGCTGTATGCGGGCATCAAGGTCAAACGGGACATTATCGAACGCACCGCGTACCCGGCCCCGCAATACGATCGCCACAGTTACCGCCGGATTGACCGGAAATTTCACCGCAGCATCCCGCATGCTAACGGTATCGGTGGTGTGAATGTTCAGGAATGACTGAAGATTGTCGTTGGATAGCCATCCGCTCATCATCGGGCGACCGTCAGCCGCGTTTCCAGGCAACGCTGTTCCAAAATCCTCAAGCTGCTGGCCAGTGATGGTTTCGCGCCGTGTCACATTACGCCGCACCCGTTGCGGCGCATGCTGCTGATCAAACGCCATATCGAAGCCTTTCCAAGTCCTGATTTCCTGCCACGCGCGATATTTGTGTTTTCGCAAACATCAATGGCGATCTCGCAAACGGTATTACGATTGCCCGAACCACCCAGCTAATAATATTCAAAATCATTCGCATTTGGCAAATTTATTTGATAAGGAAATCAGCATGTCGCAGTCATCCAGACCGGTATTGCCGGGCAAATGCCGTCAACCGGTTTATGGCCTGTGCCGCGCAACCCTGCTTGCCGGCGTTGCCCTGACGGTATTGCCGGTCGCAGCCATCGCACAAGAAACCAAAGCCGAAAACGAAACCATCCTGACGCCGATCGAAGTCACCGCTGGCCGGGATACCGCCCAAACGGCAGCAGGTGGTGTAACGATCACCCAGGAACAACTGGACCGCACCAATCCCCAGGACATCAAGGATGTCTTTGCAGGAGAAGCCGCAGTAACTGTTGGCGGACCAACCAAGATTTCCCAGAAGGTCTATGTGCAGGGCATCGAAAATACCAAGCTCAATGTCCAGATTGATGGCACACGTCAGGTTGACTCAACCTATCACCATATCGGCACGGCACTGATTGATCCGGGCATGCTCAAAACCGTGCGCGTTGAGTCCGGTGTCGCGCCTGCCGACGCGGGACCGAACGCGCTTGGCGGATCGATGGCATATGAAACCAAGGATGCACGTGACGTTCTGTCACCGGACGATCCTTTCGGTGGATCGGCCAAAATCCAGTATAACAGCAATACAAAAGGCTTTAGCGAATGGCTGACGATTGCCGGTCAGCATGATGGGTTTGAAGCACTTGGCTATGTCCAGAATAGCAATCAGGGCAACTACAAGGATGGCGACGGCGACGAAGTCGTCGGCACTGCAGATGGCAGCAAGAATGGGCTTGGAAAATTTGCGTTCACCGGGAACGAGGGATCGCGGATCGAAGCCTTTGCCAGCCATTTTGAAGACGAGGGCGTGCGCCCTGCCCGGCCGAACTTCGGATCGCTTGCTGGCGGGCAACTGCCACAATGGATTTCCTACAAGGATACATCGCTGGGTGTCAGCTATGTCGATGAAATGCCGGGAGACCTGCTGGCACCGGAATTCAGCCTGAATTACAGTAAAACCAATCTTGATGTTCCCCGCCTTCAGGGCGGTCCGAATTTCTATCATGTACAGTCCGAGATCGAGACCATCAACGGCAAAGCTGCCAATACATTTGATGTCGGCATGGGCGATGTGACGGCCGGTCTGGATTTCTATCACGATGAAGCTACCGGCACCCATGACCGCACGCCCCGCGACGGAAGCTATAGCGAAACCACAACCAATATCGGTGCGTTTTCGCAAGCCCGACTGTCGCTGACCGATGCCTGGCGCGTATCATTTGGTGGCCGTGCAGACCGTCAGTGGTTCGAAGGCGTTGACGGAACCGATTTCGAGGAATTCGGACTAAGCGGCAACGTGAATACCGAGTACGATGTCGTTGAAACGGTAACTGTTTATGGCGGGGCTGGCACACAG
Source organism: Thalassospira lucentensis (assembly GCF_032921865.1). Lineage (NCBI taxonomy): Bacteria > Pseudomonadati > Pseudomonadota > Alphaproteobacteria > Rhodospirillales > Thalassospiraceae > Thalassospira > Thalassospira lucentensis. The sequence continues at coordinate 4,228,738 of NZ_CP136684.1, forward strand.
TTTGGCGGACTTCCACTTGGTAAATCCGCGATCTACAATTTCAGTGGCGTCTGGAATTATGACGGATTTTCGCCTTCCCGCTCCAAAAACTTCAAGGCCGGCACACGTTATTCCGACGGTGGTTGGTCGCTTGACGGTAACGTATTCTACAACAAGATTGATGATTCCCACGATCTGACCGGATCCGTGGTTGGCAGTACGGTTTACCGCAACACCACCATCGATCTCGTTACACAGGGCTACAACCTGTCAGCGGCTTACAACTACGGTCCGGGTTTCGCCCGTGTGACCTATTCCCACACGGATGTCGAAACAGATGGTGATGCGCCTCTCAGCACCAATGCATCCTATCAGGGCGTTCTGCAGGGCGATATCTTCACCTTTGAAGTTGCACACGGATGGGATGACCTTGGTGTGCGGGTCGGTACAACGTCCGAACTTGCTCTGGCAAATGATGATCCCGAGGAAAACGGTTTCCCGAAACTCGATACCTATTTCGTGGCCAATCTTTACGGGGAATGGACGCCGGAAGCTTTGAATAACGCGGTGACCCTGCGCGTTGATGCCCTGAACATTTTTGATCGCGACTATATCGACCGTGCAACCCCGGGATATGACAGTGCTCAAGTCGGAGAACCATATCACGAACCGGGACGCACCTTCCTTGTTTCTGCAAAGGTGACGTTCTGATCAGACAATTTTCCAGCCGGTTTGAAATCCGTGATGGGTGGCATTCGTGCTACCCATTTCGGCGTTTCAGAACGTATGCCACCCCATAAATACTATAAATACTCCAGCAGGACTTTTGCCATGAAATTCAAATGCCTTCTTGCTCTGGCGACCCTCACGTCGATGATCGGCGGATTGGCCCAGGCCAAAGAAACCATCACGCTGACCGATGTCTCGGGTCGCGAGGTCACCATTGAGGTCCCCGTTAAACATATGATCCTTGGCGAAGGCCGCTTTTTGCCAAGCCTTGGCATCCTTGATCCCAAAAATCCGGTCCGTTGGGTTGCCGGAATGATGGGCGAATTTAAAAACCTTGATCCCGCAACCTTTGCCCAATATCAGGCAAAATTTCCCGAAATTGACGATATTCCGCTGGTCGGACGCAGTGGCGAAGCAACATTCAGCGTCGAAAAGGCGATTACAGTTGAACCCGATGTTGCAATTTTCGGTATAAACGGTGGTCACGGCCCCGGATCGGATAGCCACGAGGTCCTAAGACAATTCGGGGCGGCCCATATCCCGGTTGTCATGATCGACTTCCGCAGTGAACCGTTTGAAAACACCCCCAAAAGTATTCGCATTCTTGGCAAACTGATGGGCAAGGAAGATCAGGCCGAGGCATTCATCAAATTCTACGAAGACAATCTGGCCAAGGTCACATCCGGCCTACAAGGCATCTCTGACAAACCCAAAGTTTTCCTTGAGAGCCGGGTTGGCCTGCATGGTTCCTGCTGCGAGGCGATGGGCAACCAGATGATCGGAAAATTTGTTGAAATGGCGGGAGGGCAAAACATCTTTGCCGACCGGATTCCCGGGGTCATCAGCCAGATTTCAGTCGAACAGCTACTGGTCGATCAACCGGATATATATGTGGCGACCGCAATTGGCGGGGCAACAATGACCGACGAGCAGAATGTGGGCCGTATCATACTTGGAACCTACGCCGATGCCGAAACATCACGCGCGTCCCTGGCCAAAAACATGGAACGCACCGGCTTGCCACAGCTCGACGCTGTTAAAAACGGCAAAGTCTATGCCGCGTGGCATCATTTCTATAACACGCCGATGAATGTGACACTGTTACAGGCGATGGCAAAGTGGTTCCATCCCGATCAGTTTTCCGACCTTGATCCAGACGCGACCCTTGCCGAATTCTTTGACCGGTTCCAGCCGGTGGCACTGGATGGGGTTTACTGGATCGGCCTTGATCAACCTTAAGCCCCTGCAATCAATTTCCTCATAAGAAACCATCAGAGATCGGTAAATCCATGTTCAAAACCAAAGGATCGGTTCAGACCGAACATGCCAGCAAATATCTGCAACAACTGTGCAAGCACTTTGCCCATAAGGTAGAAGTCGATTTTACCCCCGATAAGGGGCATGTGAGCTTTCCGATGGGCCCATGCATCATTCAGGCCGATAACACCACCCTGCGCTTTGAGGGACAGTCAGAGAAAGCCGACGGGATCAAGGCCATGAAAGGCGTCATCATTTCACATCTGGATAAATTCGCATGGCGCGAACAGATTGAATATGTCTGGGAAGACAGTTCGGACTAAGCCCGCCATTCTGACACAAAAAATGCCAGTCCTAAAAAATGCCAGTCTTCCGGACTGGCATTTTTCTGTTTAGCGAAGGTCGTAGATCACCGGGATCGTCAATGTCATTTCTGTGCGCGCCATATCCTCGGGGAATGGCGGAAAACGTTTAACCCGTTCGATCATATCCTGCGTCGCACGATCCAGAATGGATGAGCCACTCGGGCTAATCATTTCAAAGAGGGAAACCGTGCCATCGCGCTCGATAATCAGGCGGACCATATTCTGCCCTTCGATCCCGCGCCGTTTGGCGCGATCAGGATATTCGCGATAACGCATCAGCATCTGCACAACAGCTGTCTGGTAATCGACAAAGGCTGCGCTGCTCATTGCAGCACCACCGCCACTGCCCGACGCGGAACTTGCGGCCTGGCTTTGGGTTGCTTCGCCAACCGTCCCCTGGGATTTGACTGAATCCACCGGGCCGCCGGATGGCTGCTCGACCGGTTCGGCCGCGGCCTTTTCAACAGGCTTGGGCGCTTTTGCCGGTTCCGGTGTCGGTTTGGGTGGCTCGGGCTTTCTGCGGACCGGCATAACGTCTGCCAAAAGAGGACTGACTTCGGGGACCGGTTCAGGTTCAGGTTCGACCACTTCCTCGACAACAGGTTCGGGAACAGGTTCCGGTTCAACGACCGGTTCGGGCTCGGGCTCAGGCACGGTTTCGACAACCGGTTCCGGCTCTGGTTCGGGCTCCGGCTCAACAACCGGCTCGGGAACGGGTTCCGGTTGAGGCTCTACTTCCTCGACCGGTTTTTCACCCTGTTTGCTGTCTTCGGAATCGGCACTTTCTTCCGGTGTTTCAGCTTCACCCTCGGTCGCCTGTCCGCTGCCTAGCGAGATGCTAATGCTTTGCACGGCCCCCGCCCCGCCCCAACCGGCAGGCTGTGGTTCAGGCATGGCAAGAACAATACCCCCGGCAAGAACAATGCCGGTCAACCCGGTCGCGATCAGGAAATCAATGCGTTTCGACATTTTCTATCCGTCTTGGCCCTGATCTGCTTCCATGGCGGTCATCAACTGGACCTTTTCAATGCCAAGCTCTTGCAACCGTTTCAAAAGGGCAACGACACGTGCGCCTTCGGTGGTGCGATCGGCCCGGATTTCGACTGGCCGCCCGGCATAATCGGCTGGTAGCAAAGCCGCCAGATCAGCAATCTTGCCCTGACGATCATCAATGCCAATTTCGGCATTCTTGCCAAACCACAGCACAATCGTATCTTCGGGCTGGCTTTCGGCCGTGGAACTTGCCGGCGGGTCCACATCAAATGGTCCCAGCTTTTGCAAGCTTCCGGCAATCATGAAGAAAATCAGCAAAAGAAAGACGATGTTGATCAAAGGCAACATCGGTTCCTGTGCCGGGCTGTCATCGGAGACCTGGATACGACGCTTCATTCGATCAGATCCACATCAGTCACACCGCCGCGTCCCAGCGCATCCATGACAACAATCAGATGCTGCAAATCGGCACCGTTGACCGGGCGCAGATGAACACTGGCACCAGCATGTTTGCGTAAAATGGCCGCGGCAAGATTGGAAATCGGCACGGCTTCGCCATTCAGCGACAAACCACCATTTGCATCAACATTGACCGTTACCGGACGGACGTCGCTGCTGCTGCGCGCCTGACCGTCTGTGACAGTCACCGACATCTCGAAACCCTTCCAGTCAAGGAAACTGGAGGCCAGCATGAAAAAGATCAGCAGGATAAAGACAACATCAATCAGCGGTGTCAGGCCGATCATCGGCGAAGCACCACGATTTCGATCGCGCAATTGCATAGGGCGTATTCCGACCTTGTTCGGGCTTATTCCGCCGCTTGGCGCAGCTCGGCGATATTCGACGCGCGAAGCGCCCCCTTCTGAGCCAGTTCACCACGATTGATCACCATGGTGCAGACATCTTCCATGACCGCAGCGGCACGGGCGATAACGCCCTGCATCCACATGTGAAACGCGGTCGCCGGGATGGCGACAACAAGGCCGATTGCCGTGGTCAGAAGTGCAAGCCAGATACCGCCCGAAAGCACGGATGGGTCAATGCGGCTTCCGGCACCTTCCATCTTCTGGAAGGCTTCAATCATGCCCATAACGGTACCCAGCAGGCCCAGAAGCGGGCTAAGCACCGCAATCGCCGACATAATTCGCAAACCGCTGTTCAGACCATCAATTTCCTTGCGCGCGTGCGAAGCAATAATATCGGATGCCGCTTCGCGGTTTTCGGAATTGGCAACGGATAATGTCATGCCAAACAGACCGATGCGAGCAGCAGGATGACGGCGGCGCGACAGAATCTGCGCGACCTGCTTATCGTCACCATTGGAAAGATGACGTTCGACATCCTTGGCAAAACCGTCGGCAAAAATTCCACGCCGGATAAAGCCGACCAGCTTGTAGAAGAAAATCAGCATTCCGATTAATGCAAGTGCGGCCAGAACCCAACCAACAACCCCGGCACGATCGACAAGGTCATAAACCGGCAGGCTGCTGATGGCATCCGGCACGATGGTGCTTTCGGTGGTGACCAACGCACCATCTACCGGCAGACCGGTTTCGGGATCCAAGGTTACCGCCCCATCTGCTGTTTGCGTAAGCACACCGTTAGCGGCATCCGTGGTGGCACCATCAAGGCCGAGCGGGGTCTGCGCATCTGGTGATGCGGACAGCTGGTTTACGGGTTCAGGCATGTAACTCTTCCGATCCAAAATACGATCAACGCCGGACGTCCTGCTCCAGCGCGTTTGAAACTGATTTGCATTACTTACAAGAAATCACATTGCGATGCAATCGCAACTGCGAAAAGATGCGCTTTTTTCGCGCATGGCCGCATTGCATCACCCGAAAAACGGTACCCATCGCATGCCCTGAAACTGGGCGGAATCGGTTTTTGAAGGTAGAAAAGACCACGGAAAGCAAAACCCCCGGAACATCTGGGTTCCAGGGGTTTTGAAATGGTGAGCCCGACAGGATTCGAACCTGTGGCCAACTGATTAAAAGTCAGTTGCTCTACCAACTGAGCTACGGGCCCTCAACGTTGGTGAGCGGCCTTTTAATGCGCTGATCGCGAAGGGTCAACCCCCCTTTTTCGATCAAACTGCATGACAGCCATTCAAATGGTAAAAAACGTCAAAAACCGGCCTGTTTCCGATCCGTCAAAAAATGACACAGGTATCGAACGGAAGGTAATATGATAGTGACCACAACAGGAAATCCGGAAAAAGAAAAAGCCCCCGAAACCGATTGGGTTTCAGGGGCTTATTGGTGAGCCCGACAGGATTCGAACCTGTGGCCAACTGATTAAAAGTCAGTTGCTCTACCAACTGAGCTACGGGCCCTCAACGTTGGTGAAGCGCGTTTTAATGGGACTGGCGGCTGCGGTCAACACCTGTTTTCCATATTTTCCGGGTTTTTATGCTTTCTGGCCCCAAAACGCGAAAGCCGCCCTGATCAAGGACGGCTTTCGGTTGCATTATGAGGACCAAAACGCTTATTGCGCGTCAGCCGCGACCTGCATTTTTACAATATGGTCCGGATCAGCAACCCGGCCATTGGCCCACGGAGCCCCGCGCTTCAGACCATCAACATATTCCATGCCCGATACGACCTGCCCCCAGATGGTATATTGTCCATCAAGATGCGGCGCGTCGGCAAAGACGATGAAGAACTGCGAATCAGCACTGTTCGGATTGGCAGAACGCGCCATCGAAACAGTGCCGCGCACGTGATGTTCGTTTGAAAACTCCGCCGGAAGCTTCTGGCCAGATCCGCCGGTACCGTCCCCTTTGGGATCACCGCCCTGCGCCATGAAACCTTCGATCACACGATGGAAGGTCAGGCCATCATAGAAACCTTCTCGGGTCAGTTCCTTGATACGCTCGACATGCTTGGGCGCCAGATCCGGGCGCAGCTTGATCACAACGCGACCTGCTTCAAGATCCAGATACAGGGTATTTTCCAGATCCTGCGATGCATCGGCCGACTGGGCCTGAGCACCGCCGCCGATTCCACCGTTCGACATGGTCACTATTCCTAATACGAGTATAAAAAGAGATGCGAGACGAATAAGACGCATGGGTGCGCTATTCCTTTTCTTCGGCCAGCTTTTCGTGCAGTCGCTTCAGCACGTTTGCCGGCACAAATTCGGTAACATTACCGCCTAGACGGGCGATTTCCTTCACAAAGCGTGAGGACACGAATTGCTGTTTATCCGACGCCATCAAAAAGACCGTCTCGACCTTGGGGGCAAGACGGGCATTCATTCCGGCCATCTGGAATTCATATTCGAAATCCGAAACGGCCCTCAGACCACGAATGATGATGCTTGACCCATTTTCCTGGGCAAACTGCATGAGAAGCGATCCGAACGGCTTCACGATGGTACAGGCAGCAACTTCGCCACCCGCAGCCTTAAGAGCCTCTTCGACCAGTGCGCAACGTTCTTCGACCCCAAACATAGGGCCCTTTCCCGCATTAACCGCAACGCCGACAATAAGCCTGTCAACGATGCGGGTCGCGCGACGAATAATGTCCATATGCCCCTGGGTTACCGGGTCAAACGTGCCCGGATAAATCCCGATACGTGAGGCGTTTGAAGACTGTTCGTTCATTGATCTTCCGTTTTATTCGTCGATGTCGTCAGAACCGGTTTCCACTGCCTCGCTGCTATCATCAGCAACGATCGGTGCATCTTCGCCTGCTGCGATTTCGATGCCTTCTGCACCTTCTTCGCCTTCAAGCTCCTCATCACCATTATCGCCCAGATTTGACAGACGTTCGACAGCAACAACCTGTTCATCTTCGGCCGTACGGAACAGGGTAACCCCCTGTGTCTTGCGACCGGCGATGCGGATATCGTGTGTCGGCATACGGATGACCTTGCCACCATTGGTGACCATCATCAGCTCGTCGCCTTCTTCAATTACGAAGGACGCCGCGACATTGCCGTTACGTTCCGACATCTCGATATTGGCAAAGCCCTGACCACCACGGCCCGTAACACGGTATTCATAGGCAGACGTACGTTTGCCATAACCGTTTTCGGTAACCGAAAGGATCAGTTGATCGCCCGCCAGAAGTTCGCCGTAACGTTCCTGCGAAAGGATTTCCAAAGGCAAAGCATCATCAGCCGAGATTTCCTCACGACGCAGCTTGCTTGCAATCGAAAGATACTCGTCACGTTCTTCCATGGAGGCATGGTTACCAAACAGGACGGACATCGCGATGACCGCGTCCTCTTCCGCAAGACGAATACCGCGTACACCGACCGAGTTACGGCCAGTAAAGACACGAACGTCCCCGACACGGAAACGAATGCATTTACCCAGACGGGTCGTCAGCAGAATATCGTCATCATCGGTACAGGTCTGAACCGCAATCAGTTTGTCACCACGATCTTCTTCAAGTTTCATGGCGATCTTGCCGTTTGATTTCACATTTACGAAATCGGCAAGACTGTTACGGCGGACGTTACCGGTCGAAGTCGCAAACATCACATGCAGGTTTGGCCATTCTTCCTCGTCAGGAAGCGGCAGAACCGTTGTGATATATTCGCCTTCGGACAGCGGCAGCAGGTTCACAAGCGCCTTGCCGCGCGATTGCGGCGTGCCCAGCGGCAGACGCCAGACTTTCATCTTGTAAACCATCCCCTCGGAGCTGAAGAACAGAACCGGGGTGTGGGTGTTGGCCACGAACAGTTTGGATACGAAATCCTCTTCACGCGTTGCCATGCCCGAACGGCCTTTGCCACCGCGACGCTGTGCGCGGTAGGTCGACAGCGGAACTCGCTGGATATAACCGCTGTGCGAAACGGTCACGACCATTTCTTCGCGGGCAATCAGGTCTTCGATGTCGTGTTCGAATTCGGCTTCCTGAATTTCACTGCGACGTTCATTGGCAAACTCGTTACGCATTTCCGTCAGTTCATCCTTCAGGATGATCATCTTGCGTTCGCGTGAACCAAGGATATCAAGGAAATCTTTGATCTTCTCGCCCAATTCGGTCAATTCGGACGCGATTTTATCACGTTCCAGACCGGTCAGGCGATGCAGACGCAGTTCAAGGATTGCGCGCGCCTGCGCTTCGGACAGGCGATAATTGCCATCGTCCGAACCAACCTGGTTCGGATCGGCTATCAGCTCGATCAACGGAACAATATCGCCCGCCGGCCAACTGCGTTCCATCAGCTGTTCACGTGCAATCTGCGGGTCAGCAGCGGCACGAATCAAACGAATGACTTCGTCGATGTTGGCAACAGCAATACCAAGACCTACCACCAGATGGGCACGTTCACGCGCCTTTTTCAGCAGGTGAATGGTCCGGCGTGTAATGACTTCTTCGCGGAACTCGACGAATGCCTGAATGATGTCTTTCAGGTTCATCAATTCCGGCTTGCCACGGTTCAGCGCCAGCATATTGACACCAAACGAGGTCTGAAGCGCGGTAAAGCGGAACAACTGGTTCAGAACGACATCGGCAACCGCATCGCGCTTGATCTCGATAACCATGCGAACGCCCGAACGGTCAGACTCGTCACGCAGATCGGAAATGCCTTCGATCTTTTTGTCGCGGACCAGTTCCGCGATTTTTTCCATCAGCGTCGCCTTGTTCACCTGATAGGGAACTTCGGTGACGATAATGGCCTCGCGATTGGCGCGGATTTCCTCGACATGGGTACGTGCCCGCATAACGACAGAACCACGACCGGTCTTAAAGGCCGAATGAATACCCGAACGGCCAAGGATCAGCGCACCGGTTGGAAAATCTGGACCATGCACGAATTCCATCAGACCTTCGACGGTAATGGCCGGATTATCAACATAGGCCATGCATCCATCAATAACTTCGCCAAGGTTGTGCGGCGGAATATTGGTGGCCATACCGACTGCGATACCGCCCGCACCATTGACCAGCATGTTCGGAAAACGTGCCGGCAGAACCGATGGTTCCTTGGTGGTTTCGTCGTAGTTATCGCGGAAATCGATGGTTTCCTTATCGATATCGTCGAGCAGAAAGTGGGCTGATTTGGCCATACGGGCTTCGGTGTAACGCATGGCGGCGGCCTTGTCGCCGTCCATCGAACCGAAGTTCCCCTGCCCGTCAATCAGCGGCAAGCGCATGGAGAACCCCTGCGCCATACGAACCATTGCGTCGTAAATAGCGCTATCGCCGTGCGGGTGATATTTACCCATAACGTCCCCGACCACACGGGCCGACTTGCGGAACGGTTTGTTCCATTCAAAGCCGTTTTCATGCATCGCATACAGAATGCGGCGGTGAACCGGTTTCAAACCGTCACGGACGTCTGGAAGCGCACGGCTGACGATCACGCTCATCGCGTAATCGAGGTAGCTGCGGCGCATTTCTTGTTCGATGGATACCGGGAAAATATCGCGGCTATCTGGGTTGGTCTCTTTGGTGGACAAAAGCCGTGACCTCTTAAACGCTTGATCAGAAATGCTTCAATCGGCGTGACATATGGACATATGCCTGACCAGTGAGCCGGAAAGTATCAGGTTTGTCCGGCACAAACAATATTGACAAATCTGCCTGTCCCGGCATTAGGCACAAACGACCGAAATAATCGTATTTTAAGCAAAATTGCCCGGCCTGAAGGCTACTTTTTACCATTGGGTGCGGTCATGATCGGTGCTACCGGGTCACATTCAATCTCGGCAACATCCTTATCCCTAACAGTCTTTCGCCCGAAACGTATCTGCGAAACGGCAATCCCGGCCAGAATAACGCCAAGCGCGATCACGCTGGTGGGCTGAGGTACTTCCTGAAGCACAAGAAAACCGACCATCACACCGACGGCTGGCACAAGGTAATTGTTAAACACCACAAAGCTCGCGCCGGCACGCGCAATCAGATACAGAATCAGGAACATGGCAATGCCGGTCGGGAAAATCCCCAGATACAGGATCGATAGCGCCCCATCAACGTCCCATCCCATATTCCAGGGCTGATCAACAAACAGCGCAAAGGGGGCGAGCATCAATGCGGCAAAAGTCAGAATCACCGCCGCAGATCCGACGCGGGGCTGATCGCGCAGATTGCGCGCAACCAGCGATGAAATCGCGTAGCACACCGCCGCGATCAAAACAGCCAGCTGAAAAACAAGCTGTCCGCCAAGCCCGGTCAGGGTTTCCGGTCCGACCAGAACAATTACACCGATGGTGCCAAGAACCACGCCAAGCGCCTTGCCCGTCGAAAGTTTTTCATCATGCGTCACGAAATGCGCCAGCGCCACCGTTGTCAGCGGCACGACAGACATCAGGATTGCCGCCAGCCCTGCATCGATTTCCGTTTCGCCATAACTGATCAGGAAAAAAGGGATAGCATTTCCCAGCAACGCAACAAAGAAGGTAGACCACCACGCGCGCCGCCCCTTTGGGAGGTCACTTTTCCGGATAAAAGCAAAGGCCCAAAGCACGAGTGCGGCAACGCTCAGCCGCCCGGCTGCGACCACCAACGGCGAATAGGCATGCACACCGATCTTGATGAAGGTGAATGAGCTGCCCCACATCAGCGCCAGCAAAAACAGCAACGCAAATTCACGAATTCCCGGACGTGTCATCTTCCCAGCCTATTCTTGCCACAGTTTTTGGGCTTTATCGAACATCGAAAGCCAACTGACAGCGTTAGAGCCAGAAAACACGAGAATCAAGCGAATAGCTGAAAATCAGCCGCCCCATAATACGGCCTGCAATCGGCACCACCTAAAAATAAAGCCCCATCTTGTCTAGCGCGAAATCGCCTGCCGGGCTTTGACGCAGCACAACGCTTTTGCAGCGAAAAGATGAAAAAAGACAATGGACACAACTTAATTGTTGCGAATGATTTTCAATCGCTTTACTGTGAGCGCAACAATATGAATGGGATGCGAGCAATGAAATATGTGGATCAGGAACTGACCATTGAGGAAATGCTGGCCGATCCGATCGTCCAGACATTAATGCGCTACGATGGTATTTCTGCCAGTGACGTTCGTCACACGATTGATCAGGTTCTGCAAAATCGCCTGCCATTGCGCCCTGTCCGGGTTCGCAGCAGCGGAGCAGCCCCCCATGACTGGCGTATGACCGGCCTGCGTCCGGATGCGGCCTGATGCCTGAACGACCGCGACTCACGGACCGCTATCGTTCAATGACCAGTCGTAATGATAGCCGCTGATTGGCAAGTCATCCCCGTGGACGCTCAGCCATGTTGCGAATTCCAATCCGGCATAGCGCGCCAGATGATCGGAAAACGCGGCATCGTTTTTGCCAAAATCGGATCGATACCAGTCAAAAAGCGATGAAAACTCCACCTCTGATCCATCTTCTGCCACTCGCACCGCGCGCTCATCCCGAATGAACGCCAAAGCAGCCTTATCAAGTTGCTCTTCTATACGGCTGCCGTCATAGGCCGTTGCCATCAGTGCCGGACAGCCAATCGACGCACAGTTAAGCGCATAATGAATGCGGGGATCCTGCCAGATCGGACGCAGGATGCGATGTTCAATATCATTCAGAACTCAGTGACCGTCCCTCGACCAGCAGAAGTTTTTTGTCCCACGGCCCCACCGAGAACCAGCCAGGCGAAATATTGATGCCGCGAATACTGTCGACCGGATAATGATCCAGGACCACCGCAACTGTTTGCGCATTATAAAGATTGATCCAGAATGCCATTTGCTGTTCGCGGCTGTATCCATCGATTTCAACGGATTGCATTGCGGCAAGGTAGTCTGAAATTTGTTTACGGCTTGATGATTTGGCCCCGGCATAATCGAACTTTGTGACACCCGACGAAACCACAATCAGGTGATGATCAAGAATCGTTTGCCAGGGAGAATGATCAATTTCTGCTTCGTTTGAAGTGTCATGGGTCTGCCATGCCGGCCAAAGATCAGCATCCGGTGCGGCGAATGCAACCACCGGCAACATAGCCCAAAGCACGGTCACGACCGGCATCCATAAACGTTTCAAAATGTCATTTCCCCGGCACCATCCATCCGCGATCCTGCATTCTATGGTCGACGGGCCGTTCAAGGTCACATCAAACTGCCGTGATGGCAGCACCGCCAATTATATACACCTAACCACAAGTTGATATATAATGATCCCATGACACAGGCCGGTGCAATTCAGCTTATCCCCGGCAGTGGCGGGCAATTGGGGCAGGTCATTGCCACCCGAGCCCTCCTCGGTGCCGGACACCAATCGGCAGATTCTGGTTCTGCCGGTAATGGTTCTGCTGGGCCACAATTAAGGTCTGCCGCCGTTTCGATCCGTCCGATCAACGAAGCCACCTCTGCCGCACAGGCATCCGATATAGCGGCAAACGCGCCTTCTTCGCCGGTCAACAGCGCAGCATCAATTGTAACCATCATTCAGCAGCTTGATCCTCGCACCCTGCCGGGGGCAGCAGCACCCGACACCCGAAGTCCTGCCACGCAACAACGCGAAGCGCGCGAGGAAACACCTGAAAGTGCGCGCAGACCAACAAGCAACCCAGCCCTTCTGACCGACCGCGAACGCGAGATTGTACGTGAATTGCAGGCACGGGACGCCAATGTCCGGACCGAAGAAGAAAGCCATCAGACCCTTGCCGGCGCGAATGCCGGAATGATCAGTTACAGCTACACCGCCGGTCCCGACGGGCGGCTTTATGCCACGGGCGGCAAGGTCAGCATTCATCCGCTTCAGGGCCTTGACGGGATTGCGGCGATTGCCAATCAGGCCGCCATATCGCGCGCCGCCTCTATGCCCGGAACATCATCGGCCGACTTCAATGTTGCGCAGGGCGCCTCACGTAATATCAGTGCGATGATCGCAACACAGGCGATTGCGGCCGCAGAAAGCTACCGCATGACACTGGGACTGAACGCGGCACCGGGCAATATCGATATTACGGGCTGACTGTATTCTCGGAAGCCACGAAAAAAGGGGCCTACATGGCAAGCCCCTTTTGAACATGATGGGCGCAACCCTAATCGGCATAGTGCCAGTAAATCGGGAAACCCGGATCAAACACTGTGACGGGACCCTCACCGGTTTCAATTCTGGCCGGGAATGCTGCCGCCTCATCGCGCTTTTCCAGCGTGATCTTGTCGCCATTCAACGGCAGACCATAGAATTGCGGCCCGTTGACCGAGGCAAAGCCTTCAAGCTTGTCTAGCGCCCCTTCTTCCTCGAACACATGGGCCAGAAGCTGGACCGTGTTATTGGCGGTAAAGATACCGGCACAACCGCATGCGCTTTCCTTGCGATCATCGGTATGCGGCGCTGAGTCAGTCCCCAGAAAGAAGCGCACATCACCGCTGGTCGCGGCCTTGCGCAATGCGAGGCGATGCTTTTCACGCTTGGCCACCGGCAGGCAATAGAAATGCGGATGAATGCCGCCAACCAGAATGGCATTACGGTTGATGATCAGGTGGTGCGTCGTGATCGTCGCGCCAAGATTCTTGTCAGAGGCCTTGACGTATTCAACGCCGTCTTCGGTGGTGATATGTTCCATGATCACGCGAAGTTCAGGCAAACGCTTGCGCAGCGGATCAAGAACGCGATCGATGAACACGGCCTCGCGGTCGAAAATATCAATCTCGGGGTCGGTAACTTCGCCGTGCACGCAAAGTGGAATGCCAAGACTTGCCATGCGTTCCAGCACAGGCATCGCCTTGTCGAAATCGCGCACTCCACTTGCCGAATTCGTCGTCGCCCCGGCCGGATACAGCTTCAACGCCGTAATCACGCCATTTCGATATCCTTCTTCGACATCGTCGGGATTGGTGCCTTCGGTCAGGTAAAGCGTCATCAGCGGCGTAAAGTCGTGACCCTGCGGGATGACCGCGTTAATCCGGTCACGATAGGCAATCGCATCAGCGGTCTTGACCACCGGCGGCACAAGGTTCGGCATAATGATCGCACGCGCAAAATGTTCGCTGGTTTCGCCAATAACCCCTTCAAGCATCGCGCCATCGCGCAGATGCAGATGCCAGTCATCGGGACGGCGAAAGGTAATGCGATTTACTGAATTTGCGGGCATGGGGGCGACCTCCTCGGAACCGGAACAAACGAATGGGCGCGAGCGCAAAGGCTAACTAACAGATCAGTCCCGGTTTTGGAATTGGAAAGCGGCCCGAAAGACAAAAGGTCAGGCATTTCTGCCTGACCTTTTCACATGGGGCGAGTGATGGGACTTGAACCCACGGCCCCCAGAGCCACAATCTGGTGCTCTAACCACCTGAGCTACACCCGCCGTCGTGTGGCGCGGTTTTTATCGCCGGGAGCCCCGGACGTCAAGCGCATATTTTTACTTTTTTGCCCTGTTTTCCCCGGAACTTCGCAAAGTCGCACAATCCGGGGGACTGCGGGTTTTAACATCGGGTATATCATTGCATCCAATCCAACCGAACAGGCATCCCATCCGTTTGAACATCTTGCGTGATCGCGCAAGTGGCCTAATTAAACCAATTCAATATCTTGAACACGCCCGCCATTCCGGGCGAAATTAACACGGCGCACCGGCCTGAACCGTCATGTGCGCCACAAAGAGAAAACAATACGGAGTATCGGAATGAAGTGGGGCGTCATCAGCACGGCAAAGATCGGTACGGAAAAGGTCATTCCGGCCATGCAGGAAAGCGACAAACTTGAAATTCTTGCCATTGCCGGACGTGATCTTGAAAAAACGCGCGAAACCGCCCAAAGCCTGCGCATTCCGCGCGCCTATGGTTCCTACGAAGAACTGTTGGCCGATCCGTCAATCGAGGCAATCTATAATCCCCTGCCCAACCATCTTCATGTGGAATGGACGATCAAGGCGCTGGAAGCAGGAAAACACGTACTGTGCGAAAAACCGATCGGACTGGACACCGAAGATGCCAAGCGCCTGATTGCGGCGCGCGACAAAAGCGGCAAGCATGTACTTGAGGCCTTCATGGTCCGTCATCATCCGCAGTGGCAGGAAGCACGTCGGCTCGTTGAAAGCGGTCAGATCGGTACGATCACCACGGTGCAAAGCATCTTTACCTATTTCAATGCCGATCCGAACAATGTGCGTAACAAAAAGGATATCGGCGGCGGCGGTTTGCTTGATATCGGCTGTTACTGCATCGTCGGCCCGCGCTACATCACCGGCAAGGAACCGGTGCGTGTGGTTTCCCTGATGGACAAGGATCCGAAATTCGGCACCGACCGGCTTGTTTCGGGCATGCTCGATTTCGGAAGCGGCATTCAGGCAAGCTTTGTTTGCGGCACACAGTCGGCTGCCGTGCAACGCGTTCATATCCTTGGCACCGAAGGCCGCGTCGAAATCATTATGCCGTTCAACCCGATCCCTGAAAATCCGGCACTGATACGTATCGGCACGCAAAAACAGCCCGGTTTTGACGAAGCACGCGAAATCAAATTCCCGATCTGCAACCATTATACCCTGCAGGGAGAGAATGCGACGGCGATCTTTAATGGCGAAAGCCCGATCGATTATCCGATCGAGGACGCCATCGCCAATATGCAGATCCTCGATGCTCTGAGCCGCTCTGCACGTACTGGAAGCTGGGAAATGGTCAGTTCCTGATACCTACCGAAAAGAAGACGAAGAAAAGGGCGCAGCTATTCGGCTGCGCCCTTTGTACTTGTATTTGGCTTGAAACCGATTTCAACCGGCCTTTGCCGCAGCCTGTTTTCGATGCTCGGTAACCGGAATACCGCCAACGCCCCAGTTATCTGTCTCGACTTCGTCGATGACAACGAAGGTGCTGTTATGCGGTTTGCCCAGAACCTCGAACAAAAGGTCGCTAATCCCCTTTATCAGGGCCTGCTTTTCTTTGACCGTGGTGCTGATTTCTCCCTTGGTGGTTCCCTCACGGGTGATCTTGATATTCACATAAGGCATCTTGTTCTCCTTGGGCATAGGCCCGGCTCGACAATTAGGATCAACATCGGAGTTACCAGCGACCGGCGTGCTGACCACCATCGACATTCAGGGTTTCACCGGTAACGAAGTCGGCCAGTTCGAGATAACGAACAGCATCAGAAATGTTTTCAACCTCGCCCATTCGTCCCATCGGATGAAGGCCTTCGAAGAATTCGAAATGTTCGGGTGCATGCATCGGTGTTTTGATGATGCCCGGCGCAATGGCGTTCACACGAATACCCTGCTTGGCATACTCAATCGCAAGCCCACGGGTTACCGAGTCCAACCCGCCCTTTGTAAGGGTTGCCAAACCGGATGGAACACCGGCCAGAGCCTGATGAACCAAACCAGTTGTAATCTGGACGATATGACCGCGCCCCTGCCGCAGCATCAGGGGAATGACACGCTGCGTGATGTGGAAGAACCCGGCAACATTCACCCGTAGAACATTCTCGAAATCTTCGGCAGAATATTCATGAAATGGCTTGCTGATAAAAATGCCCGCATTATTGATCAGGGTATCAATCCGCCCAAAACGGTCTTCCGCAGTTTCAACAATCTTTGCCGCAATCACCGGGTCGCTGATATCACCGGCAACAGTCACGACTTCGTTATCTTCACTAGCCGCGATATTGCGTGAGTTGGCAACCACCGCATATCCCAGTTCACGATAGGTTTTGACAACACCGGCACCAATGCCCTGGGAAGCACCGGTTATAATGGCAACTTTCCGTTCGTTACTCATGACTTCATTCCTAAAAAACTGAACGATGCAGGCATCATGACCATACTTTCCGTTCAGGAAATTTGAATTCGCCCATTGGGCAACAGCGTTACCAATGGTTTAATTAATTGCGCCATTCGAAGGAATTAGCGAAAAATGCAATTCAGTCTTTCGATTTGAGGAACGAACAATGGACCGCATTGATGCAATGAAGGTTTTCATCACCGCCCTGGATGAAGGCAGTCTTGCCGCGGCGGCACGAAAGCTTGGCCGGTCCCCCGCTGCAGTCACGCGGGCTTTGACATTTCTGGAAAATCATATCGGTGTGCAATTACTGCACCGTTCCACACGTGCACTTCGTCTTAGCGAGGCGGGTGAACGCTATGCCTCTGCATGCCGTCGCATCCTCATTGATATCGAAGAAGCCGACCTTCTGGCAGAAAGCGAGACAAAGGCACCACGCGGTCTGTTGACCGTAACCGCCCCTATCACCAGCGGGGCCGGTATCCTGCGCCCGATACTTGATGATTATCTTGACCTGCACCCAACAGTACGGGCGAAGCTTCTGTTGCTTGACCGGATTGTCAGTCTTGTTGACGAAGGCATTGATGTGGCATTGCGTATCGCCCATCTGACTGACTCCAACATGATAGCCATCCGCGTGGGCGAAGTCCGGCGCCTGCTGTGTGCTTCGCCGTTCTATCTGGATAACAATCCACCGATCCGCGAGATCGTGGATTTGGCTGGCCATCAATGCATTGCCAATTCCCAGTTAGGCGAAACCGGATGGTCCTTTCCCTCCAGAACAGCCGACCGTGCGCCTCGGGTCGTGCGTTTTACACCCCGCCTGATCGCCAACGGCATTGCTGGCACCCTGCCCTCTGCCGTGGAAGGCAAAGGGGTTACGCGGGCATATTCCTATCAGATTGCCGAACATGTCGAACGGGGCGAATTGCGAATATTACTGCCAGATGACGAAGAACCGCCCATCCCGGTTCATCTTGTCATCCCCGAGGGACGGCTATCCACGCCACGTGTGCGCACCTTTGTCGATTATGTGGTTCCCCGCCTGAGGGCAGAATTCAGCCGCAGGAATGCTATTTGCGCCAGAAGATAACAAGCTGTTTGTTCATGCCCCACCGGCAAACAGTGCTGATTTGGCCTTTAATCTTGCAAACATGAATTCATTGAATACCCGGATACGCGGCACGGCCTGCAAATCATGATGGATCAAAACCCACAGATCATTATCCAGTCCGTTGATCGGTTTACCCAGTGCCCGGATATTGGCGAAAGCCTGCGCCAGAAAATACGGTAAAACGGCCACGCCCGCGCCGCTATCAACAAGACGCGCAACGTTCAAAAGTGAATTGCTGCGCAACGCCACCCGGCCATCAGCGAAGTTTTTATCACGCCATCGGGCGGCAGCGATATGCGCGAGGCTTTCATCGCAGGTGATCCAGGGTGCGTTTTCGCAATCATCAAAAACATCCGATCCACAAACCACCGATGTGATCGCACCAATTCTGCGTCCGACAAGGCTGCCGTCCGGTGCGTTCGCCGGGCGGATGGCAATATCGGCGTCATGCCGGTTCAAATCATAAAAACGGTTATCGGTGACAACCTGCAACGTGATTTCAGGAAAAGCCACCCCAAACGCCGCAAGATCGGGGGCCAGAACCGCATGAAGCAGTGTATCGGTTGTGGTCAGCCTGACTGTACCGCTCGGGCGGATATCCGTCCCGGCCAGCTTGCGCGACAAAATTGACAATTCACCTTCCAGCTTTTCAGCGGCCTCGATCGCCACCTGCCCGGCATTGGTTGGCTGATAGTCGCCCTGATTACGCTCGAACAGTTTATTGCCCAATCGCCCTTCGATATCTGCAAGACGCCGAAACAGGGTTGAATGATGAAGTCCGGTTTGGCGCGCAGCCTGCGTCACACTACGTGCCCGCGCCACAGACAGAACCAGTCGCAGATCATCCCATTCCAGCATCCAAATCACCGTTCGCTTTTGTGCACACAATATGTGATTTATCACAAATTTACTTCGCAAAACAGCGCATCAATAATCAAGGAATCAAACACTACGTCACATAAAGGAGACGGCAGATGGCTGTTAAAATCACCCGCGACGAACTGAAAACCGCCCTTGCCGGGCCAAACGCCCCGACCCTGATCGAAGCACTTCCGGCAAAATATTATGTCGATGCCCATTTACCGGGTGCGATCAACATCCCCCATGACCTGATCGCCGAAAAAGTCACGCAGGTCCTGCCCGACAAAACAGCCCCCATCGTGGTCTATTGCGCGAATGGGCCGTGCCGCAATTCCGGGCTTGCAGCCGATACCCTGTCCGATCTTGGTTACAGCAATGTCCGCGATTACCACGAAGGCAAACAGGATTGGCGGGATGCAGGTCTTCCTCTGCAAGGTCAGGGCACGCTGTAGCAGATCCCTGTTCACCCCCTCCTAAAACGCAAACAGGCCGACAATTGTCGGCCTGTTTCATAATGCGCCAAGGCATTTCTCTACTTCGCAAAAGCCTTTTTCATCCGTTCGATGGCTTCGGTCATTTTTTCTTCGTGCTTGCAGAAGCAGAACCGCACAAAGTTCCGCACCCCGCCATCTTTACCCTGATAGAAGGCTGAAACCGGGATCGCGACAACACCGGCTTCCTTGATCATTATCTGGCAAAACTCGACATCGTCGCAATCATATCCGAGCGGACGGAAATCGCAGGTAATGAAATAAGTACCCTGAGAGTCCAGAACGCCAAAACCGACTTCCTTCAAACCTTTCATCAGGAAATCGCGCTTTGCCTGCATTTCGGCCGTAAAGCCTTCAAAATAATCATCACCCTTGTTAAGCCCGTAGGCAACACCGTGCTGCAGCCCCGGCGGGACAGTGAAAACAAGGAACTGATGTGCCTTTTTGATCGGCTCCATCAGTTTGGCACATGCCGTGATGTACCCGATCTTCCATCCTGTCAGCGAGAATGTCTTTCCTGCCGACCCGATCCGCACAGTGCGGTCGCGCATACCGGGGAAAGTCATCAGCGGTTTGTGTTTGCGCCCGTCAAAAACCAGATGTTCATACACCTCGTCACAGAGCGCGATGACGTCATGCTTGATGCAAAGATCGGCAATGAACTGCAATTCATCATCACCATAGACCTTTGAACACGGGTTCTGTGGCGAGTTGATCAGGATCAGCTTAGTTTTCTCGGAAAATGCTGCGGCAAGCTCTTCGCGCGGCAATTCCCAATGCGGCGGGGTAACACGCACCAGCTTGGGAATACCCCCTGCCAGCTTCACCATAGGAAGGTAGCTGTCATAAAGCGGTTCGATCAGGATCACCTCATCGCCAGGAGCGACCAGACCAAGGATCACATCTGCCAGCCCCTCGGTCGCGCCCACAGCAACAAGGACTTCTTTTTTCGGATCAACCTCTATGCCATAAAAACGCTTGTTATGGTCGGCAACCGCCCGAAGCAGTTCTGGCACCCCGGCAAGTGGCGGATACTGGTTTGACATTTCCATCGTCGCACGCGCGGCAGCTTGGCGGATATCTGCCGGGCCGTCGGTATCTGGTGCGCCCTGCCCCAGATTGATGGCATTATGTTTCTGGGCCAGTTCATTCATCACTTCAAAAATCGTGATGCCGCCCGAAGCGAAAAGGGGATTTCCGACAAATTCGGTCATGAGGCGTCCTTATCTGTGTATCGATACCGGTCGGTGGCAACCGGCCTTTTATTTAAGATGTCTGATGGCAGAGATCATATTTCTGGCAGACAGATTATATGATCCATCCCCAACCGTCATGGTCCGCGTTTTCTGTATATTCTGTCGCATGATGCGGGCTGATCAGGCAAGCACGGATAGATGGAAACCACATTGAACACGACGCACGCAGGCCATTTGCATAAATTTTAAACATTATGCCTAAAAGTCGACCAGATGCATTCAAGAAAATCTTAAAAATTTCATGGGTTTTGCTGGGTTTTCGCGCAGAGAATCCTTAGAATGATCGTGCGGGCCAAAACTGGCACGGCCCGTGCAATTGACGCGGCAAAGCAATTGAGCTTTCCGAGTTCTACGCAACTCTCGCAAAAAGCAGAGGGCGCTTAATGAAAAAGATTGAAGCCATCATCAAGCCATTCAAGCTTGACGAGGTCAAAGAGGCCCTTCAGGAGATTGGCCTCAAAGGGATTACCGTTACCGAAGCCAAAGGCTTCGGCCGACAGAAAGGCCATACGGAGCTGTATCGCGGCGCCGAATATGTTGTGGACTTCCTGCCGAAGGTAAAGTTGGAAATCGTCGTTGAGGACACGCTTGTCGAGCGTGCGATTGAGGCAATCCAGCAAGCCGCTCATACCGGTCGTATCGGTGACGGTAAAATCTTCGTTTCCTCGCTTGAGGACGCGATCCGCATTCGTACCGGTGAACGGGGCAACGACGCGATCTAATCGGTCTGTTACCTGACATTGAACATCGTACGGTCACTAATTTTGAGTTTTAAAGGGTTGCATCATGTCTGACGCTGCTTCTGTACTTAAGCTTATCAAAGAAAAAGGCATCCAGTTTGTCGATCTGCGCTTTACCGATACCAAAGGTAAATGGCAGCACACCGCGCAGGACATCTGCACGATCGACGAAGACGTTTTTGTTGACGGCATTATGTTCGACGGTTCGTCGATCGCCGGCTGGAAAGAAATCAACGAATCCGACATGATCCTGATGCCGGATCCGTCAACCGCAGTTGTTGATCCGTTCACCGCACAGCCGACCCTGATCATCGTTTGTGACGTTATCGAACCGGCCACTGGCCAGGGTTACGAGCGTTGCCCGCGTTCGACCGCGAAACGCGCACTCGCATACATGAAATCCGCTGGTATCGGCGACACCGCATACTTCGGCGCAGAGCCGGAATTCTTCATGTTTGACGACGTTCGCTGGACCACCGCTGGCGAAGGCATGGGCTATCAGCTGGACTCCGAAGAAGGCCCCTACAACACCGGCACCGAATTCGAAGGCGGCAACCGCGGCCACCGTCCGGGTCCGAAGGGCGGCTACTTCCCGGTACAGCCTGTTGACTCGGCCAACGACATCCGTGCCGAAATGGTCAACTATATCAACGAAATGGGCGTGCGTTGCGAAAAGCACCACCACGAAGTTGCACCGTCGCAGCACGAACTGGGTATCGCCTTCGGCACCCTGATCGAACATGCCGACGCCGTTCAGATCTACAAATACTGCATCCACATGGTTGCACACCAGTATGGCAAAACCGCAACCTTCATGCCGAAGCCGGTCTTCGGTGACAACGGTTCGGGCATGCATACCCACCAGTCGATCTGGCACGAAGGCAAGCCGCTGTTCGCAGGTAACGGTTATGCTGACCTGTCTGACACCGCCCTGTACTATATCGGCGGCATCATCAAGCACGCTAAAGCACTGAATGCTTTCACCAACCCGACGACCAACTCCTACAAGCGTCTGGTCCCGGGCTTCGAAGCACCGGTTCTTCTGGCTTACTCGGCTCGTAACCGTTCGGCCTCCTGCCGTATCCCGTACACCGCTTCGCCGAAGGGCAAGCGCGTCGAGATCCGCTTCCCTGATCCGCTTGCCAACCCGTATCTCGCATTCACCGCAATGCTGATGGCTGGCCTTGACGGCATCGAGAACAAGATCCACCCGGGCGATGCAATGGACAAAAACCTCTATGACCTTCCGCCGGAAGAGCTCAAAGAAGTCCCGACCGTTTGCCGTTCGCTCCATGAAGCACTTGACAGCCTCGACGCAGACCGCGACTTCCTGAAAAAAGGCGATGTGATGAGCGACGACCTGATCGACGCATACATCGCTCTGAAAATGGAAGAAGTTATCCGCTTCGAACAGTCGCCGCATCCGGTCGAATTCGACATGTACTACAGCGGCTGATCCTTTCACCAGAAAGGACCATCGAACACGAAACGCCCGGCCATGTGCCGGGCGTTTTTGTTTGTCACTTTTGTTTTAGTTTTCTCACCCAAAACAAAAGCTTATTACCAGCATCCGCGTTAGGTACTGTCATCCCTATGCAGGTCAGGTTCAAATTCCGGTCGATAAAAACATGCCTGTCCCTTGCCCGCGGCCTTGGCCTCGTACATGGCCTTGTCCGCACGGCGCAATTGTTCGCTCATGTCGCAATAACCGGCATCAAAAACGGTAAAACCGATGGATGCACCGATATCGCACGCATTTCCTTCCCATACATAGGGCTTGGAAATCTCGGTAATGATCTCATCAGCCAGAGTGGCCATTTCATTTTCACAACCCTTGTTAATAAAGAACAGGGTGAACTCGTCCCCGCCCAAGCGGGCCACTTCTTCGGCGCGACGTGCAACCCGTTTAAGACGCTTCGCTGTCTCGACAAGAACCCAGTCACCTGCCGCATGCCCCAAAGTATCGTTGACCGCCTTAAAGCCATCCAGATCAAGCAGAAAGATCGACGCCGCAGTATTTGTACCTCGCAGAACCGTCTCGCACTGCGAAAGTTTCTGCATATAGCGCGCACGGTTGGCCAGACCTGTCAGTTCGTCGTTATTCGCCTTGTTCTGTAATTCACGCGCGGCGAGTTTCTGCTTGGTGATGTCGCTTAGCCACCAAAGAACGGATTCCTGTCCTTCGAATGTGAGCGGCTCCATGGATGTTTTAAGCCATCTTGCGTCGGAATCCGCCGGGCGACGAATACGAAGCTCGACATCCTGCAATTCGCCGAGCATATCCATATCCTGCAGGCTTTTTTCGCGGTAGCGTTCCGAAAGAAGGACCGTATCGGTTGGCATCGTCTCGTCACTGTTCAGTGCCAGAAGATTGCCGAACATTTTATTGAAGAACCGGAATTCACCACCGTCTCGGCTGGATATGCCAACACCAATAGGGGCTTTTTCAAGCAATCCGGTCAAACGTTGCGCCGCAGCAGCAACTTCTGCCTGCGCACGTTTCAACGATGTGACATCAATCAGCGAACCGATGGTCCCGGCAATCGAACCACTTGGACCTTTCAGACTTGCAACAGCAAACAATGCTGATTTTTCAACACCACCCATCTCGAAATCGATTTCGTGCCGCACATGCCCTTCGGATATCAGTAGTGGTGCTTCGTAATCGGTAATCTGCGCGACCAATGGCTTAGAGGCGACATCGGCAAGTTTGCTACCGATCACCTTTTTGGGCTCATGGCCGATCAACTCTGCAAACGCGTCATTGCAACGGTTAATCACACCATCCAGATTTTTAAGGTAAACCGGGATCGGCAGAACATCGATTAAATGCTGGATGAAAATCTTGTGATCGGACAAAGCCTTGGCAAGCTCCTCGGCCTTGCCCGCTTCGCGAAAGACCAGCGCAGTCAGACCTTCGGGACCTTCGGCCTTGCGCCAGGTGACTTTTTTACCGCCCGTCTGAAACGCGGGCAAGTCCGCCTTGGCTGTTTTACCGGAAATCAGGCCAAGCGTCTCGCGCACGGCTCCAACACCATCACCCGAGGCGAATTCAGCATTTTTCGCCAGAAATGCAAGAAACTGTTTGATTTCGCTGCCGTCACGCAAAGCCGATTTCGATGCGTTAAAAAGATTAACCGCAACCGGGTTGGCATGAACGATTTTAAGATCGGACGAACCGATAAATATAATGCCGTCACGCGCCAATGCTGCTGTGGCGACGACGTCCGGAGCAATTGACAATACACGTACGCGCCGCTTTGCGACGCACTCCCTTTCCCGTGTTATCTATAATGCCCCAAAACCATTGGATCTTTTGTAAATCCAGACCCCTTGAAAGGCCTTTTACAAGGCTCATATTGCATACGTAAGTATATGGCAAGACTGCTCTTGCGGCCAGCGCCAATCCGTCAGGATTTTTTATCTCCAACTGGCAGATCAATATATCCCCGATCGATGCAATGTTCGAGTTCCCGGGCTGCTGCCAGCATCTCCTGATAGCTTTCGCGCAGATGCTTAAGCTTCGCCAGTTCTTCGGCCGTCGGGTGATTATCCTTGCGGTCCGCACTGAGCTTGAAAGCATATTTGAGATAATCGGCACGAAGCTTGGCGACGTTGATAATCAGCGGCAAGGCCGTATCGACGCTCATATCGGGGATCGCAGGACTGATGACTTCATGGTTCACTTCACGCAAAACATGTTCCATGGCCATCATGAAACGGCTTTTGCTGCGTCCGGCATCCTGCGTCATGATTTACCCTCCTTGGCGATAACGGTCTGGAATGACATACATTATCTCCTGTTAAGGTAAAAACTCCTATAACAGTTTTACACCCCTGCCTTTGATGTTTTTCAACCTGTAACTGCCTAGTACGATCACGGCTTGCACGATCCGGTCAGGCAGGCTAGACGATGAAGCATGGAATTCTCGAGACAAGGAAACCGATCATGGAAGCACGCGTAAAGTGGCTTGAAAATCTGACATTCACCGGCACCAGTGGATCTGGCCACGGAGTGGTCATGGATGGCAACAGGGACACCGGCTTTGGCCCTAGCCCGATGGAAATGCTGCTTCTGGGGCTCGCAGGATGTTCATCGATTGACGTCGTGCATATCCTGCAGAAAGGCCGCGAGAAGGTCATTGATGTTCAGGCAGATGTCAAAGCCGAACGTGCTGAAACCGATCCCAAGGTGTTCACGAAAATCCATCTGCATTTCAAGGCAAAGGGTGAAAACCTCAACGAAGCCAAACTGGCCCGTGCGGTTGAACTGTCAGCCGAAAAATATTGTTCAGCCTCGATCATGCTGTCGAAGGCTGCCGAAATCACACATAGCTGGGAAATCATGGAATAAGTGCCTGATTTGCCGGCCTGCTTTAAAGCGGTCCGTTTCGGGCCGCTTTTTTGTTAGTCGCGTCATAATCCAGCCTGAGTTAGAGTTTATCGGACAAGCCTGCAAACAGAAATGATGGAAGGAAGCATCCCATGTCCGTAAACGGCTTTGTGCGTTCGACACTTGTCGCGGTTACCCTTCCGGCGACCCTCGCACTTTCGGGATGCTTTTTTGAAGATCCGCAACATGATCCATCCGGTCTTGCCATCGCCGCACCAGCGACGAATGAACCGTTTGACGATTACGTCAAAAAAACCAGCGAACAGCTTCGCTCGGCCCTGAAATCCAAACGCTTTGATCAGGAAGCCGCCCCATTTGGTCAATACAACCTCGATCAGGTGGTCGCAATGCGAGCCCCCTTTGCCACAGGTCCGGACAAGGCTGCCTGCGATGCCGCCGGAAACGATACGGCACACGGCAGGGATGTTGGGTTCCTGATGGTGCACGGCCTGACAGACAGTCCGTTTCTAATGACCGATATCCGCGATACGCTAACATCCAAATTCCCATGCGCAACCTTCCATGGCGTCCTGCTTCCGGGGCATGGCACCGTGCCAGGTGATCTTTTGGACGTAACCTACGAGGAATGGATCGAAACGGTTCGCTACGGCATGGATGGCTTCACCGATGGTACCGATCATATCATCACCATCGGCTATTCGATGGGGGCAGCCCTGATCGGACGGGAATTTGATGCTCGCCGCCGCGATCCGCGCATGACGGCAATGGTTTTGCTATCTCCCGGTTTTTCGGCCAAAAGCGATCAGGCTTGGCTGACACCCTATGCCCGTTATGTCCAAAGCTGGGTTGGACAGGGTGAAAATAGCGATGCCGCCAAATACGGCTCGATGGCAATGAATGCTGCCGCCGAGTTCCACCTCCTGACAGAACCCTATCGCAATGGCACCATGGATGCGTTCGATATTCCCGTCTTCATGGTCGTCAGTTCAGATGACCGAACAGTTGATCCCTTACTGGCCGCAAATTTCTTCTGCAGCAAGGTGACAAACAACAACAAACGCCTGATCTGGTATCAGGGCGAAGAACACCTGATTGACGAACATCCGTTGTGCGACGGTGTCGACATTGTCAAATCTGCCGATCCGGACTGGCGTACCCTGAACCACGCCCATACCGCGATTACCATGCGCCCTGAAAATCCACATTACGGCATGGATGGCGTCATCCGTCGTTGCGATCATTACGACGAACAAAGCCCCAACAGCAAATGCCAAACCAGCAGCGATGCCGTTTACGGCGAACTCAATCTGGCGGAATCCGCATCACCGGGCAGCCTGCGACGCGGCACCTTCAACCCGGACTTCGTCAGCATGCTTGATAAGATGACCCATTTCATTGAAGTGTCACTGGAAGTCCCCGGAAAGACCGCAAATTGATGAACAATGCTGATCGCCCTCCGACCACCGGATAAGAAGCTCGCGAAGACATGACATTTGCCATTGATCGTTTTACCGGACAAAGCGGCCTGACATTGCGTTATGCCCTGTATTCCCCCGAAAATGCCCTTGGTAATGTCCTGATCCTTCAGGGACGCGGTGAATTTATCGAACGATATGATGAAACTGCGCGCGAACTTGCCGAACGCGGGCTTGGATGCGTCACATTTGATTTTCGCGGTCAGGGCGGATCGACCCGCGAAGTGACGGAAAGCCATATGGGTTATGTTGGTGATGTCGGACATTATGTCGAAGACACCCATGATGTGCTCCGGCATCTGGCCAATCAGCACAATACCCGCTGTGATCTGCTTCTAACTCATTCGACCGGTGGGTTGGTCGGTATGCATATGTTGCTTGAAAAACCGGACCTGTTTGGCAGTGCCGTCATGATTGCCCCGTTCTTCGGGCTTGGCGGTCCGGACTGGATTGCGCTTGCTGCACAGTTTCTGTCAGC
Source organism: Thalassospira lucentensis (assembly GCF_032921865.1). NCBI lineage: Bacteria > Pseudomonadati > Pseudomonadota > Alphaproteobacteria > Rhodospirillales > Thalassospiraceae > Thalassospira > Thalassospira lucentensis. Next base: position 4,256,477 of record NZ_CP136684.1, read on the forward strand.
CGGCCTTTGCCGATACGGGTTCAATAAACAGTTCCTGCCGGGGCAAAAGCTGCTTTCGCCATTACACCCCTTTGCCGATGACAATCTGCTGACATCGGATCGTGCGCGCTATGAACGCAACGTCACCTGTTTGCAGGACAATCCCGATCTGGTGGTTGGCGGGGTATCAGCAGGTTGGCTTGATGCCTGCTTCCGGGCTCAGGCGGAATTGTCACGTCGCGTGGTGCCTGAGAATGATTTTGCGGCTGCCCCCCTGCCCCCGATTACAATGGTCCTATCAGGAAACGATCAGGTGGTCAGCAACCGCGCCACACAGGAACTGTTTGGTGATCATCCATCCGTCACCATGGTCGAAATCCCTGAATCCCGCCACGAAATCCTTCAGGAAAGCGATCATTTCCGCACCCTTTTCTGGCAGGCGTTCGACCAGCATCTGGCAAATCACCACCACAACTGGACCCTGCCCGGTTTCTGATAGGTAATGTTCGTCCTCATACCGCCTGCAATATCCCCTTTTCAAACCGGTCCCGCCGAAACCGGCTCGGCGGCATGCCACGATGACGGGAAAATTGCCGATTGAAATGCGACAGGTTCTGGAAACCGGCTTCCTCCGCCACCCGATAGATCGGAAGGTCCGAAGACAGCAGCAGCGATACCGCCCGCCCGAGCCGCAACCCCATCAGATAATCCTGAACGCTTGATCCTGTATGGCGTTTAAAAAACCGGCGCAGTGTCCGTTCGCTCATGCCGGTCTGATGGGCTATTTCGGCGCTGCCAATCTGCTCAACATAGTGCGAATGCAAAATATCCAGAACCCGGCCAAGCCGGGTTGCCTCGTGATAATCGGGCACCGTTGCATCAAACCGCTCAGACGCCAGCGGTATCCGTTCCCGCGCATCCAGCAAAACCCGTAATACCTCTATCAGCAACAATAAGCGGTCGGCCGGATCGCCGGCATCAAACCGGGGCGTAAAGGCTGCAACCTTTCGCGCGGTCAGGGCATCGAACTTCACCCCCCGCCTCGCATCTGTCAGGGCAGGTCGCAAACGCGCAAATTCCGGCATCGTTGCACAAACATTATTGATCCAATCGGCCGTAAACCAGAACACAAAGGCCTGATGTGGCCGTTCGCCCGGCTTTGCCTGCAAATCAAGATCATAGGCCCCCATGTCGATTTTCCCGGCTGCGGGCGGGGCGGCATTGTCCGAATGCCATGTATGTGGCAGGTTCGGGCCCAGCAACACCAGATCATCGTCACCGTAAGAACCGATATGATCCCCGACATAGCGTTGCCCCTCACTTCCAAGCGTCAGGGTCAGTTCATATTCCGGATGGAAATGCCACTCGAACGGGATCGCACGCAGGTTCCGATGCAAGCCACGCCATGACCGGTCCGGTGCAATTTTCACATGTTCGAACAGAAGCTTCATTCAAGTGCCCGCTTATACGGCTATCTCAATCGATTAACTTGGCCAAATAGTATCAGATTATGTCCGCCCTGTCAGTGGGCTTAGTCATTGCCGCCCCCTAGAATGGTTCCAACATCATGAACCATGCGGGAGGAAACAATCATGAGCATGCTGGCAAACGCGACCATGGCAACGATGGCCCCAATGGGCTCGAATGCAAACAGACCTGGCAATGCCTCGGTCAAGGAAGTCACCGGTACGCAATTGCGTGACCTTGAAAAAACGCTGCCGCTGCGCGTACTGTCGGATGCTGATTTCAAACACTGGCAGACCTATGGCTATGTTGTTGTAAAAAATGCCGTTCCGCAGGAACAGATCAAGGCCACTGTCGATTTCCTTTGGGAATTTCAGGAAATGGACCAGAATGATCCGGCAAGCTGGTCCCGCCCGCAAATGCGCGATCATGCCATGACTGAACTGAACAATTCCGGCATGGTCGAAGCCTATCACCATCAAAGCATGTGGGATAACCGTCAGACACCGCGGGTTTATGATGCCTTTGTCGATATCTGGGATCGCACTGATCTTTGGGTATCGATCGATCGCGCCAATCTTAATACCCCCAATGTCGGCGCGCGTGCCTTTGACGGCTTCATTCACTGGGACGCCGATACCAGTCAGGATCCGTTGCCAATCAATGTGCAGGGGGTTTTATCGCTGGTCGATACCAATGATGATATGGGCGGTTTCCAGTGCGTGCCCGACCTGTTTGCCAATTTTGCCGATTGGCTTGCCACCGCACCAAAGGATCGCGATCCGTTCCGTCCGGACATTGCCAATATTCCCTATGAACCCAAACGCATCCCGATGCAGGCCGGTGACCTTCTGATTTTCAACAGTCTGCTGGCACATGGCATCCGTGCCAACCGGTCTAACCAGACACGCATTGCGCAGTATATTTCGATGGCTCCGGCAACACCGGAAGAACAGGAACTTGTCGATTGGCGGACCAAAAGCTGGTCCGAACGCCTGCCAGCCCGCGGCCACGCCTTCCCCGGCGACCCGCGCAATTGGGAACAGACACGCTATGATCGCGCAAAACTGACCCCGCTTGGGGAAAAGCTTCTTGGCAAAACGCCTTGGTAACAGAACAAAAAACGCCCCGGATATCCGGGGCGTTTTTGCATCAGTTGGCGTCAAGTTTCGCGATGAGTGCGGCTTTTGTCTCCACATCGACAAACGCTGCTTCAAGGGCCGTACGTGTCACCCCCCGAAGTTCTTCCACGCTAAAGCCGAACACGTCTTTGGCCCGCTGATATTCTTCGGCCAGTGTTGTATGGAAAAATGGCGGATCGTCGGAACCCAGCGTCACCTTGACCCCGGCATCGTAAAGCCTGCGCAACGGATGGGACGCGTAATCAGGATAGACCGACAGGGAAATGTTCGAACCCGGGCACACTTCCAAAACGATGCCGCGCTTTACCAGTTGTTCGACCAGTTTTGGATCTTCAATGGATCGCACGCCATGTCCTATACGGGTGACCGGCAATTTGTCGATCGCATCCCAGACACTTTGCGGACCTTCGACCTCGCCTGCGTGGGTCGTACAGCCAAGCCCGGCGTCGGCGGCAATTTTAAAGGCCGGATAAAACGCTTCCTGCGAGAACATGCTTTCATTCCCGCCCATGCCAAACCCGACAATATAGGGATGACCGCAGGCAACGCTCTCAGTCGCCACACCGACTGCCTTTTCCGGGCCGATATGGCGTACGCAGGTCATGATGATCCGACCAACAATCCCGGTTTCCTTCTCGGCTCTGTCGATGCCCTCGGCAACGCCGTTCAAATGATCGTCAAATGAAATCCCGCATTCCTGCGCATGCGACGGCGAACAGAAGATTTCGACATAAAGTGTACCGGCTTTGGCCTGTTCTGTCAGGTACCAGTGGGTCAGATCGGCATAATCCTTGCCAGTGCGAATGGCCGCACTCGCCTTGTCAAAACTCATCAGGAATTCAGGAAAATTCGACCAGATATATCGATCCTGATCGTCATAAATCCCGTCCGGAAGGATGATTGCATTCCGGGTGGCAAATTTCCGCACCAGTGCCGGCGTCAACGCGCCTTCCATATGCAGATGCAATTCGGCTTTGGGGATATGCTGTGTCATTTATGGGCGCTCCAGATCTTTTTATTTTCTTTCCTGATCCAGTTCTAACCTGAACAGGTTAGCCGGTCACGCCACAACCGTTCTTCCCTGTGATTTTTTCCCGACCGATTTATCATCCACTGCCAAGTCCGCAAGCGGCCCGATATAGCGAGAAAATCGCTGCCATTTACCGACTGCATCCCGATTGATTGGACGGCGCACTTGGGTCATGCTGGCAGTGCGGGCTGCCTTTTCCTCGCGATAGAATTCAAGACATTCCGGCCGCCAATCCAGTCCGCAATGCGCTAGATAGTCACGCGTCACCTGCTCCGGTTCAGCCACGAGGTCTTCGTAAGGCAGATCGAACAATGTTCCGTTCCTGTCAGTTTCAAACAGAACAGACATCAGTTTTTCATAAGCACGGTAATAATCCGCCAGATCACCAAGATCATCGGCGTAGCGCATCGGGATGGCAAAGGGCGTGGTATAAAGCGACAGGCAGGTCGCCAGCGGATGGCGATGGGTATGTAATATTGGCGCTTCAGGGAATACCCGCCGGATCAAACCGACCCGCAGGAAATTGGCTGGTGTCTTGTTGGTTACAAATCTCACGTTCGGATCATAGGCATTCAGTGCCGCAAGATAACGTTTGCGAATCTCGCCAATCATTTTGCCATCAAGGCGTTCCATCTGCTCCGAGATTTTACCCGTTCCCGTGACATCGACAACGATCTTGGAAAAATCGGCAATCTCTCCTGCTGCGAAAACATCGGGATGGGCTCCCAATATACGCTCGCTAAGTGTCGTTCCCGAACGTGGCAGACCAACGATAAAGATCGGCCTAGGACCAGTTTCCGCCATTGTGACTGCGGATATGCCCCCCTCTCCATCCTCCCACTTGGCTTCGGCCTTCACCAATTCACCGATGCGCTCCATTTCAGCCAGTTCCAGTGGCATATCAATCGGAGATACCTGGCGGTTTGCCACATGCCCGCGGCGATACCAGTCAAAGGCGGTTTCCATATTGTTTTCGGCCTCGGCCATACGTGCCAACGCAAAGCATGCCTGATAAACCTCACGCGCGGGGGCGTCATCCGAAAATGCGATCTTTGACAATGTATCGGTTGCCCCGGTCGGCATGGCTTCCGGACGCAAAAAAGCAATATGCAGATAGGGTTGTGCACCAACATCGTTATAATCATCGATAAGCCTGATGCATGCAGTTATTGCACGGTCCACCATCCCCGAAAGGGCAAGAACAGATGCCTGAAATATCCGTAACCCTTTGTCACCTGGCGCATCTGCAATCAGCTTGTCAAGCAGACCAAGAGCCTTTTGGGTCATCTCGCAATGCATGTAAACACGAAGCAGCAGCCTTTGAACCTCGGGCAATCTCGGATACCCGTGCGCAATCCCTTCCAGAAGCCCGATTGCACGGTCAATACTGGTAGAAACACTACGTCCTGAACCGAACCGCATTATTTCCTGACGGAAAAGAAGATCAGCCAGAATTTCCCTATAGGCCGGGTCCTTGGGTGCATTCCGATGCTTCTGTTCGACAATCTCGATTGACGCCTTAAAGTCACCAGAACGATCAGAGAAATGCAACAAATTCTGCGCTACCGGCCCGAAATAGCGATCACCGGGTTCCAGACTACGAAACAGGTGTCGCAACCTTTGACCTCCCCGCGCAAAATGCGATCCCTGCATTTCTGCAACCGCCGTCATAATATGGATTTCGGTCCGTTTGGGGTAGGTACGTACAAGCTTTGCGCCAATAAATGCAGCCTTGTCGAATTGACCTGCCGACATGGCTTTTTTCATTTCGGCCGCAATATCTTTTTGTACCTGAGCCATCAGGACATCCCCAAACTAAAAGCGCGATATAAATGAGTTGAAGTCACTTATATTGCACAACATAGAGACAATTTGGAAACAGAACATTCAGTCAACAAATTCAGGTTCGGGACGATGTCGTAACTGTGCGACGAAACATTCTGATCGACGCCAAAAGCGCACCACCGACGATCAAAAAGCAGCCGGCAATCACCGCCGGACTAGCATCGGCCTTGCCAAAGGCAATCAATAAAATCGTGCTGAGCAGCGGCGCACCATAGGACGCAACGCCAAGCGCCTGTATGTCGCCGTGCTTGGTCCCGTAATCCCAGACAAAAAACGCAGCCCCGACCGGGCCAAGCCCAAGTCCGACAATCGCAAGCCACTGCCCGGTATCAGGCATGACCCAGATTTCAGTCACGCCATGCGTTATGAACCCCAGCACCGCCGCCCCGGCGCAAAAACCGCAAACGGCTTCGACCGGAACATTGCGATAACGCCGGTTAAGCACCGAATAGCCCGACCACAGGATGGAGCAAATCATCGCCGCCCCATAGCCAACGCCATAGGCCGGATCAAAATCAAAGCCCTGCCCTTTGGTCACCAGAACCGCAGCCCCGCAAAGTCCAAGAACCGCCCCGGCAATGTGATACCAATGCAATCTTTCGCCCGGCAAAAGGGCCGAAAGCAGCACAATGAAAAGCGGCCAGAGATAGGCAATCAGACTGGCTTCAACCGCAGGCGCATTGGCTAGGGCAACGAAATAGAAAAAATGATAGCCAAACAGCCCACCGACACCCAGTACCCAGGCACCAATCGGCTGTCTTAATGCCCCGAAGGCCGAAAAACCACCGCGCGCAATCCAGATGAAACTGAAAATTGCCGCAACGGAAAAACAAAGACTGACCAGTTGAAAAGGCGGGATGGAGCCGACTTCTGTTGTGAACAAAGCCAACAGTGCCCAAAGCACAATCGCAATGCCCCCAATCATGGTGGCCTTCGTACGTTGATCAAGCAAAGTCATGGACGCCATCCCGGAGTTCAACTAATCGCGGGGGAATGAAAGCACCCCATTGGGAAAACGTCTTTGCTCAAACTCCGGATTTATTGATCACAGGGCGGGAATGTCGCCCTTATTCAACGGACAAGGTCAGCATCAGGGAACTAAGGCATTTGCCATGCGGATCAAGCGACAGCGACCTTGTAACGCCACCGCCAAGGGCATCATGCATGACAAAGTTCAGCGCCTGAATAGCGGGCAACTCATAGCGGATCACCTCACCCGCAACCAGCCCGGCAAAGTGCTGTTTGACGCGATCTGCGGTGACTTTTTCCAATATCTGCTCCCAATGCGATGGGTCGTAGGCTATCACGGAAATATTGGAAATATTGCCTTTATCACCGGTTCGGGAATGGGCGATATCGCGTAACAACATCATCAGGCCTCCAAAATTTCGACGGTGGTTTTGACCGCTTTTTCGGGCAGAAGACCGGAAACAATTGCAATGATTTCACGCGCCGATTTAGTCACTCCACCACCAGCCGCCGGGCCATTGAGGTAAAGACTTTCGACTTCTTCACCAATACGCGCGGCGTCGGAAATATTGTTGGTACGCCCGACAAAACGTACGCGCACTTCGGGCACACAATCAGGCTGGTCCACAGCACCACTGCCCAGCACCGCATCAACGCCAATCAGTTCCCCTCGCAATTCCTGGCAGTCGATACCAGCAAGACCAATGCGTTCTTTCAGGATATCAAGCGCCAAATGTCCGCGTTCATACGCACCTGGTCCGGCATATGAAATCTGCCCTTCACCGATACAGGAATCGACATAGCCGATTGAAACCTTAAGCTTGCCGGTTCTTGGCTTGCCGTCACCGCCCGAAATCGCGACACGATCCGGACCTATTTCCGAAACTGTCACACCGGAAAAATCGGCAATGACATCAGGCTGAAGATAGGCGGCGGGATCGTGAACCTCGTAAAGCAGCTGCTCCTTACAGGTTGCAGCAGTAACGCATCCACCGGTTCCTTTAACCTTGGTAATGACCGCCTGACCGTTTGCGTCAATTTCCGCTAACGGAAAACCAAGCCGGGCCAGATCCGGAACATCCTTGAAGCCCGGATCGGCAAAGTATCCGCCGGTGATCTGCCCCCCGCATTCCAGTAAATGCCCGACCAGCGTCCCGCGTCCAAGCCGCGTCCAGTCATCCATTTCCCAGCCGAACTCGTAAATCTGGGGTGCCAGAAACATCGCAGGATCGGCCGCACGCCCGGTCAGGATGACATCCGCCCCGCTTGCCAGTGCCTCCACAATAGGTCCGGCACCAAGATAGGCATTGGCAGAAACCAGTTTCCGATCAAACGCCCCCAACAAGCAGCCTGCATCGTCGATATGGAATGTTTCCGGGTCAAGCACGGACAAAACATCATCCCCGGTCACAGCCGCGACACGCAAGCCGGAAAGACCAAGTTCGCGCGCCACCGCCAAGGTCTTTTGTGCCGCGGCATTCGGGTTTGCCGCCCCCATATTGGAAATGATACGAACACCCTTTTCCCGGCAAATCGGCAATACCGCCCTCATGCGCCGTTCCAGCAACGGGTCATATCCGGCATCCGGATTACCCATTCTTGCCTGCTGTGCAAGGGCAATGGTACGTTCTGCCAGGCATTCAAATACGAGGTAATCGAGATCCCCGTCCCTGACCAGTTCGACCGCAGGTTCTATCCTGTCCCCGGCAAAACCGGCACCTGTTCCGATCCGCAAGGTTTTCATTGCGGTACCTCCGGAACAGAAGGCTGTTTTTTGCCAAAATAAAACCCGGTGGCAAGCACACCTGCAGCAATAAATGGGGCTAGGGCAAAGGGCCAAAGGGCGAGAACGATGACCACAACCAGCATACCGCGATCAAGCCATAGCTGCCCCCAAAAACGCTGCCCACCCAACAAAGCCGGGATCGCAAACACAAGAACCAGTCCGGACAAAAGGGCATTAAGCACCGATAATGCACCACCACCGCCGGTCATGCCCGGATACATCAGCAACATGAAGGGCACGACATAGGTCATCGCGCCAAGTCGCACGGCCTCCATCGCCGCGGGCAGCCAGTTTGTCCCGGCAATTCCCGCCCCGACAAATACCGCAACGCAAACCGGCGGCGTAATTACTGAAATCGTCGCAAAATAGAACACAAACAAATGTGCGGTCAGCGGCTCAACCCCGACAGCAGTCATCGCAGGTGCAAGAACCGCCGCCACCAGCACATATGCGGCTGTGGTCGGCAACCCCATCCCCATCACCATGCAGACAAGCCCGGCGACAATCGCCACCAGAACGGTCAAATCCCCGGCAAAAGAGACAATTAGCGAGCTTAGCGTCACTCCGATACCGGTCAGATTGATCATGGAAACAAGAATTTGCGCCCCCGCAAGCAACACGCCAATGATCACCATCCCTTTTCCGGCGTCAGCAATCCCGGCCAGAACGCGATGAGCCATGGTTTTCACCGAAAGGGCTCCATAGGATGTGGCAACAAACGCCACAAGCAATCCGCCAATTCCGTAAAAGGCAGACGTCGCAACCGACCGCCCCATGAATATCCCGATCCCAAGGCCCAAAAGGGCGGCAAAAATCGGCAAAACACGGCGCAATTGCAGAATTTCGGACCATGACGGTAATTCATCTTCCGGCACGAGGCGCAGGTTGCGCCGAACCGAAACAATATGCACAGTGACAAAAACAGAAAGATAAAACAGCAAAGCCGGAATGACCGCGGCGACCATCACATCGACATACGAAATGCCAAGAATTTCCGCCATCACAAAGGCCGCCGCCCCCATGATCGGAGGTGCAATCTGTCCGCCCGTCGACGCCACGGCTTCGACGGCTGCGGCAAACGGTGCTGGATAACCAAGCCGACGCATCATCGGAATGGTAAAGTTGCCAGTCGTGGCAACATTTGCAACAGCCGATCCGGAAATCATCCCGAACAGGCCGCTGGCAATGGTTGCGATTTTCGCAGCACCACCCGCCTGTCGACCGCCCAACCGCATGGCAAGGTCCATAAAGCTTTGGCCGCCGCCGGTATGCAGCAAAAGCGCCCCGAACAGTACAAAGGCAGCAATAACAGTTGCCGCAACCCCAGTCAGCATGCCCCAAACACCAAGATCGCCAAGGAAAATGGTTTCGGTGACAAAGGCCATGTCAAAGCCGCGATGACCAAGGCTGCCCGGAAGGTTATCGCCCAGTAGTGCATAAGCCAGACCAATCACGACCAGTGCCGGGAAAATGATACCCACGGCACGGCGACCGACTTCCAGAACCGCCAGAACAAGCCCTGCTGTCAAAACCATGTCCAGCGTCGTCGCCCACGGCAAGGAAGTCATGATTTCATCGTAATTCACAACGATATAGCTGCATGCGCAAAGGGTAATCGCGGCAATCAGCACATCGATGCAAATGCCCAGTCTGCGCCAGGGCCGTTCGTGCCCCAACGGATAGATGGCAAGTCCCAGACAAACCACCAGCGCAAGAAAAATCGCCCGCTGGATAAGACTTTCAAATGGTCCTGTCGCTGCCGTATAGAAAACAAAGGCACCAACCAGCAGTGCAAGCCCGCTTTGAACGCGATCCAACATGACGATTTTCCCTGATATTCTTTTTATATAGGCGACTTATTGCTTCGCCGGATCAAGCCGTGCCGGGATTTCGATCCCCTGCTCACGGAACCATTTCGCAGCACCCGGATGCAACGGAATTGTCGCGTATTGCAAGGTCAGTTTCGCAAGATCAACGCCCTTGACACTGGCCATCGCGGCCCCCTGTACTTCCTTGTCTTCCATCGCCGCCTTAACGATCTGATAAGCGGTTTCTTCGGACAGATTGGGACCGGCACCGACACCTACGCCAAAGCTCCAGGTCGTGTAGGCAGGAACACCATCCGCCGCACCAGCCGGAACATCAACCACGGAAACATCCGGCATCTTTTCAATCAGGGTTGCCTTCTGATCATCCGTCAGGCCAAGCACGCGAATGGGGGTAAAGGTCGCGATATCAATCGTTGAACTGTCAAGCTTTTCACCGGCACCGGATTTTACGTAACCCGCCACACGGTTGTCCTTGATCATGTCGACAACATCCGTCGTCGACCCGCGCACGTAATCCGCGCTCAGACCAAGAGCATTGAAAACCGCCTCGGTTGTGCTTTCGGTTGCCGATCCCTTGATCCCCGGATTGAAGCGGACATCGGCAAGACCCGCAAGACTTTCGACACCGGCATCATCGCGCACGATCACGTTTTGTGGTGCACCGGTATAAACCCACAAAAGCCCCAGATCCATTGCATGACCTTCAAACTTGTTGGTTCCGGCAACGGCATGCTGGGCAACGTTTGTCGTCACAAGCCCAAGGTCAATCTGTTTGCGTTCGATACGACGCAAATTATCCATTGTGGCACCGGTCTCAACAACCGATGCCTCGATATCGGCAACATTGTCATTGATCAATTTTGCCACAGCGACGAAGTAGCCATAGTGGCTTGACGATGCCGAGGTCGAACCAATCAGCAGCTTTTGCTGGGCGAAAGCCGGAAACGAAAGGCCAATAGCCATCGCTCCGGCAAGAGCGATCTTCATCATTTTCATAGGATATTCCTCCCTAAGCCCCGTGGGGCATTTTGTACTGCGGATATTTTTCAGTTTGTTTTCCGTCAGCCATACCAAAGCTTGCCCTATAACTTTTGTTGCCTGAAGTGATTAAAATGACATAATTAATGCATGAAACGCATCAATATTGACATGGATGAAATCCGGGCCTTCATTCTTTTGTCCGAAAGCGGAAGTTTTCGGGCAACGGCAGACAAACTTGGCCTTTCGGGATCAGCACTAAGCCGGCAAATCAGCCGACTTGAACAACGCACCGGCACGCGCCTGTTTGATCGCGATACGCGCAATGTCGCCCTGACCCAACAGGGCAGCGTTTTTCGTCATCTCGCCGAACGGATGCTTGGTACGGCCGAAAATGCGCTATCTGAATTTGATTCCTATCTTGCCGCACGACGCGGACGCCTGACAATTGCCGGTCTTCCATCCGTTACGGCCGGCTTGCTGCCGCCACTGATTTCTAGTTTCATGGACGCTCATCCCGATATTGATGTGCAGATCAACGATGTTCTTTCGGACGGTGTGATCCGCGAAGTCGAAATGGGTCAGGCCGATCTTGGTTTTACCGCAGGGGTGGTTCAGGCAACCGATAATCTGTCCTTTCAAAAACTGCTGACGGACCGGTTCATTGCGGTTGGTGCGCCCGGCGGCATCCTTGATGAAAAACGTCCCTACACATGGGAAGAACTGATTGCCGAGCCGATTGTCGCCATGGCGTCGGGCACAAGTGTCCGCACATTGATTGATGCAGCCTGCGCACAAAACAACATTCCCTTCCGCCCCCGGTTCGAGGTGTCCCATCTTGCCACAGCCGGAGCCTTCGTTTCACAAGGTTTGGGCGTGACAGCCCTGCCCGCGCTGACCCTTCCGGTTTTGGGGCGGGAACCGTTGATATTCCGGCCATTGGAAAAGCCGGAACTACTGCGACATATTGGACTGATCTGGCGATCCGGACGCACCCTTTCCCCGGCGGCGATGGCCTTCCTTGAGCTGGTGCGGCGAAGCGATCTGAAATCGCAGATTCCCGATGATTACGACTGGTAGGATGAACCGTCACTTGCCGTGGCCGCCCCGCGCCGAAGCGCAATCGGTGCATGGCCAAACCGCCGGGAAAAGGCACGTGAAAACGCGCTTTGATCGGTGAAGCCGACCTCTCGTGCGATATTGCCAAGTGTCATGGTATTTTTAGGATCGCCAAGCATCGCATGGGCGCGCTGCAATCTTTGTTCACCAAGCCATCGCATCGGCGTTGTCCCCAGATGGCGCTGGAAGGTGGCAAATAGCGCGCTTTCCGATTGCGCTGTAATCATTGCCATTTCAGAAATCCCAATCGGTTCAGACAGGCGCAGCTCAATCCAGGCAAGCAACCGTTGCAACCGCATCGGAATACCCTGACCGGAATCAGCATCGCGGCCCTGCGCGGCTGCCGAATGGCCAAGCACCTCACGCAAGGTTTGGCAAATGAAGGCATCATCGGCAAAGGCACTTTCGCAGGTCGCAATCCCCGCCATATGCAGCAATGACAGATTTTCCGGCTGAAGGTTTCCCTGCCCGTCAGGGGCGATGCGCCGTATCCGCGATATCGCCCGCTTTTGTTCAAGCCCCTGCAAAAGACCGGTCAAATGTCCCGCATATCCCGCCACGACTTCAAGATAGGGCGATGCACCCGCCTGATGCCAAAGCCTTTCAAGACCAGTCTGCGCCGCGACTTCGGTATCGACATCAAGCACAAGGAACCGGTTCATCCCCACCGCCCGATAGGCATGGGTATCGCCCGCGGGAACAAAGGCCAGTCTGCGACCGGAAACACATCCGCCACGCCCCTCTATCTCAAGCTCAAGCATGCCAAGATCGGCAATGATGATCTGGTGAAAATCATCATGGCTGTGACTGGCGGCTTCAGACCGGTACTGGCGAAAACTTGTTTGCATTTCTGTTCCTTTTCAGGAGCCACACGATATGCGATTGCAGCAGTTCCGCAAAGCCCTTCGGCACCCGAAATCCGGACAAACAAAAATCCGGCGAGGCGTTTACCACGAACGCCTCGCCGGATTGCATCGGTCGCCCGGGAGGAAGGCCAAAACCTTATGAAAACAGTTCCCTGTTTTCTTCGACGATCTGCGGCAAACGTTCCATCGTCCCTGAAAGGTGCTTGCGCATTTCAGAACTGGCCAGATTTCCGTCACCAGACTGGATCGCTGCAATAACCGCCTTGTGCCCCTCAAGCACCGAAAGCATTTTGCCTGCACGCGGCAGATCAAGCATGCGGACGCGTGCCAGGTGGCCGCTTCGCGCCGTTACCTGCACATGCAGGTTGGACTGGTTCACACCGGTAAACAGGGCGGCATGAAACGTCTCGTCAAGCTGCTTGAACAGATCGATCTGTTCGATATCGCCTGCAAGCGCTTCCTGCATTTTGATAATGCCCTTGGCTTTGACAACCGCGCCGGTTTCGCCCATTTCCGCCAATTGCCGAACAACTTCGCATTCCGCAGCAACGCGCAGAAAATGTTCTTCGCGAATGCGGGCAACATCTATCTTGGTCACAATGGTGCGCGACTGGGGATAGGATGCAACCAGCCCGTCCTGTTCCAGACGCATGATGGCTTCACGTACCGGGGATTGACTGACTTTGAAGCTTTCGGCCAGTTCCGCCCGAACCAGTGTTGTTTCAGGCGGAAGTGCCAGCGAAATGATCCGGCTTCTGATTTCCTCATACACAAGTGCCGAGGCCGGAACATGCGCATTGGCTTTTATCCCGCCATCCTGAACAGGCATGAAACCGCCCATAAATGTGTTCATCTTCACTCAACTCCCCGGCAATTGCGCAATGCCTGCATCCTTTGGGTCCCTAATTACATCAAGGCGTTGGGCAATAACAACGTCAAGCTTGGCACTGCCGCCATCAGAATGAAAAATACCGCCATCGCAATGAAGAACGGGATCGATGCCCGGGTATAAGCACCGGTTTTGACATCAAGAATGCCGCAAACCGTAAACATGATGACCCCGACCGGCGGCGTCAGCCCGCCAAAGTTGATCAGCGTCACGATCAAAATCCCCATATGGACCGGGTCATATCCGGCATTGACCAGAACCGGCATGACAATCGGCGTAACCAAAAGAATATTGGCCGCCCCTTCAAGGAACATGCCACTGATGACAAGAACCGCAACAACAAGGGTCAGGATCAGAACCGGGTTTTCGGTAAGCGTTGTGACAAATTCGGTAATCTGCTGGGGGGCGCGTTCGATGGTCATGGCATAGCCAAGAACGGCAGCCATAATGATCAGCAACATCACCATTCCAAGATCGGAAACAGAACCGGTCACTGCCTCGTAAAGCTTTTTCCAGTCCAGTTCCCGATAAACGAAAAACCCGACACAAAGCGCATAGAAAACAAGGAAAGCCCCTGCCTCGGTCGCAGTGAACAGGCCGAACCGGAAACCGACGATCAGAATGACCGGAAATGCCAGTGCCCAGATACTTTCCGAAAAGCTCGACCAAAGTTCTTTTGCACTCGGCACCGTTGGCAGATCGGGTTTGTAGCCGTTTTTATGCGCCACAAACCAGGATGTGATCATCAGAACAATCGTCAGGAAAATGCCGGGCAAAATACCCGCGAGGAACAGACGACCGATCGAAACCTCATTCACAAACCCGAACAGGATCAAACCGATGCTTGGCGGAATGGTCGCGGTGATAACCGACCCGAAGGCCAGAACAGCAGCCGTTGATGCCTTGGAATAGCCCTGCTTGATCATGCTGGGCCCCAGAAGGCGCGCCTCCATCGAGGCATCGGCAACAGCCGAGCCCGAAATCCCGCCCATCATGAAGCTTAAAACGATCGAAACCTGCGCCAGCCCCCCGGCCATCCAGCCGGTCAGCAGACGGGCAAATTTGACCAGGCGGAACGTAATCCCCGTCACATTCATCAGGTTTCCGGCAAGGATAAAGAACGGCACGGCCAAAAGCGGGAAGCTTTGTGTTGCCGTTACCATTTTCTGGATCACCACGGTTGGCGGCATGGCTCCGGTCAGAATGAAGACCGGCACCGAAGCAAGTGCCAGGGCAAAGGCGACAGGCATTCCGATGACCAGAAAAACCGTAAACAGTACCGCAATCAGTATCAGCATCAGAACAGCCCCCTGCTTCGAATTCGTTCGACAAGTTTAAACACCATGGTCCGCATCAAAAGGAGCAGACCGACAACCATCGAAGCATGAATGTAAGAGGCATGAATCTGCGTTGCGCCGACAAGACGGGGATGCATCAAAATCATGTTGCCCCACGCGTAATACAGCAGAAACGCAAGGAAGCTGATGATCACGACGATGTTGAACAGTTCGACCAGATCGCGTGCTTTGGGGGATATGTTGTCTTGCAGAATCTGGAGACCGAAATGCCGGTTTTCCTGCATGCCAATGTCAGCTGCCAGCATGCAAAGCCAGACAAAAATCAGCTGAGCCATTTCAATCGACCAGATAATCGGTGATCCCATGGCCCTGGCAATTGACGCAACGCCGACAAGAATGACGACCGCAACCAGCAGAATCCCGGCGCAGGCAAACTCAATTTGCTTGAGCATGTATTCCATTCCATCTTGAAGTTTGAAGTGCGTTGCCCCGCATCCGGAACAACGCACATTCGAAAGGCACGTTAACTGTCACCGGGAAATCAGCGGCCAAGAACTTTATTAACGATGGCGGCTTCCGCTTCGAGATCAAGCTGCTTGTAAACCGGCTTTACAGCTTCCTTGAACGGTGCAAGATCGACTTCGCTGACTTCAACCCCGCTTGCGGCAACATCTTCAAGGGCTTTTTCGCCGAGTTCGATGGTCAGTTGCGATGCATAGCGGCCATCCTCAACCGCAAGATCACGGACGATTTTCTGGTTTTCGGGGGAAATGTCATCCCATGCATCGGCACCGACGACCAATGCGGTAACAAGCTGAATATGGCCGGTCTTGGTCACATTCTTGATCACTTCATACAGTTTGGCATTCCAGATTGCGGTCGGCTGGGCTTCGGCACCGTCAATCGTGCCAAGCTGCAAGGCAGTGTAAACTTCGCCCCAGGCAATCGGGGTTGGCTCGGCCCCCATCGCGCGGATGGTTTCGATCCAGACTGGCGCACCGATTGTCCGCATCCGGACACCGGCAAGATCAGCAGGGCTTGAAACCGGGTGCTGCGTCAAGGCATGGCGCGCGCCCTGATACCAGTTCGATGCAATCATCACGAGGCCAGACTTCTCGCGAAGCTCGTCACCCCAGGCGATATATTCATCCGAAAGGGCAAATTTGTCGGCCTGCTCGTAATTATCAAACAGGAACGGTGCCGACATGATCGCCAGCGACGGAACGAAACTTGAAAGACGGGCAACATCGGTGACCGTTCCAATCGCGGCACCGGCACGGGCCTGATCGATCATCTCGGTGGTGTCGCCAAGCTGCGAATTGTGGAAAACCTCGATAACCACTTCACCATTGGTGGCTTTTTCCACATCAAGCTTGAACTTCTCAAGCCCCTGCCCCATCGGGTCATTCGGTGCGAGAACAGTCCCGATGCGAAGCGTCGTTGCAGCCGTCGCAGGCATGCCTGCGGCAAGCGCCCCGGCAAGCACGGCACAGATTCCAAGTGTTTTCACAGTAAAGTTCATTATGGAAGTCCTCCCGTTGGATTGGCGTTTTTGCCATTAATTGATATTTTAGTTTGTTTGAAATTTTAGATATGCGAGATCAATCTTGTCAACTGATTTCTCAACTTGTTAAAATTCATTAAAATCAACAACTTAAATGGTTTTATCAATTCTTCAGGCCGAGACTTGTAATAAACTTGGAAATGATTAGCCCCCCGCTCCAAACACGAAAACGGCGATCCGGAGCTGCCATATTCTGTACAAAGCCCCATCACATTTACCGGTCATCTTCGACAGACACGAAATAATCCGCATCACACGGAACCGTGACTGAACCCTGCGGCAACGCGACGCGTAAAACGTGCAAAACAACAGGATCACACCGTGACAACGGATACCGGGCACGCGCACACCTCCTCGCCCATTGTCGGGCAACCCGTATCGGACAGCACCATTGCGCC
This sequence comes from Thalassospira lucentensis, assembly GCF_032921865.1. NCBI lineage: Bacteria > Pseudomonadati > Pseudomonadota > Alphaproteobacteria > Rhodospirillales > Thalassospiraceae > Thalassospira > Thalassospira lucentensis. Next base: position 4,273,633 of record NZ_CP136684.1, read on the forward strand.
CAGTCACGCCATGCTTGTCCGTTACATTCTGTCGATGGCGGGCATGGCTTTCATCGATGTGTGCTTTTCCGGCGCTTATGTTCTGATCTCGGGCAACTTTTCGGTCATCTGGCGGGCGGCCATCATTAATGCCGTTATTCTGGTTGCCCTCAATACCGCCGGGGCAATTTTGATTTTCCAACCGATTTTGCGGATGATCAATGCACTAGCGCACCAGCAGCCCATCAAACGCAGTACCGGCCTACGGCGCCTGCGCAAGCTTCATGTTCTTTCCGCAATCTGGGCCTTCATGGTCGGGCTTGCCTATTGCCTCGCCGCATTCGGTCTTGGCACCTTCAACGTCAATCAGGCCGACCTGCCAGAGGTTGATCTGGCAACCAAAATCTACGCCGCGTCATGGTTCAGCTTTGCTTATGCCGCACATTTTGCGATCTATGCGTTTTTCGCCTCGGCCGACTGTGCTGAAATCATTCGCAAACAGACACATGATCTTTGGGGAATTGAATATCATCCCGGACGCGGGCGCATCGGATTACGCTTGGCTATTGTGATCCTGGCCTTGACCATGATTTCATCGGTAGCCATTCTGCTTGATATTACGCTGTTTCGCGATATCCGTGCAGCACAGGGACTAAGCGTTGAGCAAGCCGTGATCCTTGATGTGATTGCAACGGAAACTGCTGCCGTTTTGTGTCTGTTTTTCATCAGCCGCACCCTTACCCGTCCGATCGGACAATTGACCGAAGCCGTGCGTGAAATCGGCGCAGGACAAACCACAACCCGTATCGCCGTCACCAGCGACGATGAAGTCAGCCGACTGGCATTCGAATTTAATCGAATGGCTGCGGGGCTGGAGGAAAAAGACCGAATGCGCCGTGCGTTCGAACGCTATGTCAGTCAGGATGTGGTCGAACTGGCCATGAAACGTGAACAAAGCGGCGATCCCCGCGCGGCCGGGGAGCTTCGCTTTGCCACGGTAATGTTTACTGATATCAGCGGCTTTACGCGCCTGTCGGAGGATATGGAACCGGCTGATGTCATTGCCCTGCTGAACGAATATTTCGATCTGGTCAATGCACCGATCCGCAATCACCGCGGTGTGGTTCTGAACTATGTCGGCGATGCGCTTCATGCCGTGTTCAATGTCCTGCACGAAGATCCTGATCACGCTGCCAACGCTGTACGAGCGGCCATCACCATGCAAAACATTACCCGCCATCATAAATTCGCAGGCACCATGAATGTCCAAACACGGATCGGTATTCATTCCGGGCCGGTGGTTGCCGGCCCTGTCGGATCGGGGGACCGGATCGATTTCACCATTCAGGGCGATACGGCCAACCTTGCATCGCGCCTTGAAGCCATGAACAAGGAAACCGGCACCGAGATTCTGATCAGTGCCGCAACCCGAGAACTGGTCAATACCGCCACGGGCGGGACAATTGCCTTTAAAGCCCTGGGTTCCTTTACCATTCGTGGTCGCCAGCAACCGGTTGACCTGTTCACCATTTCAGATGAGTAAATTGGCTTTTCCGATATGCCAGTCCGCAACTAAATGCGCCGCTCGAAATTTAGCCTTTTTTGCCAAACCCCAATCCCATATGTTTTAATGAAATAATTCATCATCTTGCAAGATGACGGGCCTTCGGGTGAGCGGCAAACCTAAAAGCGGAGACGATTTTGACCTTCTGCGAAAAGTGCGATCAGATACCGGAAATTGCGCCGAGCGAAGGCCGCCTTTACCTTTGGCCACCCGTTGCACATACAACCGGTAAAATTCTCGCCAGTATCAAAAAGCTTGGGCATTCGGCAGAAAAAAGCGCGTCGGTTGCAACGCTTTATCTTGATTATGTTCGTCCGGGTCTGCGCCCGCTGATTGATGCAATTTCCGAAAACCTGCTGCCCGAGGAAATCGCCGACACCAAGGCGTTGATTATGGCTGGCAGCATGGAACCGCAACTTGACGACATTGCGCGCGTCACCTCGCTTGGTGCCATTCGCGCACAGATCGGCGCCGAATGGCTGGGCGACATGCTGCGGGACAATCGCCTGAAATCCGTTTTTCAACCGATTTTTGCGGCTGAAAACATCACCAAGCCCTATGCGCACGAATGCCTGATCCGCGGGACCGATAAAACCGGCAATGTCATCACCCCGGATAAGTTGTTTGGCGCCGCCCAATCAGCCGATTTGCTGTTCCAGCTTGACCGGGCGGCGCGTGCGGCAAATGTTCGCAACGCGCACGAAGCTGGCATTTCGGGCAATCTGTTTATCAACTTTACGCCAAGTTCGATCTACGATCCGGATTCCTGCCTGCGTACAACGATTGACGTCGTTTCGGAATGCGGACTGGATCGCAACAAGGTTGTCTTTGAAGTGATCGAAACCGAAAAAGTGCGGAGTATCGAGCATCTTGGCGCGATTTTGAAATCCTATCGCGACTCAGGATTTCGGGTTGCACTGGACGATGTCGGATCGGGCTATTCGACCCTGAACATGCTGCCGCAATTGCAACCCGACATCATTAAAATCGACCGGGATCTGATCGACCATGTTGATCAGGACAAATACAAACAGGCTATCGTTAGCAAGCTGATCGACCTGGCCAAACAGCTCGACATCGATGTCGTAGCAGAAGGAATTGAACGTCAGGGCGAACTTGATTTCCTGACCGATTACGGCGTGGACTATGTGCAAGGGTATCTGCTTGGAAGGCCAAATGCCGTGCCTTTTGCCGATGGCGCATAAGCCCAATCCAATTATTCTGTGACGCCATCTCTTGCCTACAGGGACGAGACACGGACGCCCCGCAGTTACCGGGCGACGCTTCGGAATTTTGCCGGGGTCAAGCCGGTGAAACCGCTAAACCTTGTGGTCAGATGGGCCTGGCTTGAAAAGCCGGTGGCATGCGCGATATCGGCAACCGACAGTGCCGGATCACGCAACATCTGTTTTGCGGCCTCGATCCGGCGGCGCAGAACATATTTATGCGGTGCCTCGCCCACGGACTGGCGGAACATACGCGCGAAATGATAGGGCGAAAGCCCCGCCTCGGCCGAAATCTGTTCGAGTGAAAGCGGCTGATCCAGATTGGCTTCGATAAAATCAAAGACCCGGCGTCTGATTTGCGGCGACAGGCCGCCACGTACCCGAAATTCCAGATCCCGTTTCGAGGAATAGCTGCGCAGCATATGCCCCATCAGCATCTGCCCCGCACTCGACATTGCCATACGATCAGCCGGTGCATCCCAGTCCAGTGGCAACATGGCGTGACGGATTGTCTGCTCGATCAGGGGATCAAGGAAAAAGGTCTTTTCAGGGACTTCGACGGCGTTGGGTTCGATGTCGAACGCCTCGACCACCGCGCGTTCCCATGCAGAATGCGGGATATAAAGGTGGAACAGCTCGACCTCGCCATTGACCACCCAGTCCGATGTCAGATGCGCCGGCATCAGGCAACAGCGCCCCGGCCCGCCACCGGTTAGCGGATCGGGTCCGATCTGGCGTTTAATGCCGGTGCCACCGTTGACATAGAGGCTGATGGTGTGATGGTCGGGATCGGTATAGCGGGTCATGACATCCGCATTGCGCCGCCAGTGTGCGGCCGAAATGCTGTCGCCAAAATCGCCCGCATTCAGCAGTTCGGCATCACCGATCAGCTGATTATAGACTTCAAAATTCTGGTATCGACCATTGGGCACAAACATCTGCACGTCCTGTTTCTGAGGCCTGATCATCGCATTGCGGCACCATATTGCAAAGCCCGTCGTGCGAATGGCTGCATTGATTTGCGCAAGATTGTGAAAAACACCGCAAGTTCGTGAAAGCCGTACATCGCCCAAACAGTCTATAAACGGGCTTGGGATATGCCCCACATATCGACCTTGTCCTGTTTTTCGCCCTGCCCCTCTCGTCACCGGAGTTGCCCCGTTATCATGACCGCCCTGCTTTTTCTGATCGTCACGGCCTGCTGGGGATTTACCTGGTATGCGATCAAGCTCCAGATCGGGCCGATCCCGATTGAAATGTCGATATTCTACCGCTTCCTGCTAGCCGCCGTGGTGTTGTGCGGTTTTCTGATCCTGTCGCGCAAATGGCGACCGGTTCCGTGGCGGGCCCATCCTTGGATCGTGCTTCTCGGCTGCGGGCTGTTTGGCATCAACTTTATCCTGATGTATTCGGCCACCGGCTATATCGCATCGGGGATTGTTGCGGTGATCTTTACCACCTCGACCATTTTCAATGCGCTTGGCAATTGGGCCTTTTATGGACAGCGGCCGGGTCTGCGCTTTGTCTTTGGGGCGGCATTTGGCCTTGGCGGTATTGCCTGTCTGTTTGCCAATCAGATTTACGCGCTGTCGCATAATCCGCATGCCATCACCGGCCTTTTGTTTGCCCTTGGCGGGACGGCGGTGTTTAGCATGGGTAACATGGTTTCGGTCAAACTGAACGCCATGGGTATTCCCAACCGCGATGCGGTGGCGCGTGGCATGGCCTATGGTGCGGTATTGCTGTTCATCTTTGCCCTGCTGCGCGGTCAGACGCCGGTCATACCGACCGATCCGGTCTATATCGGCGGTCTTCTGTATCTGGCCATTCCGGGCTCGGTCGTTGCCTTCATTGCCTATCTGGCGCTGGTGCATCGGGTCGGCGCAGGACGTGCGGCCTATGTCACCGTCCTGTTCCCGGTGGTGGCCCTTACGGTTTCCACCTTCCTTGAAGGTTATGTCTGGACGCCGATTGGGGCGACGGGGCTTGTCATGATCTTCCTTGGCAATATCACGATATTTGCCCGCCTGCCCGGCGCAAAAGCCAGAGCCGCCAAAGCCGCTGCAAAGGCATGAACAAAAAACGGTCGCCTGACGATATCGCGGGCGACCGTTTGCCAATCTATGCCGGTTTGGCTTTGCGCCCCTGCCAGACTTCGGGGTTGATCATATGGATCGGATCGCCATTGGCATAGGCGACCACCTGATCGAAAATATCGCCAAACTGCATGTCCAGCTCATCCTCGGTCACGAAGCCGACATGCGGGGTTGCCAGAACATTGGGATGGTTGGCAAACCGGTCATCCGGGTCGGTTAAGGGTTCGGTATCCAGCACATCCACTGCGGCCTTGCCCGGCCGCCCGGCATCAAGGGCCGCCAGAAGCGCGCCCGGTGCCACCAACCCGGCCCGCGATGTGTTGACAAACAGGCTTCCGGGTCGCATCCGTGCGAGATCATCGGCCGTAATTATCCCGCGAGTTTCCGGGGTCAGGCGCATATGCACCGTGATGATATCGGGAGCTGCAAAGAACGCCTCGCGTGACGCGGCAACATCCAGCCCGTCATCAGTAGCGGCCTTGCGCGATGCCTCGGACGCCCAGACCAGCACATTCATCCCGAACGCCTTGGCATAACCCGCCACCACGCGCGAAATCTTGCCATATCCGAGGATACCGATGGTTCGCCCGCGCAATGTCTTGCCGATCCCCATCTGCCACTGCCCGGCTTTAAGCGACGCGTTCTGTTCGACGATCTGGCGGGCGGATGCCATGATCAGCGCCCATGTCATTTCGGCCGCCGCATAGGATGGCGCCTTGCCCGCCCCCTGTTTCGAACACAGCAACACGCCGCGTTTCGTGCAGGCATCGACATCAATATGGGTATAAGCACTGCGCTGGCTGATCAGTTTTACATTTGGCAAATGTGCCAGCAATTCATCGGTGATTTTGGTGCGTTCACGAAACAGGACGACCGCCTCCGCATCGCCAATCGCGTGTGCCAGTTCCGCCGGATCATCATATTTCTGCCGAAGGATCGTTACGTCATGCCCGGCCAGTTTTTCATAGCATGGCAGATGAAAAATGCTGTCGAGATAGTCGTCAAGAATTGTGATCTTCATTCCAAATCCCGCCATGTTTTACCGTATGTAAGGGCATTTATTCGCCGTGATCACGACACTTTGGGCGATACTCGCACCGGGAGAATGGTGGTGCAATACAGATCGTCCATATCCAATTTTATCGCCCTTTCCACCTTTGCTTTTCCTTCCGGTTTGCCTCTATGCGATCCTGTAAAAACCGTGAAAGCCGCCAACCGGGATTGTGCCGATCAGCCATAAGGCTGCGCTTGGCTGCGATCACATCACCATGCCATACCCCATAGACGTCTTGCAGCATCCAGTCTTCCATCGCCAGCATAGCGTCAACCTCGCGCAGGTTCCGCCGATACGCTTCGCGACGCACGCGCCATTTGGCCCCAAAACCCGCCATTCTGGCCCACACCCCATCGGACCTGCTGGTCACGTCGGTTTTGGCGGCTACCGTCGGTTCGCATGAAATTTGCGCTGCCATGGCCATCATCCTTTTCAAGTTTTCCCAATCACTGATAACGAGATGATGAGGATTTCTTATTGATGAGACAAACGAGAAGATTTAACATATTTGATTGGGAAAACTCATTAATTGGCAATCACACATGTCCTCTTTGCCCGAAAACCTGCCAAATCTTGATCTTGATCTGGCGCGGACCTTTGTCGCGATTTGTGAGACCGGCAACTTTTCGCGCGCGGCAGAACGGGTCAATCGCAGTGCCTCTGCCATCAGTCTTCAGGTCAAGAAGCTTGAGGAAATTGTCGGATGCAGCCTGTTTGAACGCGAAACCCGCCGGGTACGACTGACCCCGGATGGCGAGGTTTTATTGGGTTTTGCACGACGTCTTCTGCAGCTCAATGATGAGGTCATGTCACGCTTCCGCACCCCGGATTTTGCAGGAAAAGTGCAGCTTGGCGTGCCCAATGATAACGGGATCATCGCCATTCCCGAAATCATGCGCCGTTTTGCCATCAGCCACCCGCATGTCGAGGTCGATGTCTTTCTTGGTCCGACCGCAAGGCTGCGCCAGCGCATTGCCGACGGCACCACCGATATCGCCGTTTTCAGCTATGACCCCGAACTTGATCCGCAACCGCCAATCCATAGTGAACCGCTTGTCTGGCTTGGTGCTCGCAACGGAATGGCGATTGAAAAACGCCCGCTTCCGGTCGCACTGGCCGAACCGGGATGTTATTGGCGGGCGATGGCATTGCGGGCGCTTGACGAAGCGGGGATCAATTACCGCGTTGCCTATACCAGCGAGTTTTGTCAGGCCCAGATTGCCGCAACCGAGGCTGACCTTGCGATCTGTCCGGTCCCGATCAGCGTGATTTCCGATCGCCTGATCCATCTCGATGCCCGCCACGGCCTGCCCAAGCTTGGCGAATACCGCATAACCCTGGCCAAGCGCCCCGGTACCGGCCCGGCAGAGGATGCCCTGGCGGAGCATGTCGTGAGCAGTTTTAAAATGGCGGCGGAGCGCGGCATGCGGCTTTTTGCCTGAGCATTTTGATAGCCAGCGTTGATGTCCGAATCTGGCCAGCCAGCAACGCCAGCACGCTTTAACATCCATTCCGTCACCACCACATTTCAGACGGATCATGGATATGAGCACGGATACATGGATTGCCCTTTACCCGGAACATGAGCGCAACCGCACACTGGCAAAACGCATTCCGGCAGGCCCGATAGCACCCCGGCCAGAACCGGGAAAAATCAGCCAGAGCAATGACCCATCCCCGCGCATGGATGGGCGGAGCTGGTTGATGCTGATTGTGCTTTCGGTGCTGTGGGGCGGGTCGTTTTTCTTTACCGAAATCGCGCTTGTCGATTTGCCGCCCTTTACCCTTGTTCTGGGGCGGGTGGCGATTGCCGCGATGATCCTGTGGTGGGTGGTTCTGTTACGCCATATCGTGATCCCGCATGACCCGAAAATATGGCTGGGTTTTCTTGTCATGGGGGCGCTTAACAATCTGATCCCCTTTTGCCTTATCGTCTGGGGACAGACCCATATTGCAAGCAGTCTGGCGGCAATCCTGAATGCGACGACGCCGCTTTTCACCCTGATCATTGCGCATCTGGCGACCGATAATGAAAGGCTGTCTCGGCGCAAAGTGATTGGTGTTCTGACCGGTTTTATCGGCGTTATCATCGTCATAGGGCTGCCCGATGCCATGGAAGCCAGCATAAACAATGTGACAAACGTCGCCGCACTCGCGCCATTTGCGGTGCTTCTGGCCGCGGTCTCCTATGGGTGTGCGGGCGTGTTTGGCCGACGCTTCAAAAACAGCCCGCCGATCCTCACGGCCGCAGGCCAAACCAGTGCATCAAGCCTGATGCTGATCCCGCTTTGTATCCTTATCGATACACCCTGGAACCTGCCGTTTCCAAAAACCGAAACCATCCTTGCCGTGCTCGGCATCGCGGCATTTAGCACGGCGCTGGCCTATATCCTGTATTTCCAGCTTCTGAACCGTGCGGGGGCCAGCAACCTTCTGCTCGTCACCTTCCTGATCCCGGTCAGCGCGATTTTGTTGGGTGTTATGTTCCTAGGCGAAACGCTGGCACTGCGCCAGATTGGCGGGATGGTGGTGATCGGATTGGGGCTTGCCGTGATTGATGGGCGTTTATTCTTTTCCCGGAAAGGGGATTAGTCCCCTTTCATCAGTTCCAGTAACCTTGTGACCGCATATTCGTAATAGTCCTTGTTCACGTGAATATCGGTCACATTGTCGCTTCCGGCGAACTCGTTCCTGGTAAAGCCGGTTTCGTTGCAAAGGTCTGGCCAGGGATGGAGAATGAATTTGGTCCTGCCCAGATTATGCACAAGCATTTTAAACGCCTCTATGTATGCCCGTTTGTGCACATTGTAATAACCGCCATCGACAAAGTGATCCCCTAACCGGAAGCGTGCCGTTTGTTCGGGCATGTCAGGCGATACGATCCAGAAAATCCGCTTATAGGCTGTCATCTTTTCCAGCTGTCTTCCGAACGCGATATTGGGCGTGATTTTTTGCACATACATCTGAACCAGTTCAGGTGTGACACCGTTCAAGCACGGCAGGGCTGGTGTAATATCACTGCCGCTGGCACCTTCGATTTGGGGCTTCATGTCGCCGTGGGCACGGATGATGTTATCCCCAAACAGGCCTATCCCGACCAGAACCAGGTCCCCCGGATTTTGAACAAAGAAATCTTTGAAGTTGGAATGTTCTTCCTTGAAGATAAACGTTCTGAAGCGATGAACATTTATTTCGCGTGCCGGATTGTTGGCGAGAAAACGGACCGGAGCTATGGCGAAGTTCCGGGCTTCGTCATATTCCTCGATCTTCTTGCTGGAATTGACCATATGGCTGTCACCAAACGCAACAACCATATCCTCGCCATTCTTGCCAAACCTTGCATTGACGTCACGCTTGCTGGCAAAGCCTTCCAGCAATTCATCCTCGCAATCGGCATCCATTGATTTCGCAACAGTTGCTGTTGCGGGCGCGGGCGCTGTTGCTTTCTCCGGCGCAGCAGAACCTGCCGACTGACTTTTCGCAACACCATCGGGGAAATAGCTCGCCATGAAATGGTTCATGACGGTTTCGACCGCATCGGATTTTACGGATCGGAAATTGTCTTCAAAAAAGCTGCTTTTAGCGGCCGGATTATTGATGATCTCGAACGACGGGAAATAGTCGGCAAACGCGTTTTCCGATGCAAAATCCCCGGCAACAGCACGCAATACCGCCTTGGAATAGGTTGTGGATTGCAGGATGTGCCGTTCTTCATAGGTCGCGGTCAAAGGCACCGGGGATACCGTCAGGATCAGCCTGAAATCACGCCCCCCGCGCATTTCCCGTATTGCCGTGCAAAACTGTTCAAGGTCGGCACGTATTTCGGGATAGGCGAAGTTTACAAAGCTGTATTTTTGCGGATCGTAATCCCCGCCCGCAACGCCGGGCGCAACCGGAAGAACCGTGCCACAGGCATTCACCTGCCACGCCTCGGTCAGACCAAGCGTGAAAACAAGAATATCAAGATCGGTAAATGCCTTCTCGACCGCCTTGAGATGGGTTTTGCGCAATTCACCAATCGCGTCACCGCTTGCCACCGGTGACGCAAACACATTGGGACGCAGCGGATCGACAAAACCGTTTCCCGATTGCCAGGCCGTGTCAGAGCAGCCGCGCTTTCCGGCGATTTCCGACGTCAGTTGCAGGGCCTGCCTGACGGTATAGATATTGCCGTAATTGGCAGAGAAATTACGCGATTTGATATTGTCATCCGTGTCAAAGAACGGAACATTCAGATCACGTTCGCGCAGCCATGTTGCAATATGCTGGGCAAAGCAGCTGCCCATCGTCACAACCGTATCGTCCGGCGCAATTCCCCATTTCGGCGCATGAATATCGGCAACATTGCGCGGGTCCGAAAGCGCAACCCCGTATCGCCAGAAACGTTCCTGTTTCAAATCTTCATAAGGGTTGGCCAATGTCATTTCCCGCTGCAAAAGCTATGTAAACCGGTATTCGGAACAGTCTTTATCGGACGGCCGGTAAAATCAAATCCTTTAATCTCACCCCTTTCTGGCCCACATAATTTTTACCGAAAAAGTTCTTGATTTGCTCTTTTATTTATGGCATAAGAGAAAAGTCAACGGGAGAAATGCACCCGGACCGAAACCCGCAAGGCCTTGTGCCTCGCGGGTTTTTGCGTTTGGGGGCGGATGAAAGAGGTGATCGGGATGCAGCGGCAAAGACGCAGAGCGGGTGGCGGGGCGACCCGCAGGATGTTGATTGGCGGATGGCGGATCCATTACGGCGGCGTCCTGCCCGAGGATTAAGAGGGCTAACCCGGTCATTTGTCATGACGGGAGAGGTGCGTCTTTTTGGCAAGGGAGCGTTAAATTCGCCGGGAGCGGCGGCAATGGCAGCATGGGCAGCGGCGAGCAACAGCGACTTGGGGCCCGCCGACGGTGGACCAGTCGGGGCCGTGCGCCCGAAGTCCGTCTGCGGGCCAAACTGGCGAAGGCCCGAAATGTGTCCGGGCTTCACCGGTTGCCGGAAGTGTCGCCAAGGCCGGAAGGATGGCCATGGCAGCAGCAAGCCATGGCCCGTCGAAGATATCGACGGGGCTGACAAGTGCGAGGACCGTGTGCCCGAAAACCGTTTGTTGGTGAGTTTGGCGCAAGCCCGAGGTTTGTCTGAACGCCGGAGTGGCAGGTTGTTGTCGTGGCCGGAAGGTGAGCAACGTGGACCGAGAGCCCGATGGTGCTCCGTCGGTGGGGTTGGTGAAGGCCTGAGGTTTGTCTGAACGCCGGGGTGGCAGGTTGCCGCCACCGCCCGAAAGTGGGCGACGTAGCCGAGAACCCGATAGCCGTCGGTCGGCGAGGTTGGCAATGGCCCTTGGTCTGTTCGGGCGTCGGTGGTTGCGGCACGTCGGGTTTGGGGCCGGTTTTGGGCGGCGTGGTGCGCCCTGCCCCTTCGGGGTCGCTGGCCGATCTGCGGATGGTGACCCTGCCGACGAATGGGCGCATCGAAAATGATCAGCACGAAGCCAGCCTGTGCAGGCCGTCGAACCGATGATGCAGGAAGCAGGCAATCCCGGCCGGGCGGCTTTCTGGTGCTGTGCGGCAACCTCCTGCCACCCGACGCTCATCACAAGCCAGTTTCAACACCGTCTTTGCCGATGAAAATAAATGTTACCGACAAAGGGGCGACAAATGAAATTCAAATCAGATGACTATGCACATAGTTTTGACATCTCACCAGAAGGTGCAGGTCTGGAAGGAATATATGATGGCGACAGCACGCAGAAATCATCGCTAGAGTTCTCCTATACCCTGCCAACAAGCGACGGTGAATTCAGCAAAGTTCCCAGCGGATGGATTGCACAGGATGGCTATATGACAACCAACCCCAAACAACAGGGACTTGGTTATATGATGTCATTTGCCGGTGCGACCATGGCCGCGCAAGGCGGTATCGAAAATGTGTTTGTGTCTTCCGGCAGTGTGGACGGCGGAGGACAGGCCGTTATTGCCGCACTGGGTGGTGCAAAATACGACCTTTCCGTCACCATGCAGGACGGCAAGACTGAAATCTTTGGCGGTTATGCGATCCCGGTTGCCAGCATGCTGGAAAAGTCCACAGCAGGCTGGAAGGCAAAGGGCTGGGTGATCACGGACGACACGCTTTAATCGACCAATCCCAGATATTTCAGCCCCGGGCAGCTCAAGCTGACCGGGGCGACAACATCCTTACTGGGCGAAATAACAATCCTGATCGATATCGGCGAGCAATCCGGCCTCTGTCGGGGACCACCCCAGTTGTCGGCGCGTGATGTCGCTTGCCGCCGGGCAATCGAGTTTGGCAAAATGGGTGAACCAGCCGAAATGATCGGCGGCGGCGGCGGGGGTTTTGGATACGGTTGGCACACCCAGCCGTTTGCCGATCACCCCGGCAATCTCGCGAAAGGCAATGCCGGTTTCGGCAACCGGGTGATAGACGGCACCCGGCATGGCGACCTCGACCGCGCGAACATAGGCGCGTGCGGCGTCAAAGCGATGCACCGCGGGCCAGGCATTCTTGCCATCGCCGATATAGGCCGAAACGCCGGTCTGACGGGCGATGCCAATCAGGATCGGCACAAAGCCATGATCGCCCTTTCCATGCACCGAGGGCGGCAGGCGCATGAGCGAAACGTTAAGCCCCTGCGCCACAAGCTCGGCGACGGCGCGTTCGGTCGCGACACGGGGCATGGCGTTCGGACCGAAATCGGGCACATCCTGCTCCGTCACCTGCATCCCACCAGCCAGAAGCCCGAGGCCAGATGTCACGACAAGCGGCTTTTGCGTGCCCGCAATCGCATCGCCAAGGGCGGCAATGACCTCCGCATCCTCGGCACAGCTTTGGGCGTAGCGCGAAAAGTCGTGATTGAACGCCGTATGGATGATCCCATCAGCCTCCAGCGCCCCGGCGCGCAGGCTTTGGCGATCGTCAAGATCACCGCGATGCACCGCCGCCCCGGCCGCCAGAAGCGCACCCGCCGACGCATCAGACCGCGCCAGCCCCAAAACCTCATGCCCGGCCGCGATCAGTTCGCGCACGACCGCCGATCCAACAAAGCCACTCGCCCCGGTTACAAAAATACGCAATTCCGTTCTCCACTTCACATTGCACATGATCAATGGCCGGAACGATATGCGATGGCGTTTGGACGATCCATGCGCTATGATCCATATTACTTTTGCAATCGTCCAGAAGAAGGCGCCCCACCCCATGGATCCGCTTTCCGATATCCTGTCGCTGCTTAAGCCGCGCAATTACATGTCGGCCGGGTTTGATGCCGCCGGTCCCTGGGCGATCCGCTTTGCCGATCAGGCCAATACCATCAAATGCGGCACCATCGTTTCCGGGCAATGCTATGTCAGCGTCGAAGACCTTGCGGGTCCGGTGCTGTTGACGGCGGGAAGTTCCTTTGTCCTGCCGCGCGGGCGGACCTTCTTTCTGGCAAGCGATCCCGATTGCCCGCCGGTTGATGCGCCGCTGGTCTTTGCCAAGGCCCAAAGCGGCGGGATCGTTCAGCATAATGGCGGCGGCGAATGCTTTATCGTCAGCAGCCGCTTTGCCCTTTCGGGGCCGCATGCCGACATGCTGCTGGCTTCCCTGCCGCCGATTGTGCGGATTGAAAATGATCAGGATGAGTCGAGCCTGCGCTGGTCGGTCGAACGGATGATGCAGGAATTAAGCAACCCCCAGCCGGGCGGTTTTCTGGTGCTGCAACATCTGGCGCATACGGTGCTGGTGCAGGCCCTTCGGCTGCATTTGGCAAATGCGCACACCACTGGCCCAAGTGATCGGACCGGGCAAACCATCCCAACCGCGCCCAACGGCCCCGACATCCCCGACTGGTTCGCGGCGCTATCGGATAAACAGATCGCAACCGCGATTGCCTGCATCCATGGGGACCCCGCACATCCCTGGACGCTTAAGGAACTGGCCCGCCATGCGGGCATGTCACGCTCGGCCTTTGCCGCCCGGTTCCGTGATGTTGTTGCCGTGCCGCCGATGGCCTATCTGACCCGCTGGCGGATGCTGCTTGCGGGGGATCGCCTGACCCATTCGGGACTGCCGATTTCGGAAATTGCCCTGTCGGTGGGATATGAGTCTGAAAGTGCGTTCAGCACGGCGTTCAAACGGGTGATGGGGTGTGCGCCGAGGCGATATTCGAACATATCAGCCACTATTGAGGATCAATCTTTATAGACTTCCCTATAGTCAATAAAGGTATTTTGTCTAGCTTGTTCATCGACTTTGTCAGAGTATTTATCCCATAAGTCATTCAGCTCTTTAATGCCACTTTTGTCAGCCCACGGCGTATTAAAAAATTCAAAAATATCAAATTGGGGAGTCGGGAACGTTCCAAAATGTGCAATTTGCAGAATTTCGTTTCCGAGAGCATTTGCTACTCGGATAAGGATTTCGTGACAGTCTCCAATCTCATTGATTGCGAAATATTGAGGCTCTTCATCAGAAGATGACCTTGAAAATTCATCGGCAGCATGAGCAATGAGTTTATTTGTACTTTCCCTTAATTTTACAAGAACGTCAGAACTCATCAGGTTCTTCAGCTCGCTGAAAACATCAGCACTTATCAAATCTGTGCGACAACGGTTTGCTGCCTCTACGCCAGACATTTGATCAAATAAAATATGTTCAGCACGGGCAGTTTCCCATGCATCTGGCCCAGTTGTGCTAACCCAAGTCGCCATTCCGTCTGAATGCCGTAACTGCTCATAATATTTATCACGCACAGGCTCCCAGTCGTAAGGGAGACCTTCAAATGCGAGATAATTTTCACGTGTGATCAGTACTCGATTTTTTTCGACATCTTCCAGAAGACGTTGAAGACTAATCACTTGATGCTTTGGAGTGCGAGCGCCTCTTTCTATCTGGCGACGAACAGCAGTTGCCTGAAAGGAGACATAAGACTGATCAATAAATTCAGCCAAAAATCGATTTTGAGACAAGAAATATTTTTGAAAATTTACTCGCCTAAATTCATTTACAATCCGAAACACAGCATGATTCCAGATCATTGAATGTAGATGAGGAATAATAGCGTGCGTATCATCGCCCGAAAGCCATTCGGACCATTCATCAACTTTAGAACGGAATTTTATGTGTGTTTCCGTGTCTGAAACATCGGTTTCTTCAATTGGAAACATAAATTTCGATGACGACATAACCACCCCGAAGAAACTCTCAACAAATAACATCTATTCGTACTTTTAGATGGCTGGAAGATGCGTTGGCTTTGTTGGGGCGGAGGATTTCGGTGGTGGTGAAGGCGGCTTAGTGGTGGGTGATGTTTAGAGAAATAAATCAGTCCCCTTTTTTACAAAATTTTGGATAGGATCAATCAGCACAACCAATAATAGCAAATAAATTCTCGACACCCATGTCAATAAGCAGCAAATTATATAAGATAGCGGTTTGATCGGAAGTTACTTCGAATGGTAAAATCTAGCACATCAACAGCAAGCTTGCACGAACTGGTAAGAGGCCAACTTCCTGATGGTTCAGTTATTGTCAGAGAAGTCGACCATCCTTACCTGATTCTAACTCCCGACATGTTAGTTGGGAATTCAGGCGATTTGGTTGCAATATTTTTCATCAGAGCAAGCGAAGCTAGAGATAAGTCCAATCTACTGGCCCGACTGTCAGCCTGCCGCCTTGGTTTACCCAATCATACTAGGTGCTTACTTCTCGTAGAGGATTCACTCGAGAATAGTTTACATGGCTCTGAACACCACTTCCATGAAGTACTAAGTGAAAAAGATCACAAATCGATTATTCATTTCCTAAAAGATAAAAATGCGCGCGGAAGAGTAAAAGAAATCCCAACAGGTATTCGACGCCAAACCCACAACGCATATGGAGTATCTCTCTCCTACTTTAAAATACAAGAAAAAGAGTCAAAAATAATAAATGAAGAAAAAACAAATAAACAAGATTATCTGGAAACAATAGAAAAAATAAAAACAAAAATAGAAACAAAAAATATTTATAAAAAAACAAAAAAAATACGACAAGAAAATTATAGAGGATTTCCAATACACCTCATAAGCCCCAACATAACCAGCAATGCTATGTTAACCATATACAATTTATGCAATAAATATTTCAAACATCACTTCACCCTTGATACAGGGATCCCGTACCCAAGTGAACGGATGCAACCACAATTTTTCGTTGTTGATCAATTTCCGCTAACAGTCACCGACCCATTTAAACCTATTCGATGCGCTGCATTCTCGAACTGGTGCACAGTTGACGCTAATAACTTAGCCCAACTTGACCAGTTCGTGGAGCGTTTCTCAACAGCATTTTTCAAGAGGGTAAAATGAGTTTTGGTGTCAATCGTGTCGACACAATACGAGCCCTTATAGAGGGGTCTGTTATATCCAATTCGCAAACATATCAGAAAATCGCAAGCGAGTGGGATGAGGTAAAGACCGCATCATCAACCAAACCAAAACCGCGGGCCCGCCTACTCTGTGTTATTCATGCAACACGTGCTTTAGACGGAACCCTAAAGAACTTCGTTAAAGAGTCAGGCATTCAATGCTCAGGACATTCTATGGGCGCCTACCTTCATGCCCTTATGAATCATAACGTGCAAAACTTGAACCAACTTACAACAAGTCAAAGAACTTCATTCCAGAACAATATAGTATCACACCGCAATCGCTATATGCATGAACCCGGTGAATTTCCCGCCAGTGATCATGAAGTACGGACAATCATCTCAAACATCCATACATGCGTTACTGTCGTATTAGCCCTAAGATAAACAATTTGTGCAATACACTTACTCCCCCCATGTATTTCAAACGCTGGAGCAGCAGGAAATAGATGCGGGGGCGGGGCAAACCCTCTCCGAGGGTGCCAATTAAAAAACCCGCCAGGCTTTGCCTGACGGGTTTTTTAATTGGTAGCCGAGGAGGGACTTGAACCCCCGACACGCGGATTATGATTCCGCTGCTCTAACCAGCTGAGCTACTCGGCCACAGAGTATAGTATAGGGTATCTATTCTGCGGGTTCCGTAAGCGCCGGAACGGGGCGGTTTTTACGTCAGGGAACCGCCCCCGTCAAGCGCCTTTTTGACGTTTGACGGAAAAAAGATATCCACAAAACCGTTCGGTAACCCTTTCATAAACCCATCCATAAACTTGGGGGCGAACCCTTCCCGTCCCTATCCCCACCCGCAGCAGGAAGCGATTGTCAGTCAGGGGTGCCATAGGCCTGATAATAATGCTCTTTCCGGCGGGTCGCGTCGTAATCAAGATAAACCGCAAGCGCGATCATATAGATCGCCACCACCAGATGGAAGAACAGGGCAAAGGAGGTTTCAAGCCACGCATAGGTCGGGGGTACGGAAATGCCCGGCACCATTCGCACAACCGTCACCGCAAGATATCCCCAGCCGATCAGATGAGACAGACGGCGTTTCCAGCGGCGCGGCACAATCGCGTGCCGTGCGGCGCGAAAGGTGCTTATTCCCATAAACAGCAGAACGGCAATCTGCAGAAGCGAGGCATAGGCATAATCGAGCCCACCATCCTGCCAGAGATGTGCCACTGGCAGCCAGGGCACAGGGTCGGTGCGTTGCACATACTGTCCCGCAACCCGAAAAACGTACAGGCCGGTCAGCAAGGCCATAAATGAAATATAACACCACCGGATCATGTCCACCCCCGTCAGACATTCCGTGGCCCACCTGCATGCGCAAAGCACGTCGCATATTTTTATGATCGGGGTTCCCCGAATATTGTTGCGCACATCATAGCACAGTCGGGAACGCGAAAGAATCTTAATTACCGCAACGCAAAAGAAAAGGCCGGGATGGATCAGAACCGTCATTCCGGGCGACGCGGCGCGCAGGCCCGGAATCCATATCCCATTGGAATAGAATGGATTCCCGCTTTCGCGGGAATGACGATCTGATTGAAAATGCGTCGTCGGCAGCCTGAAGATCAGGCCGCCGTCGGGGCATGAGCCGCCAGAAGTTCCTGACGGGTGATCCAGCCGCCGCCCATCACCCGGTCGCCGACATAGAAAACGCCCGCCTGCCCCGGTGCGATGCCAAACTGCGGGTCGTGCAGTTCGATGCGGGCAGCGCCCGGCCCTTCGGGGTAGATGGTGGCCGGGGCCGGTGCCATGGCGGAACGCAGTTTGACTTCGACCTCGACCCCGTTCGGATCAATCGCGTCGCCATCAAGCCAGTTCAGTTCCTTGACATAGACCATCTGGATCGCAAGCGCCGATTTCGGGCCGACCACGACCTGCCGGGTTTCGGGCAGGAGTTTGACGACATAAAGCGGTTCGGCCGTGCCGCCGATGTTAAGACCGCGCCGCTGGCCGATGGTGTAATGGATCAGGCCGCGATGATCGCCCAGCAAATTGCCATCCAGATCAACGATCTGGCCCGGTTCACCGGCTTCGGGGCGGAGCTTTTCGACCAGACGGGCATATTTGCCATCCGGGACAAAGCAGATGTCCTGACTGTCGGGCTTGTCGGCCACTTCAAGGCCGAATTTGGCGGCAAGCGCACGGGTTTCGGCCTTGCTCATCAGATGGCCCAGCGGGAAGCGCAGGAAATCGAGCTGTTCCTGCGTCGTGGTGAACAGAAAATAGCTTTGATCACGATTGGGATCGGCCGCACGGTGCAGTTCGGCATGGCCGTTGGCACCGAGTTTGCGCTGCACGTAATGGCCCGTCGCCATGCAATCGGCGCCAAGGTCATGTGCGGTTTCCAGCAGATCGCGGAATTTGACCGTCTGATTGCATTTCACGCACGGGATCGGGGTTTCGCCGCGCATATAGCTGTCGGCAAAATCATCGATCACTTCTTCGCGGAAGCGTGATTCGTAATCGAGCACGTAATAGGGAATGTCGATATCCTCGGCCACCTTGCGCGCATCATAGATATCGCGCCCGGCACAGCAGGATTTGGCGCGTGACGGCGCATTGGCCCCCATATCGTAAAGCTGAAGGGTAATGCCGACCACGTCATAGCCTTCGGATTTCAGAAGGGCCGCAACGGCGGAGCTATCGACCCCGCCCGACATGGCAACAACCACGCGGGTATCTTTCGGGGCTTTGTCAAAGCCAAGAGAGTTCATTTTTCCCACCCATCCGCGGGTCAAGGCCGCGGCGACAAGAAGTTGATGTAAAATAGCGGCAGACCGAGACCAGTATCGGCGTCCGGTCGATGATCCCTGCCCCGCGTCATTCCCGCGAAGGCGGGAATCCAGCCCTATCCGGTATGCCGCGACGTGCGGCAAGATGGATTCCGGGTCTGCGCTTCGCTTCGCCCGGAATGACGGGAAGAGCAAAGCGGGTAGAGATCAACAAACCGGGCGGTTTTAACCAGCCCAGAAAGCATGTTCGCACTCATATAAGGCATCTGCGCCTATTTTGCCAGATCAAGCCCCATCTGCCAGAAATCGGCTTCAAGGCGGCTTGCCCTGGCGAAGATTGCCGTGAGGCCCGCGATCCGTGCATCCCCCCCGCGGGTTTGCGCGGTATGTTCCAGAAGATCGATTTCGGCCTTTGCCACGTCCTGGAATTCGGTCGAGGCATACATCTCGATCCAGGCGCGGTACGGATTTCCGTCGAGCCTTGTATCAGAACTTGCCATCAGGCGGTTTGCGATTTCGGCATAGCCAACCATACAGGGCATCAGGGCGACCTGAAGATCAACCACATCGCCACGCCCGCCGCAATCGAGCACATAGCGGGTATAGGTGATGCAGGCGCGGGATTCCGGTTCGGCCACGATATCGGCCTCCGTCAGGCCCCAGCCTTTGCAGAAGTCGAGATGAAGGCTCATTTCCATATCAAGGATCGCATGCACGGTGCCGGAAAACTGGCGCATGGCACGGAGATCATCGGCCTTATAGGTCGCAAGTGCATAGGCACGCGCAAACTGGATCAGGAACAGGTAATCCTGAATGAGGTAGTGCTTAAAGGCGGCCTCTGGCAGGGTTCCATTGCCAAGCTGTTTGACGAAGTCGTGGCAGACATAGCTTTGCCATGCATCGGGGGCGTTGGCGCGCAGTCGGCCAAACAGGCTTTGGGCCGGGATGATATCGGTGAAGGTATCGGTCATGGTTGTCAAAGCCCCTGCCCGTGGTGATGTCAAAATACGGATAAAACAAAGCCAGCCTGCGGAAGGATCCGGGCTGGCTTGTATCGATGCGGGTTCTGCTGTCTGGATTCCCGCTTTCGCGGGAATGACGTGTTAGCAGGTCCTAATCGTCGCGTTCATCGATCCATGCCATCTGGATGGCTTCGAGGATCTTCTCGTTCGATTTCGCGGGATCGTCGTCAAAGCCGTCAAGTTCACAGATCCATTTATGCAGATCGGTGTAACGCAGATTGACGTTATCCTTGTCGGGATGGGCTTCTTCAAGCTCGATCGCGATATCCTGAATATCTGTCCAGCGCATGGGTGTCCCCCTTTTGGCTTGGGCGGAAATTTCTGTGTTACTTGTCGACCATCATGTTGCGCGTGGCAGACGGCAGCATGACGCGAAGCCCGTCGAGCTCGTCGCTCATGATGATCTGGCAGCCAAGGCGCGAGGTCTCGGTCAGGCCGAATGCGAGGTCGAGCATGTCTTCCTCGTCTTCGCTTGGCTCGTCGAGCTTGTCAAACCAGCTATCGTCAACAACGACATGGCAGGTCGAGCAAGCGAGTGATCCTTCGCAGGCACCTTCAAGGTCGATGCCATTCTTGTGGGCAGCTTCCAGAACGGACAGACCGTCGGCAACGTCAAATTCCTTTTCGGTGCCATCGGGTTCAACAAAAACGATCTTAGGCATCTGTGCCTTTCTCCTCGGTAATACTTTTTCGTTCGATCTCTGGTCCGACCTGACCTTGGCGGTTGCACGGGACAATCGCCGCAGTTGGCCGGTTTGTCAATTATGTCTGGCCCCTAATTCACCTGATCGACATTGCGACCGGCAAGGGCCTGACGGATACGGGCGTCCATACGGGCCTCGGCAAAGGGACGCGATGCGTCTTCCAGGGCCTCGGCCTGTTCGTTGATAAGGTCGCGATCCTCGCCCGACATGGCGGCTTCGAGTTTGGCAATCGCGCCTGCGATATTGTCTTCGTCCTCCGGCGTCAGAAGGGCGCGGTCGGCATTCATTGCGGCCTGTACGGCAAGCACATTGCGCCGTGCCTCGACCCGGGCCTCGGTCAGGAGGCGCATTTCCATATCCTCGCGGGCATGAACCATGCTTTCGCGCAGCATGTTGGCCATATCAAGCTCGTTAATGCCATAGGTCGGCTTGACGGCGACTTCCTGTTCGGTGCCGGTGGTTTCTTCACGTGCCGATACGGTCAGAAGGCCGTCGGCATCGACATTAAACGTCACCTTGATGCGTGCAGCACCAGCCGCCATTGACGGAATGCCGGTCAGGGCGAAGCGCGCAAGCGAGCGGCACTGATCAACCATTTCGCGTTCGCCCTGCACCACATGGATCATCATGGCCGACTGACCATCCTGATAGGTGGTGAATTCCTGTGCCTTGGCGACCGGGATCGGGGTGTTACGGTCAATGACCTTTTCGACAATCCCGCCCATGGTTTCAAGACCCAGCGACAGCGGCGTGACATCAAGCAGAAGGTTGTCGGAGCCGCCCGTCAGGGCCTCTGCCTGAAGGGCAGCGCCAAGGGCGACGACTTCGTCCGGGTCGATATCGGAAAGCGGGTCCTGTTCAAACAGATCGGCAACCGCACGACGCACGGCAGGCACACGGGTGGAGCCACCGACCAGCACGACACCCTTGACGTCATCGGCCAGAATATCGGCGTCATCAAGGACCTGTTCGGTGATCGCAATCGTGCGCGATACCAGTTTGGCGATCATCGCATCAAACGCGGCACGGGTAACCGTGTGGGTGGTTTCCGCGCCACCGAGCGAAACGGTGATTTCGGTGCTATCGGCATCGGTCAGGGCTTCCTTGACCTTGCGCGCGGTTTTAAGCAGGCGTTTGGCATCCGACGCATCCAGATCATCGGTGGTGCCGCCGCTTTTACGTTCGGCCAGCAGATGTTCGGCAATGGCGTGATCGAAATCATCACCGCCAAGGGCGGCATCGCCGCCGGTTGCCTTCACCTGGAAGACGCCTGTCTGCATTTTAAGCAGGGAAATATCGAACGTGCCGCCGCCAAGATCGTAAACGGCATAAAGGCCTTCGGCGCCGTTATCGAGGCCATAGGCAAGGGCGGCCGCGGTTGGCTCGTTCACCAGACGCAGGACTTCGATCCCGGCGAGACGGGCGGCATCCTTGGTCGCGGTGCGCGCGCCATCATCGAAATAGGCCGGAACGGTGATGACCGCCTTTTCGACCGGCTTGCCAAGGCTTTCCTCGGCACGTGCACGCAATGCACGCAGGATATCGGCGGAAACTTCCACCGGGGTCAGGACGCGGTCGCCGACATTCAGCCGCACCATCATCGGTTCGCCCGATTTTGCGGCGTCCTCAGACGGGACTTCGACATGATAGGGCAGCGTGCCGGCAATCGATTTGACATCGGCAATGCCACGCCCCATCAGGCGTTTGACCGACGATACGACGCGATCGGCATTATCGTTGATCTGATCACGGGCGGCCTCGCCCACCACGGGATCAGCCCCCGCGCCATAATAGACGACGGAGGGCACGATGGCATTTCCACCGGATGTATCGCGAAGCACTTCGGGTTTTTCATCGTTCGAGATCGCGACGACGGAGTTCGTCGTGCCCAGATCGATACCAACCGCAAGCTGGCGTTCATCTTCGTGGGGCAGCGGCGTCTGGCCCGGTTCGTGGATCTTTAGCAAAGCCATGAATTCTATCCGTTCTTTTTAAATGATCAGGCGGCGGCAAGACGCGATTTCTTCGCGCGCGCTTCCTCGGTCATTTTCATCAGGTATCTAAGCCGGGTTGTCAGTTTTTTGGCCCGGTCATATGCGTTCTGTTCAAGCGCCTCGGCGACGTCCTTTTCACACGCGCGGGCAGCCTTGCGGGTATCCTTGATCATGGTGTCGACCGCATTGCGATCATCGGCATCATGCAGGGCCTCGCGCATTTCCATGGCTTCCATCAGAAGCTCCGGATCGTTGACCGTGTGCCCCTCGCCGCCTTCGGGTTCGTGACCCGCCAGACGCATAAGGTATTCCGCACGCGCCACCGGATTTTTAAGGGTTTCGAACGCGCCGTTAAGGGTTGCGGCCTGCTGTGACGACAGGGCCTGTTCGCGGGCGGATTTCGATGCGAAGCGGTCGGGATGAAGCAACTGCTGCTGCTTGAGATACGTTGCCTCGATCGCATCAACATCGATCAGAAAGGTACGTTCCAGGCCAAAGCGTGTGAAATGGTCAAGCTGGCCGGGGGGCTGGATGGCATTGCAGGTATCGCAAAACAGGGCTGATGCCTCGACCGGGCCCTTGCAGGACCAGCAGACTTTATGCTGCGGCTGTTCTGCGGTGCGCGTTTCTGAGGTACCGGTGTTGCTCACGCTATGCACTTTCGAGATTTAAAAACAAACAACAAAACGAATAAAGACGGACGTCAGATGCCGGAAAATAAGGCCAAAAATAACGGCGACCGCCCTTTTGTCAGTCGATGGCCCCGACGATATCGGTCGATATCACCGGGGCCATGACAGTCAGAAAGCAGGGAAAACCCGGCGGGCCGTCAGACGTGGAAGGATTTCCCCGCAGCCGCAACGCCCCTTTTCATTGGGGTTACGGAATACGAAACCTTCTTCCATCTTGTTGACCTCGTAATCCATCTCGGTGCCAAGCACGAACATGATGGCTTTTGGGTCAATCAGAAGCTTCACGCCATCCTCCAGCTCGACGACTTCTTCGAAGCCCGATGCATCATCTGCATATTCAAGCGTGTAGGACAGACCCGAGCACCCTTTGCTGCGCACGCCAAGGCGGATGCCTTCGGACGGTTTGCCGCGGCTATCAAGCAACGCCTTGATATGAACAAGCGCCTCCGGGGTGACACTGATCGGGGACGGTAATGCCATAGTCTTCTCCTGAATTCCCGAAAACGAGGGGGTCGTGAAGCTGCTTATTCAGCAGCTTCGACTTCGCCCTGACCGTTTTTGGTTTTGTAGTCGGCGATCGCTGCCTTGATGGCATCTTCTGCCAGGATCGAGCAGTGAATCTTGACCGGCGGCAAAGCCAGTTCTTCGGCAATCTGCGAGTTCTTGATCGAACCGGCTTCGTCAAGCGACTTGCCCTTGACCCATTCGGTGATCAGCGAGCTTGACGCAATGGCCGAACCGCAACCGAACGTCTTGAACTTTGCATCTTCGATGATCCCGTCTGCGGTCACCTTGATCTGCAGTTTCATGACGTCGCCACAGGCCGGTGCACCGACCAGACCGGTACCGACAGACGTTTCGTTCTTGTCCATCGAACCGACATTGCGCGGGTTTTCGTAATGGTCGATCAGCTTTTCACTATAAGCCATGGTAAAAGTCCTCCTAAAAGTCCTGTTTCTCTCTCACGAGAAGGAATAGTTCGTTACGCTTAGTGTTCAGCCCACTCGATCGACTTGATGTCGATGCCTTCCTGGGCCATTTCCCAAAGCGGGCTCATTTCACGCAGGCGTTCGACAGCGACACAGATCGAGTTCAATCGCCTGATCAAGCTCTTCGCGGGTGGTATAGCGACCGATGCCGATACGAAGCGAGGTATGGGCGAGTTCTTCGTCAACACCCAGCGCACGCAGAACGTATGACGGCTCAAGCGACGCCGAGGTACATGCCGAACCCGACGAGACCGCAATGTTCTTGATGTCCATCAGAAGGCTTTCGCCTTCGACATAGGCAAAGGAAACATTGAGGTTGCCGGCAACGCGCTGCGTTTCATCACCGTTCAGGTAGATGTCGGCAAGGCGGTCACGGAAACGCTTCATGGTGTAGTCACGCAGTTCCATGATGCGGGCATTTTCTTCGGCCATTTCGTTCATGGCGATGTCGCAGGCCTTGCCCAGACCAACGATCAGCGGGGTCGGCAGCGTACCGGAACGCATGCCGCGTTCCTGACCACCACCGGTGATCTGTGCGATGACGCGAACGCGCGGACGACGACGGACATAAAGCGCACCAATGCCTTTCGGGCCATAAATCTTGTGGCCGGAAATCGACATCAGGTCGATTTTCATCTCGTCAACGTCGAGCGGAATCTTGCCAACGGCCTGCGCACAATCGGTGTGGAAGAACACACCACGTTCGCGGCAGATTTCACCGATTTCCTTCAGCGGCTGGATCACGCCGATTTCGTTGTTGACCGCCATGACGGACACAATCGCGGTTTCGTCGGTGATCGCGGCTTTCAGCTGCTCAAGGTCGATCAGGCCGTTATCCTTGACGCCAAGATAGGTGACTTTGAAACCTTCCTGTTCAAGGTGACGGGCACTGTCGAGCACGCATTTATGCTCGGTCACGACCGTGATCAGGTGCGGCTTTTTCTTGCCGTAGAACTTCATCACGCCTTTGAGCGCAAGGTTGTTCGACTCAGTCGCACCCGAGGTGAAAATGATCTCTTTGGACGAGGCGCCAATGATCTTGGCGACCTGGTCACGTGCGACCTCGACCGCATCTTCCGCTTCCCAGCCAAAGCTGTGGTTGCGCGAATGCGGGTTGCCGAACTTCTCGGTGAAGTACGGCAGCATGGTTTCCACCACGCGCGGATCGGTCGGCGTCGTTGCCTGGTAATCCAGATAGATCGGCTTTGCTTTAAGCTCGTTCATAGTTAAGGCTTCCTCACTCACTCTTTGTCAGGCAGCGTGGCGCGCACTTTTCTTACGCACTGCATTGCCCCGCATCCGGCTCCAAACGCGGATAAATGTATCAATCTCGTCATTGGTGGTTTCCAGTCCCAGACTGACCCTTATGGCCGATCCGGCATCGGTAACCCCCATTTCCTTCAATACGTGGCTTTCACGTACCTTGCCTGATGAACAGGCTGATCCCGAACTGATCGCAATCCCTGCAAGATCCATGGCCATCACCTGGGTTTCCCCCGGCATGCCCGGCAGGATCAGGCAACTGGTATTGACCAGTCGATCCGTTCCTTTTCCGGCGATCAGAAGTTCGGGGGCTTCTGATGCCAAAACCGTTTCCAGACGATCACGCAGATCGCGGATGTCGTCCATTTTCGACCGGGTGGTTTCGCACCGTTCGGCCGCGGCACCAAAGCCTGCGATCCCGATGGTATTTTCCGTACCACCCCGTCGGTATTTTTCCTGCCCGCCGCCGCGGATTTGCGGCACCAGCATCACACCGGGCGCAATCGCCAAGGCACCGACACCTTTGGGGCCGCCGATCTTGTGGGCCGAAATCGACACCATATCGACCAGAAGCTGGCCCATATCGACCGGCATGCGGCCCAATGCCTGAACGGCATCGCAATGGACCTTTGCACCATATTCACGCGCCAGCAGGCCGACTTTAGCCACCGGCTGAATGACGCCGGTTTCATTGTTGGCCAGCATCACCGAAACCAGAACCTTTTGCCCGGCATCGGATGCGGCTTTCAGCATGATTTCAAGAGCGGCCAGATCAATGACGCCATTGGCATCAACCGGAATGCGTTTCGCATCAGACCGTGCCTCGATCACCGAGGGATGTTCGACCGCACTGGTAAATACGGTGACATCCTCAAGCCCGTTCAGGGCCAGATTGTTGGCCTCGGTACCGCCGCTTGTGAAAATCACGCGTTCGGCGTCACCACCAACCAGATCGGCGATCCGGCGACGGGCATGATCGACGATCTTGCGCGCTGCACGGCCGGATGCATGAACCGATGACGGGTTACCCGCGACTTCCATCGCCGCATGCATTGCCTGCCGTGCTTCGTGGCACAACGGCGCGCTTGCGTTGTAATCAAGGTAAACCGGGTTGGTCATCAGTTTAAAATCATCCTTATTCGCATTCTCTTATTCTGCCCTCGATATAGAGGACAAGTTACTGGGCTGCAACCTGGCTCGGCTCTTTGATTTTCGTGGTCCGCGGTTCAAACATCCGGGTCGATCCGGAAACACGGCGATCCACAACGTCGGCCAGACTGACAGAGGCCAGATAAAGATAAATCTGGTTGCCAAGTTCTTCCCACAATTCATGGGTCAGACACCGGCCCTGATTGGATTTGCAGCCCTTTGGCGATCCCGATTTGCACCGGGTTGCGCGGATCGGCTCGTCAACAGCGAGGATCACATCGGCAATCCGGGTATCCTCGGCGGTGCGGGCCAGCAGATAACCGCCACCCGGACCACGCACGGAACGGACAAGCCCGCCTTTGCGCAATTTGCCAAAAAGCTGTTCCAGATAGGACAGGGATATTTCCTGACGGTCCGCAATATCGGCAAGCGCGACCGGCCGGTCCCTGCTGCTATCAGCGAGATCGACCATCGCCATCACGGCATAGCGGCCTTTTGTACTCAGCTTCACGGTTCGTCCTCCTACCTGTCGATCAAGACCCGAACTGTCGGGAAATGATCACAAGCTCTGTATTTCCTTTATGGGCGATCAACATGTCGATTTGATGCCCCTGTCTGTACCCGCCCGATTTCAGGCGGGCCAAAATCATTCGGATGCCGCGACAATCCGCGGCTTTGCCGGTTTATCCGCACCGGCAGCAGCGCCTGCCTTGTCGGCTTCGAGGGCGGCAACCTGATTGCGCAGCGTCTGGACTTCGCGGCCCAGTTCTTCAAGAGCGCGGGCAACCGGATCGGGCAGGTCGCCCAGCGGCGTGCCATAGGCACAGAAACGATCATCTTTTTCCCGACGTACGATGCGGGCGGGGATACCGACCACGGTCGCACCTTCGGGGACTTCGGACAGCACGACGGCGTTGCCACCAACACGCGCATTCTTGCGAACAATGAACGGACCAAGGATCTGCGCGCCAGAACCGACAATCACACCATCTTCAAGCGTCGGGTGACGTTTCAGCCCACGCTGGCCGTCACTGTTCACACTTGGCGATGTCCCGCCAAGGGTTACCCCCTGATAAAGCGTCACATCATCGCCAATCTCGGCGGTTTCACCAATCACGACACCCATGCCGTGGTCGATGAAGAAACGTTTGCCGATGGTCGCACCGGGGTGAATTTCGATCCCGGTCAGCCAGCGCAAAATCTGCGACAGGAAGCGTGCGGTTAAACGAAAACCGCGCTTCCACAGCCAGTTTGTGCCACGATATCCCATGATTGCATGAAACGCCGGATAGCTGATCACGACTTCCCAGCGGGAACGCGCCGCAGGATCACGGGCGATCATCGCGTCTATTTCCTGACGAATTAGCTTGAACATCGGGCTGTCCACTGTGTAATTAGTAGCTTCGATTCCCGGCAGCCGACATCGTTGCCCGCTTGCGCGAACCGCGCAAAACGGACAGCAATGATGCCATCGGGTTAGCCGGAATATAGGATAACCGAGTAACCTGGTCAAGTATTTGCCCAAAGCAATTTATGCACAAAAACGAAAAAACCTACAAAAATACTCGGATATATTCTTCACTCACCCCATTCCATTCGTGGACAGGAGCAGTCTGATCCATGCCTGAGGTCATTTTTAACGGCCCCGAAGGCCGCCTTGAAGGTCGCTATCACCACAATGGCGCAGACGATTCGCCCATTGCGCTTATTCTTCATCCGCACCCCCAGCAAGGCGGAACGATGAACAACAAGCTGTGCTTTAACATGTTTAACATGTTCAAGGATCGCGGGTATTCGGTCATGCGTTTCAATTTCCGCGGTGTCGGACGCTCGCAGGGCGTTTATGACCAGGGGATCGGCGAATTGTCGGATGCGGCATCCGCACTCGACTGGATGCAGACCTATAACGCCAATGCCCGCGCAACCTGGGTTGCCGGTTATTCGTTCGGTTCGTGGATCGGCATGCAGCTTTTGATGCGCCGCCCGGAAATCGACGGCTTTATTTCGGTCGCAGCCCCGGCCAGTGAATATGACTTCACCTTCCTAGCCCCCTGCCCGTCATCCGGGATCATGATCCACGGGTCGCACGATACCAACATTCCGCTGTCCTCGGTCAACAAGCTTGCCGACAAGCTGAATGCCCAGAAAGGCATCGAGGTTGATATGTGCACCATCGAAGGTGCCGATCATTACTTTGCCAAGCAGCAGGACGAAGTGATCAAGAAAACGGTCGCCTATCTGGACAAGCGCAACGCGTAATCACGCAACGCCCAGCCGCAAAGACCAAAGGCCGCCTGATCAGGCGGCCTTTTTGCTGTGATAAAGCTTTCCACCCCGGCACGGTTCCGGCACACCGGTTGTCCCCGGAAAGCTTAGCGGCAGATCGCACAGGTGGCGCACGGCAAGATAGCCAAAACATTCGGCCTCTACCGCATCGCCATCCCAATCAAGTTCATCGACAGATCGCACCGGCACGCCGAGCCGGTTGTTTAATTGCGCCATCAGATAGTCATTGTGCCGCCCGCCCCCGCAGACAAACCATTGCAGGGGGGCTTCGGGCAGATGATTAACGCCTGCGACGATTGCCGCCACCGTGCATTGCGCCAGTGTTGCCGCCCCGTCGGCAACGCCAAGCTTTGCCTCGGCCACCAGCCCATCAATGCGGAGTGCCATATCCTCGCGATCAAGCGATTTGGGCGGGATGCGGTCGAAATACGGGTCTTCGAGAAATCTGACTTCGATCATCGGATCCGGCAGGCCGGATGCGGCGGTTGCACCATTCAGGTCAACCGGCGTGCCGGTATGGCGCAGCATCCAGTCATCAATCCGTGCATTGCCGGGGCCGCAATCAAAGGCCAGCAGTTCTTCGTCCGGGCCGATCCATGTCACATTGGAAACGCCACCGATATTAAGGACCGCAACGGGCATATCAACACCGGCACTTTTCATCAGTGCCGCATGATAAACCGGCGCCAGCGGCGCGCCTTCACCCCCGGCGGCAACATCGGCCAGCCTGAAATCGGCGACAACCGGAATGCCGGTTTTTTCGGCCAGCATATCGGGTGTGCCGATCTGGCGCGTGATCCCCGATGCCGGTTCATGAAACACGGTCTGGCCATGAAATCCGATCACACCGATTTCAGATGGTGAAATCGATGCACGATCCAGCAGCATGTTAATGGCATCAACATGCACAAGCGTCAGATCGTCGGCCACGACATGTTCGGTATTGGTGGCACTGCGATTGCCAAAGCAGGCGCGCATGCGTTCGCGCAATTCGGGGCTATACGGCACGAAAACGGCATGACCGGTGCGCCGGACGTCGACGCCATCGGTTTCAATCAATGCCGCATCCACCCCGTCAAGGGATGTGCCGCTCATCATGCCGATGGCCTTGATCCAGCCGGTTGTCATTCTGTACTCCATTCCCGTATGCGTTTTTGCGTCTGTTGGTACTGCAAGAGCGCAGATTAAGCCCGATTTATCGCGAAATCGTTACCATGCATTGCAAACAGGGCGTCGATGCGTTGCCGTGGGGATATTTTCTGTGCTAGATCATCGCGTCCGCCCTTTGGGGTGCTCGTATTTTTACACTCACAACCAACATAGCGCAAAAACCATGACTGAACTGAAGTCTGATTTTCTCCGCGTCATGAATGACCGCGGTTACATCCACCAATGTACTGATATTGAAGGGCTTGATGCCTATGCGTCAGAAAAAAAGGTGGTGTGCTATGTGGGCTATGATTGCACCGCAGACAGCCTGCATGTCGGGTCGCTTGTTTCGATCATGATGCTGCGCTGGTTGCAGAAAACCGGCCATAAGCCGATTGTCCTGATGGGCGGCGGCACGACCCGCGTTGGCGATCCGACCGGCCGTGATGATGCCCGCCCGGTTCTGACCGATGAAATCATTGCCGCCAACATGGCCGGGATCAAAAAGGTTTTTCAGCAGTTCCTGACCTTTGGCGATGGCCCGACCGATGCGGTCATGGTCAACAATGCCGATTGGCTCGACAAGATCAATTACATCGAATTCCTGCGTGATTTCGGCCGCCATTTCTCGGTCAACCGGATGCTGAGCTTTGATTCCGTCAAGCTGCGTCTGGAACGTGAACAGTCGCTGAGCTTCCTTGAATTCAACTATATGATCCTGCAGGCCTATGACTTTGTCGAACTGCAGCGCAAATATGGCTGCGTTCTGCAGATGGGCGGTTCGGACCAGTGGGGCAATATCGTCAATGGTGTCGAGCTTGGCCGTCGCGTTGATGACAGTGCGCTGTTTGGCCTGACCACGCCGCTTATGACCACCGCATCGGGTGCGAAGATGGGCAAGACGGCATCGGGTGCGGTGTGGCTGAACGAGGAACGCCTGTCGGCCTATGATTATTACCAGTTCTGGCGCAACAGCGAAGATGCGGACGTCATCAAGTTCATGCGCCTGTTTACCGAGCTGTCGCTTGAACAGATCGAAGAATACGCAAAGCTTGAAGGTTCGGATATCAACGAAGCCAAGAAGATTCTGGCATTCGAAGCCGTCAAGCTGTGCCGCGGTGAAGAAGCCGCCCTTGCGGCAGCGGAAACCGCGCGCAAGACGTTTGAGGAAGGCGTTCTGGCCGACGATCTGCCGACTGTCGAAGTTCCGAAATCGGAAATCGAGGCCGGTATTCCGGCATTTGATCTGTTCCGCCGTGCCGACCTTGCCAAATCGGGCGGTGAAGCACGTCGCCTGATCAAGGGTGGCGGGGCCAAGATCAACGACGAGAAAGTCGATGATGAAAACATCACCATTGGCGGTGATGCGATCAATGCCGATGGCGTCATCAAGCTTTCGGCGGGCAAGAAGCGCCACGTTCTGATCAAGCCGATCTAAACAGGTCGCGCTCAAACACGTGCTAGAATACAAAAGGCCCCGGACATTTCCGGGGCCTTTTTTGATGGGACCAATACCTGCCCGACCTTAACCGGGTTCGGCCCCGGTGATCAGGTTGCGGAACACGCCGGGCACAAAGGTCGATAGCGGATTGACCGTGACTTCCGGGTCATCAAGCGCACCTTCGATGGTGTAGGTCGGGGCGAAAATACCCCCGCCTTCCTCGCCCACCAGCAAATCCCCCAGAAGCGGGATCGCGCCAAGGGCAGAGTTCAGCGAATAGATCGGCACGATTGATCCCGCCAGCCGGATTTCGGATTTGGCCAGATCAATCGACCCATTGCTGGTGACGCCAACCGCCGATCCGTTGGCGGCGAATTTGCTAAGCGAGAGCACATCATTGGCATAGGTGAAATCACCGTTCAGTTCGGAAAACGCAATCCCATTCCCGCCCAGCACATCGGCAAGCCCGGTCAGCGACGCAGCGCCGAGCACACGGGCGGCAAGCGGTGCGTTCACCGCACGGAAGGCGGTAATATTGACCTTGCCGGTGAAGGGTTGCGACCATGTGCTGTCATCGACCGTGCCCTCGATGGTCAGTGCCCCGCCCAGCAGGTTTTCATAAAGATCGACTGCACGCAGGAATTTGCCCGCATCGTCGCTGGTCAGGCGCACGTTGCGCGTTTTCGGGTCCTTGCGTTCGACCTGGGCAAAGACATTCGCCCGATCCCCCATCGTTCCGTTCAGGACCAGACCATCCCATTCGTCACCAACAACATGAATGGAGCCGTCAATTTCATCGATCAATTCACCATTGGCCATGATCAGTTGATCGATGGACAGGAAGATATCGGTTCGCCCGCCGGTCCGGGATGCGTTTTGGCCGATGCCACCGCTATTGGGGCTTTCGGCGGGGCCGGGTTCGCGCGGGGCATCATCATCACCGACAAGCCATGGCTGGGCATCGGCCTGCCGGGCGTTGATTTCAATTTCACGGTTTTCGCCCGTCTGATGCAAAAGGATCGATCCATCGCGCAGCACCGGACGTTCGCCCTTGATCAGGAAGTCGGCTGCTTCGAGGCGGATATCCATTGCCTCGAAATCCCCCGCCGGGTTTGCCGTTTTTTCCGAACCGTCCGTTGGCTTATCTTCGACAAACGGACGCAGATCAAACTGCTTGCCCTTCAGATCGACCAGAAGTTTGCCGCCCTGATCTACCGTAATGGCGCCTGCAATCGCAAGATTTTCTCGGAAGCGCGTATCGGTCAGATTAACCGTGAATTTATCCGCAATCGGGCTGTCACCGCGCCAGCGCCCCTTGGCCTTGGCGACCAGTTCGGGTGCCATCAGATCAAAGGACCGGACTTCGCCCGCGCCATTGGCCTTGACGGTCAGATCGAACGCAAGGCTGGCATCCTGCCCCGGTGTTTTATGATAATCGACCATATCAAGCGCAATATCAGCCGCAGACAGGCTGGTCTGCGCCTTGATGGCGACCTCGTTGCTGCGCAGATGTTCGATGGTAACCTTGCCGGTCGCGACACCGCTCAGATAGGGATCGGCGGCAAAACCGACCTGCTCCAGCGCAGCGAGATCAAGATCGCCTTCAAGGTCATAGTGGCTGATGACGGGGGTATCGTCGGCAAAGCTTTCGACCCATTTGATGTTGGTTCGTCCCTTGCCAATCGCGGCCTCGCCCGACAGTTCGAGCCCCTTGGTATTGACCTGCAATTCAAAGGTGCCATCGGAAATATCAAGGTCGCGGAACGCATCGGTAATTGCGGCATTTTCGATGCGCGAAGCGGCTGCGACCTCGACATCATCAAACGACAGATCCTTTAACAACGGGAAATGCAGCTTCACACGGGTTGCCTGCTCACCTTCGATCTGTGCCGGATCGATACCGAGCTGTGTAGCAAAACCAAGCGGTTCTTCATCGATCATTTCAAGCGCATTGCGCGCACCACCATGGGCGACGATTTCGAAATCGGCCATTTCGCTGTCGGTATCGAGCTGCGAGAAAACAAGCGTTGCCTCGTCAACGACGATGCCGTCGGCTTCGCCCTCATTAACAAAGATGCTGAAGCTTGACTGATCAAACTCCGCCCGACCGCCAGCGCCCAGAACCGATGGCATATCGCCAAGGTAATGCACGGTAACGCCGGTCATGTTCATTTCGCCGTCCAGATGATCGACGATGATATTTCCGGTTTCGTCCTGATGCAGTCTGGTGCGCAGTTCGGCCTGATGAACGATGCCCTCGGTCAGGTTTTCAACAACCCATGTCCGCGCATTGTCGCCAACGGTTTCGGGCCACAATTGCGGCAGATCGTTGGTCCGGACGTCGGTTGCCGTCGCCGTGATATCGATGGCCCACTGGCCAAGCGGATTTATTGCCTGCCCTTTGAGCACGGCGGCGGTTTCGCCAGCTTCGATCCGGACATCATCAAAGCTTAACCGGCCGGGTACGAAGCTTAAGCCCACCTTGCCACCGGTGACGTGATAGGCCGCGACCATTGGGGCGGGCAGATCGACCCGGCCCACACCAAGGTCAAGATCGGTACCAAGTTCGATAACGCTGCCATCCGCGCCAAGCTTTGCCGTAAGCCTGCCGGATACCGGGACATCAACCCCGGCCAGATCAATAAACGTATCCGATATGCTGGTCAGGTTTGACGGGATCACTTCGCCAATATCGGCCACCATGTCGATTTCCTCGACCCGGCTGTCATATTCGGCCGTGACATTGACATCGGTTGATACCAGCCCGGCATTGACCTTCATCGTTGCTTCGGCGTGAATGCCCATCGGTTTGCGTGACAGACGGATATCGGCAGATGGTGCCGCCCAGACAAGATCAAGTGCCTCATCCCATACTTGAAGATCCGCGCCAGATACGCCGAAGCTTTCGAAATAGGCGGCGGCGGGAAAATCGGCCATCTCGCCCGACAGGATCGCGACAATTTCGCGCATCGCCGCACTGCCATCGCGAATACCGCGTTGCGCATCGCTAAGCGATTGATCGGGTTCGGTCCCGGTGCCTTCCGACGGCGACGGCAGGGGCATATTCACGCCCGGCTGTTCGGCATTGTTGCCGCTGGCATCACCGGATGCCGGGGCGCCCGGATTGTTTTGTGCCGGTTCTGGCGCTGTTTCGGGTTCAGGTTCTGTTTTGGGATCTGTTTTGAAATCGGGGACTGGCAGGGATTGCAGCGGGGTTTCGGCTTCGGCCTGTCCTTCGGGATTATAGCCGATATCGATCTGGCCGTTGGCGTGCCGGACCAGACGCAATTTCGGTGCGATCAGGTTCAGTTCCCGCAGGGCCAGAACCCCGTCAAAAAGCGCCTTGCTGGAAAACACCACGTCGGCCTCTGGCACATGGAGCATTTCACTTCCTGCCCCGTCGCGCACCGACACATCCTGAAGACGGATATCAAACCGTTCTTCCCATCCGCGCCAGAACAGGACCATGTCGCCGACTTCGAATTTGGTGTCACCGCTGCTTTCATTCAGTTCGGCAACGACATAAGGCACGAGACGATGCAGGGAAACCGGGCCCTGCGCGATGCGCCAGACCAGAACACCGGCAAAAACGCCGACAAACAGGATCACGGCCGCAAGAAACAGCCCACACCAGCCAGTAAAGATTTTGATGCGACGCACCTGCCTAAAGATCCCGAATTTGCGATGCCATGAATGACATTTCCAATCAATGTAACAACGCCGTCAAGCCAATGATGTTTCCCGGCCTGCGAAAAACCCAATAAATGTAAACTGATACTGTTTCCCTGTCCCCTTTTTGGTATCGTCGGGGGCATAAGGAAACCTTTCCGTGTCATGTCGCGTGCGTGGCCGGATGCCGGAGATATCCTGCGTTGCGTCACGAAGCCAAGGGATAGCCCGGTTTTACGTCCAAGAGCAATAACAAGAGCAACACAAGGAAAGCAAAAAGTGTCTCTTTCCTGGATTACGCCAGATTTGCCGAAACCCTTCGATACCGATCGTTGCAATAACGGTTTCGAAAGATGGTCTGCGCTTGCCGATCGCCCCGCTTTCGAGCATCTCGCACAACAGATTGGCGATATTGCGGCCAACAAACCAAAACGCGACGTTTTGGCGGCGATGTTTGGCAACAGCCCCTATCTTGGCAATCTGTGTCTGCGCGATCCCGATATCATCTGTCTAGTGTTTGATCAGGGGCTTGACGCGGCCTTTGACGCGGCCCTTGATCCGGTGCGCAAAAGTGCGGACGCCGCCCAGACCGATCAGGCGACAACCATGATGATGGTGCGCAAGGCAAAACGCCGGGCGGCCCTTGTGATTGCGATTGCCGATATCTGCAAGGCGTGGTCGCTTGATAAAATCACGGGCGCGATTAGCACCACGGCTGAAGTGACCCTTGAATTTGCACTGGCCCATTGCCTTTCGGCGACGGCAAAGCAGCGCAAATTCGACCTGCCCCATCCCGACGATCCGCTGCGCGATTGCGGGATTTTTGCGATTGGCATGGGAAAGCTTGGCGCCAAGGAGCTTAACTATTCATCCGATATCGACCTGATTTTCCTCTATGACCACGAGGTCGTTACCTATATCGACCATGATCGCCTGCAACAGGACCTTGTGCGGATGGTGCGCGATGTCACCCGCATCATGGAAGAACGCACCGGCGACGGGTATGTTTTCCGCACCGATCTGCGCCTGCGCCCCGATCCGGCATCCACCCCGCCGATCCTGTCGATGCTGGCGGCTGAAACCTATTACGAGACGGTCGGGCAGAACTGGGAACGTGCAGCAATGATCAAATCACGGATCGTTGCAGGTGACAAAAAATCAGGGGATATATTCCTTGAAATATTGCGCCCATATGTCTGGCGCAAGCATCTCGATTTCCTTGCGATCCAGGATATTCATTCGATCAAGCGCCAGATCAACGCCCATAAAGGCGGCAGCAAGGTCGTTATTCCCGGCCATAACATCAAGCTTGGCCGCGGTGGCATTCGCGAGATTGAATTTTTCGCCCAGACCCAGCAACTGATCTGGGGCGGGCGGGCCGTTGCGCTTCGATGCAAGGCGACCTGTGATGCGCTTCGTGAACTGACCAAATTCGGGCAGGTGTCCGAACAGGTGCGCGATGAAATGCTGGCGGCCTATGAGTTTCTGCGCACAGTCGAACATCGTTTGCAGATGACAAACGATCATCAGACCCAGACCCTGCCTGAAACCGAGGAAGGGTTGCATGCTCTTTCGACCTTCCTTGGTTATGACACGCTTGATGGTTTCAAGGCCGATCTTTTGCATCACCTGCGCAAGGTCGAAAGCAATTATGCCGAATTGTTTGAAGACGATATTCCGCTTGCAGCAGCGGATGGAAACCTTGTCTTTACCGGCACGGAAGACGACCCTGAAACACTTGAAAATTTGCGCCAGATGGGGTTCGAGAACCCGACCAATGTTTCGGTCACGGTGCGGGGATGGCATCACGGGCGGTATCGCGCCACCCGGTCGCGGCGTGCGCGTGAAATCCTGACCGAACTGATGCCGACCCTTTTGAAGGCATTGTCGCAAACCACCAATCCGGACATGGCGTTTCGGGCGTTTGACGAATTCCTGAAAGGTCTGCCTGCGGGGGTTCAGCTTTTCTCGCTGGTGACGGCAAATCCGGAACTGCTGGAGCTTCTGGCACAGATCGCGGGCACAGCGCCGCGCATGGCCAAATATCTGGGGCGCAATGCCGGGGTGCTTGATTATGTCCTGATGTCGGGTTTCCACGATGAACTGCCCGATGCCGACACGATGCTCGATGAACTTAACACTCGGCTGGCGCGCGAGGATATGGTCGAAGACTGGCTTGATACAGCACGGCGCTGGGCGAATGATCAGAAATTCCGCATTGATGTCCAGACCATCCAGAACCGCCATACCCCGCATCAGGCAGGCCGGGCCCTTGCCGATGTGGCCGATGTCGCCATCCGTGCCCTTTTCCCGCGTATTGCCGATGATTTTGCGCAAAAGCATGGCAAATTTGATGACGGCGGGCTTGCCGTCTTTGCACTTGGCAAACATGGCGGGCAGGAACTTTCGCCCGGATCCGACCTTGATATGATCTTTGTCTATGAGGTGCCAGAGGATGCCGAGGAATCAAATGGCGAAAAGCCGCTTAGCCCCGGCCATTATTACATCCGGTTAAGCCAGCGTTACATCAATGCGCTTTCGGCACCGACGGCCGAGGGGGTCCTGTTTGAAACCGACCTTCGCCTGCGCCCCAGCGGCAACAAAGGGCCCCTTGCCACCCATTTCAAAAGTTTCGAGGCCTATCAGCTTAACGAAGCCTGGACGTGGGAGCATATGGCGCTGACGCGCCTTCGTGCGGTTTATGGTCCGCAAGCCCTGTGTGACAGGGTGATGGAAACCACCAATGCGGTCCTGCAGAAAAAGCGTAATCCCGATGATCTGCTGCGCGATGTTTATGACATGCGCAACCGCATGGATGCGGGCAAAGGCGATAGTCATCCCTGGGCGATCAAGATGCGGCGCGGCGGGTTGGTTGATCTGGAATTCATTGCGCAATATCTGCAACTGGCGCATGCGCACACCCATCCCGAAATTCTGTCCCCCACCACGCGCGAGGTGTTTAAAAACCTTGGAAGTGCTGGCATTCTGGATGCCGAGGAAGCCACATTCCTTGCCAATGCCGGGTCGTTCTGGCTGGCACTGCAGGCGATCCTGCGCCTGACGACCGAGGGGCCGTTTGAGCCGAAAAATGCCAGCACCGATTTGCGGCGCATGCTGGCGCGCGCCGGGCAGTGCGATGATTTTGATGCGCTTCAGGTCAAGCTTGATGAAACAGCAATGCGGATCAAGGCCGTCTATGACCGACTGATCACGCAACCGGCAGAAAAACTTCCGCCGCGTTCGGAATGACTAGAGTGATCCGGATGAATTGGCAATGCTTATAAGGCTTTGTAATTTGGTATGCAGATTTTGGCGAAACTTCCTGACATGGCTTTCCGAAGCCGGTCAGGGACGCGACACTTTGAACAAGGATAAAGAAATGACGCTTGATGTTGGTGACAAGGCCCCCGATTTCGACCTGCCGACCGATGGTGGCGGTTCGGTAAAACTATCGGACCTTAAAGGCAAACCGGTGGTGATCTATTTCTATCCCAAGGACATGACGCCGGGCTGCACCACGGAATCCTGCGAGTTTCGCGATGCCGAACCCGATTTCAGTGCGGTCAATGCACAGATCATCGGCATTTCAAAGGACAGTGCGGATCGTCATGACAAGTTCAAGGCCAAGCATGATCTGAACTTTATCCTCGCATCGGATGAAAACAGCACGACCTGCGAGGATTACGGCACCTGGACCGAAAAAAGCATGTATGGCAAAAAATTCATGGGAATCGAGCGCAGCACCTTTGTCATTGATGGTGATGGCGTGATCCGCAATGTGTGGCGCAAGGTAAAGGTCAAGAACCACGTCGCCGAGGTTCTTGCCGCCGTCAAGGCGTTGTAATTTCCAGCCCTGCCCTTACGAACAGGACCGGTCGGACCAAAATCCGGCCGGTTTTGCATTTTTTGTAACGGTTAAAAGAAGATAGTTTTCAAGCACCTAATAAACCACAGGCTTATTCAATATATTGCCTTGCCTTGTTTGTCGGGCTAAGAATCCGGATATGGGAGTTATGGGTGTAGCGATTTTGCACTTCCTGGCGTATGGCGAATGACCGGGCAACCGGCAAGGCAGGATATAATAATGAGCAAGAATGTTATCGATCTCGACGATCAGATGCTCGCCGATTTCCGTGATGAAGCGAACGACATCGTCAACAGCATTGGCGTGCATCTTCAGAATGCGCGCAGCAAATCCGATCCGGCGATCCTGACAGCAATCCAGCGCGAGATTTTCAATCTTCGATACAAGGGCAAGTCGGTCAATGCGCCGCTGGTCAATCTGACAAGCCACCGTCTTGCCGATTATGCCACGACATGCCGTGAACTGACCGAAGAGGCGATTGCCGATATTCAGGCCTTTATCGACAAGATCGAAGGATTGCTTGATGGCGACGTCACCGGGGGCGGTGCCGATTCAGCCGAATTCGTGCGTGAACTACCATCCAAACGAGCGCCTGATATCGATCCGGCGTGGCTGAAAAAAACCAATGTCGAAGCCCTTCTGGTTATTCCGCAGCGTTCCATGTCGGCCATTGTCGAACGCGAACTGGCGGCCTGCGGTTATCGCTGCTCGGTCACGCAAAGCTCGTTCGAGGCGATTGAACTTGCCGTGCGCACCCGCCCGGATTTCATCATTGTTGCCAAAACCATCGATGAACTTGGCGGTGTTGATGTCGCCAATGCGTTGCAGGCCATGCCGAAAACCCGCAACATCCCGACCGCCGTTCTGACATCGGATGCGCCGAACCATCCGTCGCTTCGGGACCTGCCCTGCCGGACGGCCATCATCCGCAAGGGCCCGGCCTTTGGCGAAGATCTGGCCGAGGCACTGGCGCGCTTTAACATTACCTGATCAACAGACCATACCGCTTTGACAGGGCGACCGTGTTTTTCCGGTCGCCCTTTTTTGTGTCATCAGTATGCCGGGATTGACCCGCCTTGGCGCACATGGCACAGAAA
The DNA here is from genome assembly GCF_032921865.1 of Thalassospira lucentensis. Lineage (NCBI taxonomy): Bacteria > Pseudomonadati > Pseudomonadota > Alphaproteobacteria > Rhodospirillales > Thalassospiraceae > Thalassospira > Thalassospira lucentensis. The sequence goes on from NZ_CP136684.1 coordinate 4,314,006, forward strand.
GCCGGTAATTCTTCATGTTCCGGAAACAGCCCCATGTCCCGCCTTACCCTTGCCGAAGCTGCCAAACGTGCCCTTATGACGGCGGACGCCACGGAAAAAGCCGATGTCACCGCCGAAATGGCGGCGATGTGGCGCAATGGCGAGATTACCGAGGTTGGATCAACCGATCTTCCGGACCGCCCGGGCCGCCCGGCAAAACCCGAACTGCTGCCACCCAACAAAATGCCCAAACGCAAAAAAGGCAGCGTTCAGGGGCGTATCGGGCTTTTGCATGCGCTGGCGCATATCGAACTTAATGCCATCGATCTGGCGTGGGACCTTTGCGTGCGGTTTCCCGAAGCCGACATGCCCAAGCATTTTCATGATGCCTGGGTTCAGGTCGCCGATGACGAGGCGCGCCATTTCAAGATGATCAACAAACGTCTGGGTGAAATGGATGCGACCTATGGCGATCTGCCGGCCCATGATGGCCTGTGGCAGACATCGATGGATACGGCCTATGACATTCTGCCGCGTCTTGCCGTGGTGCCGATGGTGTTCGAGGCGCGCGGTCTTGATGCCACCCCGCCGACCATCGAACGGTTGCTGTCGCATGGTGATACCGAAAGTGCGCGCATCCTTAAAATCATCGCCCATGATGAAATCGCCCATGTCGCGGCAGGGCGTAAATATTATGAATATGTCTGTGATCAGCGCGGCCTGCCCTATTACACGACATGGCATGACATGCTGCGCAAACATTTCCGCGGGCCGCTTAAACCACCGTTTAACGACGAAGCCCGATATGAGGCCGGAATGCCGCCCGACTATTATCAGGACTATGTTCTGGAGCTTCCGGGCGAGGATGAATAGTCGGCTTTTATCGCGTTCCTTGATACAGCGCAAAGTTTAGAACCCCAACAACCTATACCCTTCCTGCGCGCTTAATGCATGCCCGCATTTTCGGGCACAAAGTCATTCCGCAAGGAGGATACGAGCATGCCTGCTACCATGAAGGCCGCCGTCGTGCGGGAATTCGGCAAGCCATTGTCGATCGAGGAAGTCACTGTTCCCAAAGTCACGCCTGGCAAAATCCTTGTAAAGATCGAGGCATCCGGTGTTTGCCATACCGACCTGCACGCCGCCGAAGGCGATTGGCCGGTCAAGCCGAACCCGCCCTTTATCCCCGGCCATGAAGGTGTCGGCATTGTTGCCGAAGTCGGCGAAGGTGTTACATCGATCAAGGAAGGCGACCGGGTGGGCGTGCCGTGGCTGCATTCGGCCTGCGGGCATTGCCATCATTGCATTACCGGTTGGGAAACGCTTTGCGGGGAACAGCTTAATACCGGTTATTCGGTCAATGGCGGCTTTGCCGAATATGTTCTTGCCGATCCGAACTATGTCGGCCACCTGCCCGATCCGCTTGAATTTGGCAATGCCGCACCGGTGCTTTGCGCCGGGGTTACGGTTTACAAGGGACTTAAGGAAACCGAATGCAAACCGGGTGAAACCGTTGTCATTTCCGGCGTCGGCGGGCTTGGCCACATGGCCGTGCAATATGCCAAGGCCATGGGCATGAAGGTGATTGCGGTTGATATCAGCCCGGAAAAACTGAAACTTGCCAAGGACCTTGGTGCCGATTGGGTTCTGAATGCCAAGGAAACCGACGTGGTTACCGAAGTACAAAACCAGATGGGTGGCGCCAATGGGGTTCTGGTCACCGCCGTTTCCAAATCCGCCTTTGCGCAGGGTGTTGGCATGCTGGGCCGTCATGGCACGATGGCATTGTGCGGCCTGCCGCCCGGCAAGTTCGAGCTTGATATCTTTGACACCGTTCTGTCGCGCAAAACCATTCGCGGATCCATCGTCGGCACGCGTGCCGACCTTCAGGAAGCATTGGAATTTGCCGGCGACGGCAAGGTGCATTCGCACTTCACCACCGAACCGATGGAAAACATCAATTCGATCTTTGATCGCATGCGGGCCGGTACCATTGATGGCCGTATCGTGATGTCGATCTGATCGATCACAATCACGGCCCATAGCGAAACGGAAAAAGCAAAAGGGTCGCCCCATCATGCGACCCTTTTTGTTTTATGGCGATGATTACAAATCCTGACCGCTTAGCGGGTCTTCGCTGTAATAGCGGACCGGCACCGTGCCCCCGACAATCGCGCCAATCCGTTTGATCCAGCGATTGATCCCGTCATAAGGGGTCATATCCAGATCGGCCTCATGTGCCAGATGGGTGTAGGCATAGACCGCGATATCCGCGAGCGAATAGCGGGCATTTGCAAGAAAATCATGGTCGCGCAAATGCCGGTCAAGCATGCCTAAAACCTGTGTGGCCTTGGCCCGGCGCAACGGCAGTTGCCCGGCATTCCGGTCATTCTTCCCCGTCAGGTTCCAGTACCGAAGGCAGGCTATGGTTGCCTGTATATAATCGGTTTCAAAAAACAGCCACTGACAGACCTTGGCGCGTTCATAGGCATCAGAGGGCAAATAATCCGTTCCGTCCGCCAGATAAAGCAGAATGGCGTTTGATTCAGCAATACAGCGCCCATCATCAAGTTCCAGTACCGGAACCGCCCCCGCCGGGTTCATTTCATAGAACGCATCGGTATGGCTTTCGCCGGTAAAAATCGAAACCCACTGTGTCTGGTATTCAAGACCAAGATGGGCGCAAAGCTGGCGTATCTTCCACGCGTTTTGTGATCCGGCGTAATCATGAAGCTTCATCAGATGAAACCTTTCAGACAAGGAAATAGCGTTCCGGCACATGATCCGCCGGTTGGCATTCGCTATAATTCGGAATTATCGGGAATCAGAACCTAAAGGATCAGGCGGCTTTCGTGGCCATCGCCGCCTCGTGATCGAGCAGCCAGCGTTTGCGATCAAGACCACCGGCATAGCCGGTCAGGGTGCCGTCCGATCCGATCACCCGATGGCACGGCACGATGATCGATACCGGGTTCAGCGCATTGGCACGTGCCACCGCCCGCACCGCTTTCGGATTACCAAGGATATCGGCCTGCCCGGCATAGGAGCGGCTTTCGCCGCTGGGAATCGTGATCAGGGCATCCCACACCGATTTCTGAAAATCGGTGCCGATCATCCGGATATCCGCCATCGGCAAGGGCATGAGGCGACCGGCAAAGTAACCATCCAGCCAGTCCGTGACCGATTTGGGGGCAGTGCCGCCTTCGTGCCAATCGACATTTTTAAAACGTCGCGTCTGGATCGTGTGCAGGCGGTCATCGTTGTTTTCGAAATCCAGATGCACAAGTTTGCCATCCACCATCGCAAGGCTGAGTTTGCCAATCGGGCTGTGATAGCGGGCAATGTCGATGCGGGTTGTCATGATCATTTCCCTTTCTTTGTTTTCGGCTGGGGCTTTGGCGCATGTTCCTGTTCAAGTGCCGACCACAGATATTGCGCGGCATAAGCCCGCCACGGGCGCCAGCGTTCTGCATGCTGTTCCAGTGGCTTGGGCTTTGCCGGGCCCCCACCGATTTCAGATGCCTTCAGGATGCCAAGGTCCGCCGCCGGGAAGGCATCCGGGTCGCCAAGCCCGCGCAGGCCGAAATAATTCAACGTCCACGGGCCAATCCCCTTGGTCCCGGCCATTTCGGCCAATATGACATCGCCCGATTTGCGGTCACTGTCGGGATCGGCAAACAGATCGATGATATCGGCAAGTGTCTGGGCGCGTCGGGTCGTAAGCCCGATCGAGATCAGATCCTGTTGTTGCAGGGCGTCGGGTTTCGGGAACAGATGGGTGATGCCCGTTCCGGCAATCAGGTTTTCAGGCAGGGCTTCGCCAAAGCGTGCCACCAGTCGCCCGGCCAAGGTACGGGCGGCGGCAACCGACACCTGTTGGCCCAATACCGCCCGGATCGCCAGTTCAAACCGGTCCCAGCATCCCGGCACACGCAGACCGGGGCGTTTATCGACCAGGGGACGCAGCAATTCATCATCGGCAAACAGGGCCGTGATGGAGGGCACATCGGCATCCAGATCAAACAACCGCCGCACCCGGCCCCCGATTTCAAGCACGGCGTCACGCGCCGGACCGCGCAGGATAACATCGACACCGCCCTGATCGCTCGCAAACCGGCATATCATCAGACCAACGGCATCATTGATGCGAAAGCCGCGGGCATAGGTGCGGTCGCCCACCGCCTCCAGCCCCGGAATGGCGCGTGCCCGAAAGAATGTCAGAAGGTAGTCGGCATCAAAGGGTTGCCGCGCACGCAGGCGCAGGATCAGATCGTCGCTTTTGGGGGCGAATGGATCATTGTCGTTTTTATCTGACACGGGTTCGGCCTTTATGCCGCGCCGGAACGCGGTCGGGGCGTGGCCGTAGGCCGTTTTCATCGCATCGTTAAACCGGCGCAAACTGCCGAACCCGGCAATATCGGCGATTTCCGTCATCGACAGGTTGCTATCGACAATCAGTTGTCGGGCGCGCAGCAGCCGGCGTGCCTTGGCATGATCCTGCGGGGTGACGCCGGTATGTTCCTTGAAAATACGGCGCAGATGCCGGTCCCCGACGCCAAGCCGCCCGGCAAGCTGTTCGACCGATCCGGTTTCAAGCGCCCCTTCTTCGATCAGCCTTACCGCACGGGCAACGGTGGCGTGAACCCCGGCACTGGCCGGGGATCCGGGGGCGGCTTCGGGGCGGCAGCGCAGGCACGGGCGGAACCCGTGGGCAATTGCCGCCTCCGCACTGGGATAAAATTGCACATTCACGCGCTTTGGCGTGACGGCGGGGCATATCGGACGGCAGAAAATCCCGGTGGTCAGAACGGCGGTGTAAAACCGGCCGTCAAACCGGCGATCCCGGGCCTTTAATGCGTGATAGCAGATATCATCATTGAGCTGTTCCATGCCCGGCAGTCTAGCAGATCACGCAGATAAAACTCGCCAGATTCGGACTCAAACGTGAAAGTACCAGATGGTGCCCGTAATCCTAGTTCAGCGGAATATCGTTTGCGCCCTTGCCGTCCTGATACTGATCAGAAAGCGCGTCATATTGCGCGGCAATCGATTTTGCCTTTTCAAGCCATGGCGCGCGGTCGGCTTCGGGCAGGTCGGCGATCATGGCCATCATGGCATGGCTTTGCCAGAATGCGTTGGATTTGTTGTATTCCCCGGCATCAAGGGTGAAGACTTCCTTGAGGATTTTAAGGTCATGGGGGATTTCAAACGCATCGCGGGAATCCTCGTGGCTGAAGAAATAATAGAAATTATCAAACCCGGCCCAGGTGATCGCCGAAAGGCACATCGAACAGGGTTCATGCGTTGACAGAAAAATCAGATCCGACGTTGCGGGGCGCACATCGGCAGGCATTTCGTAAAACCGTTTCAGGCAATGGACTTCGCCATGCCAAAGCGGGTTTTCCGTTTCGTTGTTGGTTTCGGCCAGCACCAGCGAATGATCGGATTTGCGCAACAAAGCCGCCCCGAAAATCTTGTTTCCAGCCGCGACGCCCACACGGGTTTTGGGCAGGATATCGTTTTCAAGTGTGGCAAACAGGGTGGCAAGAAGGGCGTTTCTGTCTTCGCGTGGCATATAGGCGGTCCCCGATGAAATGCGTGATGCTTTTTGATGGCGTCCATTTCATCGTCATTGAACCGCCCTGCCAACAGAATTTATTGCAGGTTTTGTGAGCGGACGGGAAAAACACTATGTACGGCATCTTGATAACGGCGGGAAACGAAGGGTTTCCTAACCGCGCAGGATACCGTCATTGTAATCTTCGTAACGCTGATCGGCGGGCACCGGGCGATAAAACTCCGGGTCCAGCAGCGTCGTTACCGCGATAAGCGTCGGCGATTTTCGATCCCGAACCTTGGTGATCAGGGCATGATCGACCGGTCTCATTTCACGGATTTTGATAACTTCGAAAACAGGGCCATTCGGGGTGGCAAGTTTGAACTGGTCGCCAACAGCGACCTGGCCATGGGACTGACGCGGCATTTTTGGACTTCACCTGACTGATAGACGTTTGCTCAAGATGCAAAACCCGTCGAGGCCCTATTTTTCAACGACTTGGCCCTTTCGTTTTTCAACGGATTTTGCGTATGGGCAATATACTGCCAGACATATCAGGCGAGACTATGACAGAAGCGGGATTTTTACGGGCAGAAGACATAAAAATGCAGCAATCGAAATCGCGGTATTCCTGCCCTGTCGGGCGTTCGGGTACGGGCATTATCCCTGACCAAACTTTTCTGCCGGTTTACAATAGATTAGACTGCGTCTGATCGATATTGCACTTTCATGCCGGGGGCATCAGCATGCTTGCGATCCGTTTATCCAAAATCCTGACCGTGGCGGCGATTGCCCTGTTTGCAACACTGGTCGCCTTTGGCAACATCACCGATTACGGCAGCAATTTCGAATTCGTCCGTCATGTTTTGATGATGGACACGATCTTTCCCGACAGCACCATCAAATATCGCGCGATTGAAAGCCCTGCCCTGCATCATGCTGCCTATATCGCGATTATCGCGACCGAAGCGCTTACTGCGATCCTGTGCTGGATCGGGGCATGGAAATTATGGTCGGTCCGCTATGCCACCGCGGCACTTTTCAATAACAGCAAGGGATATGCCATCGGTGGCCTGACCGTTGGCTTTCTGCTGTGGCAGGTGGGGTTCATGTCGATTGGCGGCGAATGGTTCGGCATGTGGATGTCCGATACATGGAACGGTATTGAATCGGCCTTTCGCTTTTTCATCACCATCCTTGCGGTGCTGATCTTTGTCACGCTTCGCGATGGGGAAGTCGATTAGGGCATTCCGCGTCAGACGCAAAACCCGCCGAAGCCCTATTTTTCAAAGACTTGGCCCTTTCGTTTTTCAACATATTTTGCGTATGGGCAACACACTGCCAGACATATCAGCCGAGACTATGACAGAAGCGGGATTTTTACGGGTAAACTAAAGCTAAGCTTCCACCTACACTTAAGGATGTGACAAAACTCACAGCACTCTAAAACCAACCGACCGATAAAGTTATAGAAACCTAGATATTCCACCACTTTATCTAAAAAGTTGGGTCGTTGCGATGAAACTAAAATCACTAGCTTTGATTTCTCTGTTTGCAGCCTCATTAATGGGCTGCAAGCACACACTTACACCACAACAATTGAACACACTGGAGGGAAGGGAGATCTATTTCGCAAAAGTCGGCTCCCCAGTCGATCACGACCCAAACCAAACGAATTTTGGTCTCGACGGGGTTTCAACCGCTACTCGAAACAAAATCGCAAATGGCCTATCTGAAGCGTTCAACATGAAATCAACGTCAGAAATTTTCTACTTATCTGAAGACGATTTCAATATGTGGGATGGATTTGATCAATCTTACTTGAAAATAATTGAAGAAAACCCACAAAAAGTCTTAACCGGCATCCTCATTCAAACAGGATATCTAGGTTACAATATTACTGACTTTGGAGGATGGGTTTTTGATAAACAGAAAATTGTAGAACTTCAGCTTCCCGTTCATATTGTGGATATGCAAGAAAAGAAGAGAATTGGGTACAGTATCTGCAAAAGAACATATGTTGTTTACATTGACGAATTAGACCAAAAAGAAAAACATTTACCTGTATATAATCAATTTTCAAAAGATTGTAGCACCGAAATCCTATCTTTTATATTCGGCTTAAATTTCACTACATAAAAAATATAGGGAATCTTGAGATAGATAAAACACCCCGCCAGTTTCCTGTGCGGGGTGTTTTGTTTGGTAATCCTGTTCGGATCAATCGATGTCTTCGACCTCACCGGCGGAACCGGTGACCTTGGCGGCAAGGGCCGCAGCCATGAAGTCATCAAGATCGCCGTTCAGAACGCCCTGGGTGTCGGATGTTTCAACACCGGTGCGCAAATCCTTGATCATCTGATAGGGCTGCAACACGTAGGAGCGGATCTGATGGCCCCAGCCGATATCGGATTTGGTATCCTCAAGCGCCTGGGCTTCGGCTTCGCGTTTCTGAAGTTCGGCTTCATACAGGCGGGCTTTAAGCATCTTCATCGCGGTATCGCGGTTTTTGTGCTGCGAACGGTCGTTCTGGCACTGCGCAACGATACCGGTCGGAATATGCGTGATACGCACGGCCGAGTCCGTTCTGTTGACGTGCTGACCACCGGCACCCGATGCGCGGTAGGTATCAATACGAAGGTCCTTGTCGAGCACTTCGATATTGATGTCGTCGTCAATCACCGGATAGACCCAGCAGGACGAGAAGCTGGTATGGCGGCGCGCGGCACTGTCATAGGGCGAAATACGCACCAGACGATGCACGCCGACCTCGTTTTTAAGCCAGCCATAGGCATTGTGACCGGTGACTTTATAGGTCACCGATTTGATACCGGCTTCCTCGCCATCGCTTTCTTCGAGCATTTCAAGCTTGTAGCCCTTGGACTCAGCCCAGCGCACATACATGCGCGCAAGCATGCTGGCCCAGTCCTGTGCCTCGGTCCCGCCGGCACCGGCATGGATTTCGAGATAGGCATCATTGGCATCAGCTTCGCCCGAAAGCAGGCTTTCAAGTTCACGCTTGGCCGCGATTTCGCGAATATTGCGCAGGCCCTGCTCGGCCTCGGCAACGGTTTCGTCATCGCCTTCGGCTTCGCCAAGTTCGATCAGACCGATATTGTCTTCGAGTTCCTGGGCAAGCGCCTTGTAGCCATTGATGGCATCATCAAGCCGGGTGCGTTCCTGCATGACTTTCTGCGCGTTTTCCGGCTTGTCCCAAAGGGTGGGATCTTCGGCCAGCGCGTTCAGTTCGTCGAGGCGTCTAAGAGCGTTATCCCAGTCAAAGATGCCTCCTCAGCAGTGCCATCGACTGCTTGATTTCATCGACCAATGCCTGTGCTTCGGCGCGCATTGATGTCTCCGTTATTCATATGAAATTCTGTAAGGCCGCGAAGGATCGCAGCAACTTCGGCGGCGCTTATAGCAGTTTTTGCCCCGATTGAAACCCCCGCGGGGACATACAACAGGCATGGAAAAACCCGGCACATCAAATGCGCCGGGTTTAAAGGTGGTATCGCGCGGCCTAGCTGTAAACCGGATCGAGCGTCACGGTATAAAGTTCTTCGTCGGCAACATCGCGAAGCGACACGCGGAACTGTTCGTTTTCGGCGTCGATATCGACAAGGCCAAAGAACTGCAGACCAAAGGATGGCGGCAGGTTTATGCCCTGCTCCTTGGTCGGGTGTTTGGTAAACATCACCTGCGGGCCAAAGGTATTGTCCATGGCATTTGGCCCGAATGTTCCGGCATGAAGCGGGCCGGAAACAAATTCCCAGAACGGTTCGAAATCCTGGAACTGGGCCTTGTTCGGGTCATAGTAATGGGCCGCGGTGTAATGCACATCGGCCGTCAGCCAGACGGTATTGAGGATACGAGCCGATTTGATGAAACGCAGCAATTCGACAATGTCAAATTCGCGCCCGGCCGGGGCACCATCCCCATTGGCAAGGTTTTCGAAATTGTCACCATCGCCAACCACCATGCCAATCGGCATATCGGACGCAATGACCTTCCAGGTGGCGTTGGAATTCAGAAGGCTGCGTTTAAGCCATTCGATCTGTTCCCGACCAAGGAAGACGGTTTTGTCATTTGGTTCCGGGCTGTTATTGGCATCGTTCGCACCACGATAGGTGCGCATATCAAGGAAAAAGATATCAAGTGACGGGCCGTAGGATACCTTGCGATAAACCCGCCCAGGTTCGGACGCATGTTCGGTGATCGGCAGCATTTCGCGAAACGCCCGGTTGGCGCGTGCGGCCAGAAGGGATACCGATTTTTCGGTGTAACGGTCATCCCCGGTCAGCATTTCACCCGGATACCAGTTGTTGGTCACTTCGTGGTCGTCCCACTGGTAATAGACCGGGATCAGGCGGTTGAATTCGCGGACATTCTTATCAAGCATGTTGTATTTGTAATTGCCGCGGAATTCGGCAAGGGTTTCGGCGACCTTGCCGGTATCCTCGGTCGTGATGTTTTTCCAGATATCGCCATCGGGCATTTTTGCCTGTTCGGCAAACGGGCCATCGGCATAGATGGTATCGCCGGAATGGATGAAGAAGTCCGGGTTATGTTTTGTGATCGTGGCATAGGTTTTCATGCCGCCGCGATCCTCGTCAATGCCCCAGCCCTGCCCGGCGGTATCGCCTGACCAGCCAAAACGGATATTGCGCTTTGCCGCCGGTGCCGTACGGAAATGACCGATCACCGGTTCCGACGATGCCCGGCCATCATCAAGATTTTCGAAATGGATTTTGTAAAACACGTCCTGCCCGGCAGGCAGATCATTCAGGGCAAGCTTGCCAGCGAAATCACGTTCCGGCAGGACATCGACATGCGGAATTTTGACTGAGCGTGCGAAATTTTCCGTTGTGGCAATCTCCGTGATCATGCGCGACGCACGATCCGCACGCCCCCAGATGCAGGCGGAATTGGCGGTAACGTCACCACTTTGCACGCCATGGGTGATCAGCGGACGATCAGCCGCGCGTGAAATTGACGGCATGAAAAAGCCGCCCATGGCAGATGCCGCACCGGCCGTGGCCGTTACAGTGGCGGTCGTGGTCAGGAATTTTCGGCGGGAAACACGAAAAGACATTGAAAGAACCCCTTCAAAATTTGAAGTAACACCTTGAAGAGTATGGCAAATTCAAATGACAGGACGGTTGCGGCCCGTTGATGGTTTTATCAACATTTGATGACAAAGGCGCGCGCAATACGACACCCGCGTCCCTGCCCGGTTTTCAAATGAAAAAGGCCTGATGCAGTTTGCACCCGGCCCGTAACTATCGACGCAAGATCGTACCAAAGATCAGTAGATACCACCCGGGCTTGAAACCCCGCCGGTATTGCCTTCGGCACCGACACCGCTATAGCCGGCATCGCCACCATCAATAACATTGTCGTTCGACGACGGAATGGTACCGGCTTTGAAGGCCTCCCAGATCACGTTCTGATCACCCGGACGGGCCGGAAGACCGGAACGGGCTTCGACGCGAACCATGCGGATGCCGGGCGGCGTTCTGAACGGTACGGCTTTCGTACCTTTAAGCGCATCGCCCATGAACTGCTTGAAGATCGGGGCGGCCGCACTGGCCCCCTGTTCCTGATCGCCAAGCGAGCGGTTATCGTCAAAGCCAACATACACCCCAACCGCGAGGTCGGGCGAGAAGCCAACAAACCATGCATCGCGGCTGTCGTTCGTGGTGCCGGTTTTGCCGGCCAGCGGATAGCCGAGTTCACGAATGCGACGCCCGGTACCGCGTTCAACCACGCCTTCAAGCATCGATACCATCTGGAACGCACTTGCCGGATCGGCAAGCTGTTCGCGATTGTCCGGAAGTTCGGGCGGCATCTGATTGCGGAATTCAACATCCTGACATTCCGCACACTGGCGTTCGTCACGACGATAAATCACTTCGCCGCGGCGGTTCTGAATGCGGTCGATCAGGGTCGGGGTGATTTTCTTGCCACCATTGACCAGTTCGGCATAGGCCGCCGTCAGACGCATCGCCGTGGTTTCAGCAGCACCCAGCGACATCGACAGAACCTGTGGCAGGTCATCGACGATCCCGAAACGTTCGGCATAATCGGCAACCTTGTCCATACCGATGGTCTGCGCCAGACGCACCGTCATCAGGTTACGCGAAAGTTCGATGCCCAGACGCATGGTCGAAGGACCATAGAACTTGCCGCTATAGTTGCCCGGCTTCCATTTGCCAAGTCCCGGCCCCTGATCGATCACGAACGGCGCATCAAGCACCATGGTCGAGGGGGTAAAGCCCTGATCAAGGGCTGCCAGATACACAAACGGCTTGAAGGCAGAGCCCGGCTGACGGCGGGCCTGTGTCGCGCGGTTGAATTTCGACATATCATGCGAAAAACCACCCGACATCGCCAGAACACGCCCGGTATGCGGGTCCATGGCGACAAGGGCACCATTGACCTCGGGAATCTGGCGCAAGCCATAGGTGTTTGGCGGTAATTCCTCGCCATCGAGTTCGGTGAAATGCTTTACATAGATCACATCACCGGCTGACAGCACATCAGACGGGTTGTTGACGGCCGGACCAAGCGTCTGGCCTTCTTTCCATGCGCGCGCCCATGTCAGGAAACGCAGCGGAATGCGCCCCTGCTTGCCCGACAGAAGGCCAAGCGTGACTTCATCGCTGCCAACGCGCATGACAACGGCCTTGTCCCACGGCACATCGTTTGGCGTTTCGACTTCACGCAGTTTCTGCTGCCAGTCATCAGCCAGATCGATATTGGTGATCGGACCGCGCCAGCCATGACGACGATCATATTCGACCAGCCCTTCGACCAGCGCCTGATCGGCAATGGTCTGCAGGCGCGGATCGACCGTCGCACGCACCGAGAGCCCCCCGTCATACAGCATGTTTTCGCCGTAACGGTCGACAAGCTGACGGCGGACTTCCTCAGCAAAATAATCGGCGCGATATGTATCGACCGACTGGCGTTCCTTGGCGATCAGCGGGCTTGCCCATGCGGTCTGGGCTTCGGTTTCGGTGATGAATTTTTCTTCAAGCATCCGGCCGATCACCCAGTTGCGACGCGCCTTGGCCTCGTCATGGTTGCGGACCGGATGATAGTTCGACGGTGCCTTTGGCAGGGCGGCAAGATAAGCCGCTTCCTCGATATTGATTTCATCAAGAGATTTATCGAAATAGCGCAGGGCCGCGGCGGCAACGCCATAGCTGCCATTGCCGAGATAAATCTCGTTCAGATAAAGTTCGAGGATATGTTCCTTGGTAAAGGCACGTTCGATACGGAATGAAAGGATCGCTTCCTTGACCTTGCGTTCATAGGAAACTTCGCTGGTCAGAAGGAAGTTTTTGGCGACCTGCTGGGTAATGGTCGACGCGCCGACCGGACGTTTGCCCGAGCCCATATTGGCAACGTTGGTCACGGCCGCGCGCAGCACGGATGCGAAATCAATGCCCGGATGGCTGAAAAAGTTTTTATCCTCGGCCGCGACAAACGCATCAACAACAACATGCGGGATCGAGGTGATCGGCACGAAAACACGTTTTTCACGTGCATATTCGGCGATCAACGCCCCGTCACCGGCATGAACGCGCGTCATGACTTCGGGTTCGTAGGTTTCAAGCTGGGTGTAATCGGGCAGGTCCTGACCGAAATGCCAGAAGATCGCCAGAACGCCAATCCCCCCGGCAACCGCCATGAGGAAGAGCACACCGAAAATACTTAGTAAAATACGCATAAACAGGTCTTTATCATTTTGCTGTTTTGGCCTGATCCGGCTGGCGCGCACCAAAGCGCATATTCCGGAGAATTGCAATCAGCCCTATCATAGCGGCAAAAAAGTGACAGCGTTGTGATAGCGCGCACGATTACCGCAAATTTCCTTACAGACCGGAGAATAACTATACTCCCGCCACCCCGTCAAAGCGAGGACTGGCTTTTCCACCTTGCGGAAAATCGCGCAAACCACCCATGCGAATTTTCCGATTCCGGAATTCAGGATTTTAGAATTTGTGCTTCTCGAAATAGATATCAATCGCGCGTAGCACGGCTTCGGCAACCTTGCGCCGATGTGCCGGGCTTTGCAGAAGCTTGGCATCCGTCGGGTTCGACAAATAGCCCATTTCAAACAGGGCAGATGGAATATCCGGCGCCTTAAGCACGGCAAAGCCCGCGAAACGATGTGTACGGCGTTGCAGTTCAATGCTTTTGCCGAGTTCGGAGACCATGTTGGCCGCAAGGGTCGCCGACAGGTTCATGGTTTCACGCTGTGCCAGATCGATCAGGATGCTCTGCACGAGCGAGTTTTCCTCTGACAGGTCAATACCGGCGATCACGTCGGCCTTGTTTTCCTTTGATGCCAAGGCGGCGGCTTCCTTGTCCGATGCGTTTTCAGACAGGGTATAGACCGACGCACCACGATGCTTGGAATTGCCAATCGAGTCCGCATGCAGGGAAATGAACAGGTCGGCACCGTTTTTACGCGCGATTTCGGTTCGCTGGCGCAATTTCAGGAACACGTCCTTGTCACGGGTCAGAAGCACGCGATATCGACCGGAATCAGTCAGAACCTTTTCAACTTCGCGCGCCGCAGCAAGCGTCAGGTCCTTTTCATAAACCCCGCCCACCCCGATCGCCCCGGGATCAACGCCACCATGACCGGCATCGATTGCAATCAGCGGCTTTTCCGAACCGCCACGACCGGATTCCACGGCCACATCGGCACTTTGTTCCGTGGCACTGGTGTCGTTGCGGCTGCGGGCGGAATAGGCTTCCATACTTTCACGCGACGCCGTCATAAAGGCGTCCCGCTTCGCCGGGGACAAATCGACGACAAGACGATGCGGTTTGCCTTCTGACGCCGGTAACGTGAATATTTTTGACACTAGTGCCGGTTCGGCAACATCGAGAACCACGCGGAAGGTACCCGGTTTAAACAGGCCGTAACGCAACCCGGAAATCAGACCACCGCCGGATGTCACCTTGCCCGGGGGGGCGCTCCATTCGATTTCGGGCATGTCGATGATAACGCGATACGGATCGGGCAGCAGAAAATAGCTGAATTCGACATCATGGTCGAGATCGATGACAAAACGGGTATAGTCGGGATAAACGCCAAGGCGCGCGCCAAGAACCTTGGTTTCCTGCGCGTTTGCGGTGGCAAAAAAGCCAATGCAGATCATCAGCGACAGACATAGTGCGGCGATCATCCGGACGGATTTTTGTCCGACCAAGGACAGCTTTTCTGTCGTCGCATTTGCCTGCGAACCCGTTTTAACTGATACCATCGCCCTGCTGCGTTAATCGTGGTGATGCGGATTACCCGTTTGCGCTTATAGCAACGCGTTGGTTAACGGGCAATTGACCGCCCATGAAACACACGACGCGAATGGCATTCCCGGTTCTGGTATTCCCGACATCAATGTAAACGGTAAAAACATTGCAGGATCATAGATTTGGCAGAAGGCATCCGTGATTGGCGCATTCGGGCGAAAAACTTTGCCATTTTCAATTCAACCGCAATAAAGTCATCGGACAACGTAACAAAACTGTTTGTCGCGCGACTTCAAAAGGGATATGTTGCACCCGAGATTCCTATGTCTTGCGGTGTGAACCTTATTAATCCGCCAGACTGAGGACGCGACGAGGCCAGTTCTCGGGTCGGTGTCTCGGTGACGCGGCAATTCCCGCTCCCGATAGAGCCCTCCCATTCAAGGCTGTCTTGGCGCGCTCGAGATTACGCAACCAATTTTTGTTTCAACACCAAAACCAGGTCCGAACCGGAAGAGCAGCCGAAACGCGATGAACCAGATATATACAGGACATATCGCGACCTTGATGGACGGCGCCTCCGGATACGCCGGTTTGTTTGCATACCAGCGCAACATCGCTTTACGCAGGAAACTGGCGGGACCTTCAGGAACAGGTTCCGAATGGTCAAACGCATGCTTATCGATGCAACGCACGCGGAAGAAAGCCGCGTCGTTGTTATTAATGGAAATCGCCTAGAAGAATACGACGTCGAAACTTCGACCAAGAAGCAGATAAAAGGAAATATCTATCTCGCGAAAGTGACGCGTGTAGAACCGTCCCTGCAGGCGGCCTTCGTCGATTACGGCGGAAACCGCCATGGTTTCCTCGCCTTCAGCGAAATCCATTCCGACTATTACCAGATCCCGGTCGCAGATCGCGAAGCACTTTCGCGTAGCCACAGCGACGTCAAGGATGCCGACATCGTCGAAGACAATATCGGCGACGCATCCGAGGGCAACGATACCCCGAAAAAAGAAAAGAAACCGGCCCGTACCCGCAATCGCCGCAAACCGCGTGCGAAGGCATCGGACGAAACCGCGGTTGAAACCGATGCAGAAGCACCGGCAACCGACGAAAATGCCGATAGTGCGGCAACTGTTGCAGCAGACGCCCCGGCAAGTGACGATGCAGGCGATGAGGATGCAAAACCGCGCCGTCGTCGCACACGCAACCGTCGCAAGAAATCCGATGATGTCGAGGCATCAGGTGATGACAGCGCGGATGCATCGTCGAATGACGGTGATGATACCGATGGATCGGGCGGCGGTAATGCTGCCATGTCGGCCGAAATTGCCGAACTGACCGTCGATATCGAAACCGAACCGGCCGGTGCGGCCGAAGGCGAAGAAGAAATCGACGATCTGGGTGGCGATGACGGAGATGAATTCTCCGACAGTCATCGTCCGCAGATGCAGAAACGCTATAAAATTCAGGAAGTGATCAAGCGCCGCCAGATTCTGCTGGTGCAGGTCGTCAAGGAAGAACGCGGCAACAAGGGTGCCGCCCTTTCGACCTTCCTGTCGCTGGCGGGCCGTTATTGCGTACTGATGCCAAACACCCCGCGTGGTGGCGGCATTTCGCGCAAGATCACCAATGCACAGGACCGCAAGCGCCTGAAATCCATTCTGGCCGAGCTGGAAATTCCGGACGGCATGGCCGTTATCGTGCGTACCGCCGGTTCGGAACGCACCAAGGCCGAGATTAAACGCGACTTCGATTATCTGATGCGTTTGTGGGATCGTATCCGCGAAACCACCCTTCAGAGCCAGGCACCGTGCCTGATTTACGAAGAAGCCGATCTGATCAAACGTTCCATCCGTGACCTTTATGCACGCGATGTTGATGAAGTTCTGGTCGAAGGTGACGAAGGTTACCGGATCGCCAAAGACTTCATGAAGATGTTGATGCCGTCACATGCGAAGCGTGTGCAGCCCTACAAGGATCAGGGCGTGCCGCTGTTCCACCGTTTCCAGGTGGAAAGCCAGCTTGACGCGATGCTCAATCCGGTCGTTCAGCTTAAATCGGGTGGTTATATCGTTATCAACCCGACCGAAGCACTGGTCGCGATTGACGTTAACTCGGGCCGTTCGACCCGTGAACGCAACATCGAAGAAACCGCATACAAGACCAACCTTGAAGCCGCCGAAGAACTGGCCCGCCAGTTGCGCCTGCGCGACCTTGCCGGTCTGATCGTCGTCGACTTCATCGATATGGAAGACCACCGCAACCAGGCATCGGTTGAACGCAAGCTTAAAGAAGCCATGCGCAATGACCGTGCCCGCCTGCAGATCGGCCGTATCAGCCCGTTCGGTCTTTTGGAAATGTCGCGTCAGCGCCTGCGTCCGTCGCTTGTTGAAAGCGCGTTCGAGGTTTGCGCCCATTGCCGTGGTGTCGGCCTTGTCCGTTCGATCGAAAGTGCCGCCCTTCACCTTCTGCGCGTGCTTGAAGAAGAAGGCATGCGCCGTCGTTCCGGTGCACTTACCGTGCATGTCGCAAGCGAAGTCGCGCTTTATATCCTGAACCGCAAACGCGATACGCTGGCTGAAATCGAACAGCGCTATGGCTTTACGGTCATGATCTTTGGCGATGACAGCCTGATTTCGCCAGATCACCGCATCGAGCGCACACGCGCGAAAAAAGGTGACGAGGAAGAAGCCCTGCCGGTTCTGAACACCGACAGCGTTTCGCTGACGGCGATTGAAAGCCCGGTTGAAGCGGACGAAGACGACGAAGAAGATGACGTCGCCGAAGCCCGTGACACCCGCGATCAGCGCGATGACGATGATCAGGGCAACAAACGCCGCCGCCGTCGCCGTCGCCGTCGTGGCCGCAATGATGACCGTGATGATCGCAATGATCAGAATGACGCCGATGCATCCGATGATGCCGCTGGTGCATCGGATCGTTCCGATCAGGACGATAACGAAGATGATGACGATGACGAGGCACAGCGCAAACGCCGTCGTCGCGGCAAACGTGGTGGTCGCCGTCGTTCGCGCCGTCAGGAATTTGAGAACGCACCGCGTGTCAAATCGCCTGCCGATGATGCACAGGCAACCGCCCTTCGCCGGGATCGTGATCACAGCGCACCGGAAGGCCATGCTGAAGATCAGGTTGTTGATGCCGACAGCGAAGGTCAGGACGCAGACAGCTTTGATCAGGAAGGTGTCCGCGCCGGTCGCCAGCGCAGCACGACCGCCCCGGCACCGGCACGGCCGCGCCGCGAACGTCGTGATCGCAATGACAATCGCCGCAATCGTCGGGATCGCAATGATCGTAACGACCGGGCTGATGTGAAAAACATCCCGATCCAGAGCGGCCCTGCCCCGGAAACAGCGGAAGAAATCGCCAAGGAAGCGGTTTCGGCACCGGCACAAAGCCCGGCGGAAACCGTGGTGGAAAAACCGGCAAGCCCGGCCCCCGCGGCAGCACCGGCAGCGGAAAAATCCGAACCGAAGCCAGAGCCGAAGAAACCGGCACCGAAAGCCGAAAAGGCCGCCGAGCCGGTGGCAAGTGAACCGGTTTCAACTGAGCCGGCAAAAGACGAAAAACCGAAGCCGAAGAAACGCGGCTGGTGGAGCCTTGGTCGTTAAGATCAGGGTCCGACAAAATCAAAAAGGGCTGCCGAATATTCGGCAGCCCTTTTCTTTGCGACGTGA
Source organism: Thalassospira lucentensis (assembly GCF_032921865.1). Taxonomy (NCBI): domain Bacteria; kingdom Pseudomonadati; phylum Pseudomonadota; class Alphaproteobacteria; order Rhodospirillales; family Thalassospiraceae; genus Thalassospira; species Thalassospira lucentensis. The sequence goes on from NZ_CP136684.1 coordinate 4,332,510, forward strand.
TCAGAAATGCAAAGGCGCTTATCGCTTCCAGTTCTTTAATGCCGCAACCGCGCCCAGCATGGTGGCTTCGCTGTGCGCGAACGAGAAGCGGACATAATGTTTGCCGCGCAGGCGATCAAAATCGGTGCCCGGCGTGGTGGCAACACCGGTTTCATCCAGCATGCGACGGCAGAAAGCCTCGCTATCGGATGTCAGATCGCGAACGTCGGCATACAGATAAAACGCCCCATCCGCCGGGGCGAATTTTGTGAAGCCCGCAGCGGGCAGCTCATTTAGCAGAATTTCGCGATTGCGCGCATAGGCCGCGACATTCGCCTGCAATTCGTCCTCGCAATCAAACGCCGCGACGGCGGCGATCTGCGACAATGCCGGGGCCGAAATAAACAGGTTCTGTTGCAGGCATTCCACCGCGCGCATCAGATCAGGCGGCACCACCGCCCAGCCCAGACGCCAGCCGGTCATCGAGAAATATTTCGAGAAGCTGTTGATGATGATCGCCTCATCACCGAATTCAAGGGCGGTACATTCCCGAACATCGCCAAATGAAATGCCCTGATAAATCTCGTCACTGATCAGTCGAATGCCGTTTTCCCGGCAATAGGTCGCCAGTTCATGGTAGGTTTCGACATCGATCATGCTGCCCGCCGGGTTGGACGGGCTTGCAACGATCAGGCCGTCAATCGGATCATCAAGATCGCGCAGCATGGCGACCGTCGGCTGATAATGGCTTTCGGGGCCAGCCGGCAGATTGACGGTTTCAATGCCAAGTGCGGTCAGGATGTTGTGATAGGCCGGATAGCCCGGTGCCGCCATTGCGACACGATCACCGGCATCAAAGGCCGCCAGAAACGCCAGCACGAAGATCGAGGACGAACCACTGGCAACGCAGATGCGTGACGGATCGACCGGCGTGTTGAATTTGCGCTGATAATGACCGGCAATGGCTTCGCGCAGGGGATCAATTCCCATCGCATTGGTATAGCCGATCAGATCGTTATCAAGGGCACGTGCCGCGGCCTCCCGGACCTTGCGTGGGGCTGGTGTACCGGGCTGCCCGACTTCAAGGTGAAAGACAGCCTTGCCATCGGTTTCGCGCGCATTGGCGGCACGCATGACATCCATGACAATAAAGGGCGAAATAGCGCCGCGACGCGATTGTTTCAAAGCCATTTGCGGGGTCCTGACTTGCAACTGAAAAATCGGGGCAGGAAAACCTGCCCCGATGAAATGCCTGTAAAGGGTGGCTTACTGCGTGCCGGCCATGCCGCCGCCCGCAGGGTCGGCGATGAACTGGCAGCTTTCGGGATGTGGCGGGGTCCCTTCAAGGCAGCGCACGATATTGACCGCCGGTTTGCCATCCGAATTCATCGGAACATTGGCAGCAGCCCCCTTTTCGATCAGGTCCTCGGCCATGGTCGCAATCTGTTTGGTTGCCCCGGCCGGGGTGCCGGTACCGGCGATGCCATAATAATATTCAAAGACGAACGGGTTCACCATAAGGGCCGGGCCCATCAGCGGGGTCTGGGCATAGTCCGCATCCCCGGCGGCAAGGTTAAGACCGAACGCATCGGCACCGAGCCCCGCGCCAAACGGCTTGTTCATCGTGGTCATGCAGGCAACCGCATTGGCCGCACGGTCCAGCACGACAAAGCCGCTGCGACCTGTATTGGACTGAACGTTACTGTCGGCAGCATCGATATCGGCCAGATAGCGGTTCAGGACCGCACCAAGTTCGGTGCTGGCATCAATGACCGCACGTCCGGACTCCGCACGCGGCGGATAGGCCAGATACAGTGTTTCGTTACCAACCTTGACCTCGGTCGCGGATTTCCATTGCGGTTTGTAATCGCGCATGTCTTCGGCGGTCAGTGTCCCACCGGCATTCTGTACGGCGGTTGCGATCTGGGCACCAAGGGCACCGTTATAAAATTCACCCGGTCCCTTGACCCGAAGGGATGTCAGGAGCGCACCGAGATTGACCGAGCGAATCCGGTCGCCGACCTGCAAGGTATTGCCATCAGGCATGAAAACATCACGCAGAATCGGGCTTGCCTCGATCCGGTCGCGATTGGCTTCGATGTCATCCACCATCGAACGCGATACCGGCACACCCAGGCGGGCATATTGTTCAGCCGCCGACAGGAGCTGCGGCCATTGCAGGCGACCGTAACGCGCACTAAGCGCATAAAGCCCGCGCGGGACGCCCGGAATGGTGGTTGCGGTCTGGCTGTCGGCAGTGCGAGTCCCCGGACGCGGCCAGAAATCAAGCACTTCGACCTTTTTCGACTGGCGATCATGAACAACGCACACCCCGCCGCCGCCAATACCGGCGACCGAGGATTTGGTTACGGTCATGGTCGCGTAAAGCGCAACAGCCGCATCCGCCGCCGTACCGCCCGCCGAAAGAACGTCGCGTGCGATGCGAACCGCGCGGGGTTCGTCGGCGACCACGCCACCAAGGAAACCACTGACGGCCCCTATTTGGCCAAGATTTTCAGTATTATCGCTACTGCAGGCAGCAAGACCGGCAGCCATTGCGATTGCCGTCATGATCCGCCATGATGGCTTGCGCGTCGGCAACCTGTCCGCACTGGTCGGGTCGACATCGGATGAACGAGAACACGGAACGCACAATTTGCTCAGACGCATTATTACTCTCACTGCCATTTTCCTTGTTGCCCTGCCCAGCACAGTTTTTGCGCAGGGTCGTTCTTTTATCCGGGATACCGAGATTGAGGAAACCCTTCATCTCTATGCGACCCCGATATTCAAGGCTGCCGGGCTCGATCCGCGCGGCGTTACTGTCTATATCGTCTCAGATCCCAGCCTGAACGCATTCGTTGCAGGTGGCCAAAAGCTTTTTATCAATACTGGCCTCTTGTTGAAAGCCCAGACTCCCGAACAGGTTATGGGCGTGATGGCCCACGAAACCGGCCACATTGCGGGCGGGCACCTTTCGCGTATTCATGATCAGCTTCGAAATGCCTCGGCGATATCGATTCTGTCAACCATCGTCGGTGTTGCCGCCGGTGTTGCCGCCGGTCGTGCAGATGTCGGTACAGCCGCCGTTCTTGGCGGACAGAACGTGGCAGAACGCAATTTCCTGGCTTATTCGCGGACACAGGAAAGTAGTGCCGATCAGGCCGGTGTCAACTTCCTGACCGATGCGGGGATTTCATCGCGCGGTCTGATGGAATTCATGGAAACGCTTGAAGGTCAGGAATTGCTGAGCACGGCACGTCAGGACCCGTATCTGCGCAGTCACCCGCTGACGACCGAACGTGTCGAGTTCCTTGAAAACTATACTGCGAATTCACCGTTAAGGGACGCCAAGGTCGATCCGGTTCTGTATGAACGCCATGACCGTATGCGCGCCAAACTGTATGCCTTTACCAACCATATCCAGCATACATTGCGTACCTATCCCGAAACCGACACCAGCATTTCGGGGCGTTATGCACGCGCGATTGCCTACTACCGGGACTCGCAACTTGATCCGGCGATGAAGCTTATTGACGAGCTGATCGCCGAAGAACCGGAAAATCCGTATTTTGAAGAGCTTAAAGGTCAGGTCCTGCTGGAATTCGGCAAAGCCAAGGAAGCCACCGACCCGCTTCGCAAAGCCGTCGAACTGTCCAACGGTGCACCTTTGATCCGGTTGCTTCTGGCGCATGCGCTGATTGAAAGCGGTGACAGCAGTGTCCTGCCGGAAGCCAAGGAAAACCTTTTGGGGGTTCTTTCGGTTGAACGCAGCAATGCCTCGGCCTGGCGGTTCCGGGCGATCATCGAAAACCGCCTGGGCAACGAAGGCGAAGCGTCGCTTTCGCAGGCGGAATACAGCCTTTTGACCGGAGATCGGGAAGCCGCGAAATATCATGCGGTTCAGGCCGACCGGAAACTTGAAAAAGGCACCGCGACCTGGCAGCGCGCACAAGACATCATTCGCGCGACCGATCCGGAAGGCAAGGACAACCGGAATTGACAGCAATCGCCCCAAAATGGGCGGCGATGCGGCGTTTACCAACCCCTCGCCGTATCGGCCTTGCCTTTGCGGTGTTTTACCTGTTGACCGGATGCAGCCTGCCCGATGCCGGGGTGAGCGTCGAGGGGGATCTGAAGCTTCTTTATGCCCCTTTCCCGCTGAATAATCCGCCCCGGTACTGGCATTATGCCGAACGACCGGCAAAGCTTGATACGGGTGAACAGTCAAAGGCCAACAGCCTTTACTGGGAAGATATCGACGGGCGCATCGCGCTTGCCATGCGCCCGGCAATCGGCACATTTGAACTTGGCCGTCGTACCAATATTGCGGTTCTGGCATCCCCCTATCTGTCATTCGATTGGTTGATGAACGCATCGGCACAGCCCGGCGATACCGAGCTTGTCCTTGGTTTCCGGGCGCAATCGCATGGCGATTGGGGCGAAAGCGATCTGGGGGCAGGCAAACCGCCCGTCGATCATGTGATCCGGCTTCCGATTGGGGGCGACATGACCGGTATCAAGGAATGGCAACGCGATTATTTCGATCTTTCGGCACTGCATCGCCGATACTGGCCCGACACAGATACCATCGATGTCCGTCTGGTATGGATCGGGATTGCCGCATCTGGTGATCAGGGGGCCGATGTGGCCGGTGTCACATATCTCTCGCATATTTTACTTTCCCGTTAGGTACCCGTCTCGTATCAATTAGCCAAAGAAATCAGGTCCCGCGCGATGCGAGAAACATCCGGGACAAAGACAACAAGGGATTTTCGATGAATTCGCACATGATCAAACGCCTTCTTGGCGGTGCCGCCATCATGCTTTCGCTGAGTTTTGCCGTGGGCGCACCAGCACAGGCGGAAGAACTAAGCGATGCCCAGAAGGCCGAGATCGAAGGCGTGATTGAACAGTATCTTCTGGAAAACCCGGATGTTCTGCTGCGTGCGATCCAGAATGTTCAGGTCTGGCAGACAACCGAACAGGCCCGCCAGCAGGCCGAAGCCATTGAGCCGGTTTGGGATGCGCTGGTAGCCGACAGTTCGGTGCCATCGGTCGGCCCGCTTGATGCGCCGGTGACCGTGATCGAATTTTTTGATTATCATTGCGGTTATTGCAAACGCGCCTTTGACGGCGTGAAGGAACTTGCTGAAAATTCCGATGGCAAAATCCGCACCATGTTTGTTGAATTCCCGATCCTGCGCGAAGAAAGTGCCGATGCGGCCCGCGCGGCATTGGCCGCTGCCAAGCAGGGCAAATACATGGAAATCCACGCGGCCTTCATGGAAAACCGCGGTATCCTTGACGAGGCACAGATCAACACATTGGCCAAAGACGCAGGTGTCGACGTTGATCAGATGCGCAAGGACATGCAGTCACCGGAAATCAATGGCATGTTACAGCAATATGCCGCCATGGCGCGCAGCATCGGGGTCAATGGCACCCCGGCCTTCCTGATCAATGGTCAGATGGTGTCGGGTGCGGATATGGAGCGCGTCAATGCGCTGGTCAAAGCCGGACTTGAACAGGCGTCCTGATTCTACACCAAACCGCTACTACGGATGCAGTCAATCCGTTACGCAGTCTGAATAAAACAAAAGCCCCCGTTTCGATACCGAAACGGGGACTTTTTATCGGACATCTATGCGATCAGATCAAACCGGCCAGCGGCGAGGACGGATCAGCATATTTTTTCTTGGGCATGCGACCGGCAAGGAAGGATTCACGACCGGCGATGATCGCGTGTTTCATCGCGCGTGCCATGCGGATCGGGTCCCTGGCACCGGCAATCGCGGTATTCATCAGAACGCCGTCACAGCCCAGTTCCATGGCAAATGCCGCATCGGATGCGGTGCCGACACCGGCATCGACAATCACCGGCACATTGGCGTTTTCCTTGATCAGCGCGATATTGACCGGGTTGAGAATCCCCATGCCCGAGCCGATCAGCGATCCCAGCGGCATGATCGCGACACAGCCCATATCTTCAAGCATTTTGGCCTGAATGGGATCGTCGCTGCAGTAAACCATCACGTCGAAACCATCCTTGATCAGGGCCTCGGCGGCCTTGAGGGTTTCGGGCATGTTGGGATAAAGCGTCTTCTGATCGCCCAGAACTTCAAGCTTCACCAGATTCCAGCCACCGGCCTCGCGGGCCAGACGCAGGGTCCGGACCGAGTCATCAGCCGTAAAGCAACCCGCCGTATTCGGCAGATAAACGTATTTTTTCGGATCGACATAATCGACCAGCATCGGCTGTGACGGGTCGGTCAGATTGACGCGACGCACGGCAACCGTGACCATTTCCGCGCCCGATGCATCAATCGCGATGCGGGTTTCTTCGAAATCCTTGTATTTGCCGGTACCGACGATCAGACGCGATTTGAATTTGTGGCCCGCGACAACGAAACCCTCGTCATTGGCGGACGCAAGATCGGCATCCGAGGAACCGCCACCAATAAAATGAACGATTTCAAGCTTGTCGCCATCGGCAAGTGCAGTATCGCCATAAGCCGTTTTCGGCACGATTTCGAGATTGCGTTCCACCGCGACCTTGGTCGCGGTAATCCCGAGTTCGCCGAGAAGATCGGCAACGGTTGCTGCGGTTTCGATGGTGCGGTCTTCACCGTTGATGGTCAGGCGCATCTGTTCGTCTTGTCCTTGTGGTATCAAAATATTCACCTATTGGCGCGCAGTATGCGCAGCTGCCGGGCGAGAGGCAAGCTGTGATCGGCGGATTCTGCCATGCGGGGCACACAAAGCTGCACCAATGGCGATGATGCCAACATGATCGTGTGGTTACAGTCACATGCCTCGTCCGAATGCAACGTTGCGTCAGACTTTGGTCGTGTTATAAACGCATCACTATATGTTGGGCATGTGGGAACGGATGACAAAACCCGTCTACATTCTGAATGGGCCGAATTTGAACCTGCTGGGACAGCGTCAGCCGGAAATTTACGGTGCGACCACCTTGCAGGATATCGACAACATGTGTTCTGCACATGCGTCGAAGATTGGCCTGTCCGTCGTCTTTCGCCAAAGCAATCACGAAGGCGAGCTGGTTGACTGGATTCAGGAAGCCCGGCAAGAAGCTGCTGGCATTATTATCAATGCTGGGGCATATACGCACACATCGGTTGCGATCCTTGACGCATTGCTGGCATCCGATTTGCCGGTCGTCGAGGTGCATCTGTCAAATATTCATCAGCGGGACGCATTCAGACATCATTCTTACGTCTCGAAAGCTGCAAAAGGCATGATCTGTGGTTTTGGCGCGCAGGGTTACATTCTTGGCCTTGATGCCATCAGATCACTGATCCACACACCATCATAAAAGATATCGAAATGAGCAAGTTCAACATCGACAACGATACCATTCGCCAGCTCGCAGAGCTGCTGGACGAGACCAACCTGACCGAGATCGAAGTTGCCGCAGGCGACAATCGCATCCGCGTCGCCCGTCAGGGCACCATGGTTGCAGCCGCTCCGGCAGCTGCACCGGTTGCCGCTGCTCCTGCTGCGGCCCCTGCTCCGGCGGCTCCTGCCGATGCGGGTTCGCATCCGGGTGCTGTTAAGTCGCCGATGGTTGGTGTCGTCTATTTCGCGCCGGAACCCGGTGCCGCACCGTTCATTTCGGTCGGTTCCAGCGTTTCCGAAGGCCAGACCCTTATGCTGATCGAAGCGATGAAAACCTTTAACCCGATCCGTGCACCGAAGTCCGGCAAGGTTACCCAGATCATCGCAACCGACGGCCATCCGGTCGAGTATGACGAGCCGCTGGTCATTATTGAATAAGCCGGGGTAACACCGCATGTTCGACAAACTCCTGATTGCCAACCGTGGCGAAATCGCGCTTCGTATTCAGCGCGCCTGCCGCGAAATGGGCATCAAAACTGTCGCGGTGCATTCCACCGCCGATGCCGATGCCATGCATGTCCGCCTGGCAGACGAAGCCGTCTGCATCGGCCCGGCCGCATCGAAAGACAGCTATCTGAATATTCCGGCGATCCTGTCGGCAGCCGAAATCACCGGCGCAGAAGCCATCCATCCGGGTTACGGCTTCCTGTCGGAAAATGCCGACTTTGCCGCCATGGTCGAAGAACACGGCTTTGCCTTTGTCGGTCCGTCGGCGGAACATATCCGCATGATGGGTGACAAGATCACCGCGAAACTGACTGCAGCCAAACTGGGCATTCCGGTTGTTCCCGGGTCGGACGGGGAAATCACCACCGTTGCCGAAGCCCAGAAATGTGCCAAGGAAATCGGCTATCCGGTCCTGATCAAGGCATCGGGTGGTGGTGGCGGCCGCGGCATGAAAGTGGTCGAGCGCGACGAAGACCTTGCCGAAGCCTTTTCCATGACCCGCAAGGAAGCATTGCAGAACTTTGGCAATGCCGCGGTTTATATGGAAAAGTACCTTGGCAAACCGCGCCATATCGAACTTCAGGTTATTGGTGATTCCCACGGCAATGCCGTCCACCTGTTCGAACGCGACTGCTCCCTGCAGCGTCGTCACCAGAAAGTGCTTGAAGAAGCGCCTTCGCCGACGCTGACACCGGAAGAACGCGAACGCATCGGATCAACAGTTGCCAACGCGATGCGTGGCATGGGGTATCGCAATGCCGGGACGATCGAATTCCTGTATGAAAACGGCGAGTTCTATTTCATCGAAATGAACACCCGTCTGCAGGTCGAACATCCGGTAACCGAAGCCATTTCGGGCGTTGACCTTGTGCGTGAACAGATCCGCGTTGCGGCTGGTCTTGAACTGTCCTTTACGCAGCAAGATCTGGAAATTCACGGCCATGCGATTGAATGCCGCATCAATGCCGAAGATCCGGAAACCTTCGTGCCGTCACCGGGCAAGATCAAGGAATATCATGCACCGGGCGGTTTGGGCGTTCGTGTCGATAGCGGTATCTATACCGGTTATTCGATCCCGCCCTATTACGACAGCATGATCGCGAAACTGATCGTGCATGGGCGTGACCGCGAAGAATGCATGATGCGCCTGCGCCGTGCATTGGCCGAATATGCGATTGGCGGGATCAAAACCACCATTCCGCTGCATCAGAAGCTTCTGGCGCAACCCGATATCCAGAAAGGTGATTACGATATTCACTGGCTGGAGAAATTCATGGGCATGAAGAAGTAATTTTCTTTATCCCGACGCAAAAAAGCGGGGCTTCCTTTCGGGAGCCCCGCTTTTGTTTGCGAATTTCCGTTAACCCAGCACGATGCATCAGGCGCGAGGCGATGGCGGCCCCGGCAAAACAACCAGCGAAGAAATTTCGAGCATTTTACCGATCCCGGTACGAAGAATTAATCATCCATTTCGATTATCATGCCAAAGATAGCTGACAGACCGAAAGCTGCTATCTTGTCAGACCAGTGCGCGTTCACATATGTAAACAGACGACTTGCAAACAGGACCGAAACCATTATCACCGCGATCATGTCGAACCAACTGACCCCTGATCTGTTGATCCGTGCCTATTCGGTCGGCCTGTTTCCCATGGCCGAAAGCCATGATGACCCGACCCTTTACTGGATTGACCCGGAATGGCGTGGCGTATTGCCACTGGATGGCTTTCATGTACCCAGAAGCCTGCGCAAAGCCGTGCGCAAGGGGACATTCAAGGTCCATGTAAACAAAGCCTTTCCCGATGTCATTCGTGCCTGTGCGGAACCCACCGCCAGCCGGGACGATACCTGGATCAATGACAATATTCTTGATGCCTATTGCGCGCTTCACAAGATGGGCTGTGCGCATTCGATCGAGGCATGGCTTGATGGCAAGTTGGTAGGCGGGCTTTATGGCGTCAGCCTTGGTCAGGCGTTTTTTGGCGAAAGCATGTTTTCGCGCGCGACCAATGCATCGAAGGTGGCGCTTGTGCATCTTGTCGCCCTTTTGCGGCAGGGCGGTTACACACTGCTTGATACCCAATTCGTCAATGATCACTTAAAACAGTTTGGGGTGGTCGAAATCCCGCGGGAACGCTATCGTTCCGATCTTGCCCGTGCGCTTGCCGGACGGGCAAGCCTTCCGTTTGAAGCCGATCCCGAATTTATCGAACAGGTATTGCAGCAAGGTGATCATTGACGCCACCGCCCCTGTCCCCGCCCCCGCATCCCTTCCAGAAAAGACTGAACATCCCGATGCAGATACGGCCTGCCACACAGAATGATATCCCGAAAATCCTTGAAATTGTTGCCCCGGTCCTGCGTGCTGGTGAAACCTATGTCATGCCGACCGACATGACCGATGACGAAGTGCGTGCCTATTGGATGGGGCCGGACAAGGAAACCCTTGTTGCCGAGGAAGACGGGCAGATTGTTGGCACCTATTACCTGAAGGCCAATCAGCCGGGCAATGGCGCGCATGTCGCCAATTGTGGCTATATGACCGCCCCGGATGCAGGCGGACGCGGAATTGCGCGGCGGATGTGCGAAAACTCGCTGATCCGTGCAAAGGATCGCGGCTTTAAGGCCATGCAGTTCAATTTCGTCATCGCCAGCAACAAGGCCGCCGTGCATCTTTGGCCGCAGCTTGGCTTTGAAATTGTCGGGCGTTTACCCGGTGCCTATTTGCACCCGGTACATGGCGAAACCGACGCACTGATCATGTATCGCAAACTTTAATCCTTCTGCTGCGCCCGTAAACGAAAACTGACGCCACATGGGCGTCAGTTCACTGTTTGATCGGCGATTTCGAATTGCCTGACTACTGCTGCAGGCCGGGGAATGCCCAGATGCCTGATACGCGCAGCATATCGCGATAAACGACAAGCTTTTCGCTGTCGCTGACTTTCGATGCTTCTTCGATGCTGTCGAAATCCAGTGCGATCAGGGGATGAACCGGTGCATCCAGACCATACTGATCCAGCGCATCCTGAAGCACGGTTTTGGCGCGACGCATATGGCTGGCACTGGTGACCAGAATGACATCATCGGTGGTGTGCCGGTTCAGAAGGTTTGCAATATTCAGCATGTTGCCAACGGTGTCTTTTGACTTGTCCTCGACCATGATCCGGTCGCGATCAATGCCCTGCTCGACCAGCCAGCGCATCATCATGTCGCCTTCGGTCACGCCCGATTGCGGCTGTCCCCCGGTTACCATCACGCGGGCATTCGGGTTTGCCTTGGCCGCTTTCAGGCCGATTTCAAGGCGCTGCATCAGCGGTTCGCGCATGGTGCCATCTTCGGCAAGCGCATAACCCAGAATGACGATGGTGGATTTTTCGCCCAGTACCGGGACGTCCTGATTTGGGGCCTCGGCCATATTGGCATCCGCGCGCAGGAAGCGTTTGCGATAGGCATCCGCACTGTCGCGGTCAATGCCGGCCATCGCATCCATATAATTGCGATACTGATCGTCATCACCACGTATATGGGCCAGTGCCGCCAGCCAGGTATAGGCATCGAAGGCATGCGGATCGACGCGCGTGATACCGATATAGGTTTCGGCCGCATCCTCGAGTTTCTTTTGCAGAATACGGGCCGATGCGATCCCGTATCGCAGATCAATCCGTTCTGGTGCCAGTTTCGACGCCTCGGCAAAGGCCTGTTCAACGACATCGTATCGCCCGTGCAGGGTGATGCCCTTGAATACTTCGGCCTCGGCCTTTTTGATGTCGCCACCCGACCAGTAATAATGCATTCCCGTGTCGACCAGTTCGCGAATACGCGCCCCGTCCGTGGCATCCGCCGCCAGTGCCGTGCCAAAAACCGCACCCGCCAGCATCAGCGAAACACCACAACCAACAGCCAATTTCTTTATTGTCATTGTTCTTGTCCTACTGTGAAGTCAACCAAACTCAGCAGGGTAATCCAATCATGAACGATACCTTTTGAGTACCACAATGTTCAGGGCAGCCGGGAATGATCATAATTCCGTAAAATTGGTATTTATTGGTATTACATTTTCAATACCAGTCTTTCGCCACGGCCAATAAAAAAGCGGCGATGCAAATTGCACCGCCGCCTTTGTGACTCGATTTCCGATCCGATCAGAACAGGAAGCGGACCCGAAGCGTACCGTCGATGGCTTCCAGTTCCTTGCGAATGCCAAGGCCCGGCTGGATTTCCTCGTCGACCTCGACAACCACGTAACCCACGCCGCCTTCGGAACGCAGATACTGGCCGCTGATATTCATGCCGCGGGTGGCAAACACGTCGTTGATTTTCGACAGAACGCCCGGAACGTTGCGGTGAATATGCATGAAACGGGTGTGTTTGCGGTCCTTCACCGGCAGGGAAACTTCCGGGAAGTTAACCGCACCAAGCGTCGATCCGTTATCGGAATAGGTGATCAGCTTGTCAGCGACTTCGACACCGATATTTTCCTGTGCTTCCTGGGTGGAACCGCCGATATGCGGGGTCAGGATCACGTTTGGCATGCCACGAAGCGGGCTTTGGAATTCTTCATCCTTGCCTGCGGGCTCGACCGGGAAAACATCCAGTGCTGCACCGGCCAGATGACCGCGTTCAAGGGCAGCCGCCAGGTCATCAATAACGATGACATTGCCACGTGCCGCGTTGATCAGATGCGCGCCCGGCTTCATCTTGGCGATTTCGGCCGCGGTGATCATGTTTTTGGTCTGCTCGTTTGCCGGAACATGCAGCGAAACAACATCCGAACGTGCCAGCAGTTCATCCATCGAGCTGCACGAGGTAGCATTGCCCATGGCAAGCTTGTTGATCACGTCATAATAAATGACATTCATGCCAAGCGATTCAGCCAGAACCGACAGCTGCGACCCGATATGGCCGTAGCCGATGATGCCCAAAGTCTTGCCGCGCGCCTCGTAGGAGCCCTTGGCGTTTTTAAGCCAGCCACCGGCGTGGGCCGCCTTGTCACGCTGCGGGATACCGCGCATCAACATGATTATCTGGCCCAGAACCAGTTCGGCGACCGAACGGGTATTGGAATAGGGTGCGTTGAAGACCGGAATACCGCGCATCGCGGCAGCCTTCAGGTCAACCTGATTGGTGCCGATACAGAAACAGCCGATAGAGGTCAGTTTGGAGCCGGCATCGATAACGTCTTCGGTCAGTTTGGTGCGGGAACGGATGCCCAGAAAATGCGCTTCGGAGACGACGGATTTCAATTCATCCGCATCAAGAGCAGCAGGGTAGTGGTCGACATTAGAGTAGCCGGCCTCTTTGAACATCTTTACAGCGTTTTCATGGATACCTTCGAGCAGGACGATCTTGATCTTGTCCTTCTCCAACGAAAGCTTGCTGTTCACGGCGCACCATCCTTTTCTTTGCGAGGGCGACACGGGCATTTCCCGAGCCGTAGGGCCGTAACGTTACGCGCCCTTGGCCCAATGAAATAGGGCCTAAGGCGGCTTGCGTCAAAGGCTTTCCCTTGCGCAAACACGCAACACGCCTATCTTCTGAACGCATATACCGGCTATTGCGTATAGAATGCAGGTCCGGACGGCGACCAAGGATTGAATACAGGGGACCCCATCTTGCCTGCCGAGATAAGAACCGTTACCGATATCCATAAAATTGGCCAAACCGACTGGGACAGATGCGCTGGCGCAGACAACCCGTTTGTCAGCTTTGCCTTTCTTTCGGCGATGGAAGATAGCGGGTCTGCCAGTGCGGATACCGGTTGGCAACCCTTTCATCTGCTGGTGACAGATGACGACGATACGGTTGCCGGTATTGTGCCGCTTTATGTCAAATCCCACTCGTACGGCGAATATGTTTTCGACTGGAGCTGGGCAGAGGCATATGAGCGCGCGGGCGGGCGTTATTATCCGAAATTGCAGGCCGCCGTGCCGTTTTCCCCCGTACCCGGCCCGCGGCTTTTGATCCGATCCGATCATCCGGCACCGGAACGCATCCGCAAGCTCCTGATCAGCGGGCTTTGCGCCCTGCCCGAACGGCTTGGCATTGCCAGCCTGCATGTAACATTTTGCAGCGGTGATGAAAGCCGGGCGATGGAAGATGCCGGGTTTCTGCCCCGAACCGGCATTCAATATCATTGGTACAATCGTGGTTACGCCGGCTTTGACGACTTCCTTGGCGCGCTTAATTCGCGCAAGCGCAAAAATCTGCGTAAGGAACGTAAACAGGTGCGCGATGCGGGATACAGTTTCGAAGTGCTATCGGGTGACGACCTTAAAGCAACGCATTGGGACCGGTTTTATGCCTTTTACCATGACACATCGGACCGCAAATGGGGGCAGGCCTATCTGACACGGGAGTTTTTCGAACTTTTGCATGAAAGATTACGTGACCGGACCGTTCTGGTTGCGGCTTTTCGGGATGGCGACATGGTTGCCGGGGCGCTTAACCTGATCGGATCGGATACGTTGTACGGGCGCAACTGGGGCACCATCGACCGGACACCACTTTTGCATTTCGAGACCTGTTATTATCAGGCGATTGATATCGCGATTGAACGCGGCCTTAAAACGGTTGAAGCCGGGGCGCAGGGTGAACACAAGATCCAGCGCGGCTATGAACCTGTCCTGACCCATTCGGCACATCTGATCGCAGATGAGGGTCTTCGCAATGCTGTCGCCCGGTTTCTTGATCAGGAGCGCAGCCACATCGCGCAGGACCGCGAATTCATCATGGCCGAACACAGCCCGTTCAGGCAGGAATGAACCGGCAGAACGGTCAAGCAAAAAGGGCGCGATGCATGACCACCGCGCCCCTTCCGGTTCCCCCGACCAAGCGGGATTCTAGACAGCCCTGACGTCGTTCAGGAAGCCGTTCACATGGGATCTGAGCTCGTCATTGGCGGCTGCGAGACGGCCAACGCAGTCAAGCTGACCATGCGAAAGGTCACCGCTTTCGGTTGTTGCCTCGGCCACGTTTTTCACCGCGTTTGAAATGGCGACGTTGCCATTGGCAGCCCCTTCGACGCTGCGTGAAATTTCTTCGGTTGCAGCCCCCTGCTCTTCGACGGCACTGGCAACAACCGACATCAGTTCGTCGATTTTATGGATCGTTTCGGCAAAACCGCGAACAGCGTCGGCGGCAGCACCGGTTTCACCCTGCATTTCGGTAATTTTCGCCGTGATCTGCTCGGTTGCCTTCACCGTTTGGGCGGCAAGGTTTTTGACCTCGCCCGCCACAACCGCGAAGCCCTTGCCTGCATCACCGGCACGCGCCGATTCAATCGTCGCGTTTAGTGCCAGCATGTTGGTCTGATCAGCGATATCACTGATCAGACTGACAACTTCCCCGACACTTTGTGCGGCATCATCAAGCAGCGCAACACGCTGATTGGTCCGTTCGGTTTCTTCCACCGCAAGCTGGGTAATTTCGGTAACACGTGCAATCTGCGAGGCGATTTCGGCGATTGATGCCGAAAGCTGTGCTGTTGCCGATGCAACAGTTTCGATGTTGCTTGACGATTCCTGTGCCTGCTCTGCCACATTTTTCGCATCCTGATTGGCGCGAACCGAATGTGACGAAAGCGTTTCCGACGCACTGCGCACTTCATCAAGTGCGACATTCACTGCCGAAAGAACTTCCTGGATTTTATGATCGAAACCGGCAGTCAGCGTACCCATGCGCTTGCTGCGTTCGATCTGGCGTTCGGCTTCAATCCGTTCCTGTTCGGCCATCCGGGCACGTTCACGGGCGTTTTCGCGGAACACCTCAAGCGACTTGGCCATCGCGCCGACTTCATCGGCACGCTTCATATCAAGGATTTCGATATCAAGGTTGCCTGATGCCAGACTTCCCATCGCATCCGTCATCTTGCGGATCGGGGTTGCGATCATCCGCGACAGGGTGCCGCCAAACAATGCCGCCATTGCGATCAGCAATGCAACACCGATACCCAGCGTCGTCTGGAAGAGCATCATGGCCCGTTCAACACGGTTTTCGACTTCAAGGCTCATCTGGTCAATGTTGTTTGCAAGTTCCAGGGCAATCCGTGACACGCTGTCAGACAATTCGCGCGGTTCGCCGGATGCCTCGATGGCACGGGCGTGGTTGACCGTCAGATAGTGACGCATCAGTTTGGCCTGCTGACTTGCAATTTCTTCCCAGCGGTCAATGGCACTGTCCATTTCCTCGATCAGACCGGCAACAGTTGGGTTGATCGTCGCATAGGTTTTCAGAACATCCGTGCGGGTGTCGATCTCGGTCAGCGATTTCTCGTAGCTTTCAAGCCCGATCCGGTCCCCGGTTGTCAGGAAATAGACGAGTTCCTGGCGTGCCATCAGATAGGCACGGTCAAGATTGCGATAATCGCGTTCGAAATCGGCGAGATAGTCACGTTGCTCATTGGCGGATTTGACCTGGAATGTTGCAAACATCCCGGCGCCGGCAACCATCAGAATGACCACAATCATCACAGCAAAGCAGGTTGTCAGCTTGGCCGGTATGGAAAGGTTTTTGAAGAAGTTCATTTTCCATCTCCCCTAGAGCTGTTGACGGCGAGCGAGTTCATTAAGGTTGACCTCGATCGTAACAGCGCCGATCGGCGTCCCCTGCGCATCCGACATCGTCATATTGAGCTGCGAGCGCCAGGTATCGGTTTCTTCATTATATTCGGCCTCATCAATGAAGACCGCATTGGCACCTTTGGGGAAGGTATTCTTGAATTTTGCCTCATCTCCCTGCCAGAAGTCGGACGTAATCGAACTTTGCCCGACATTCAGCCCCATCTGGTCCATCACAAATATCTCGGCCAGCAAACCACCGGACCGGGCCTGTATCTGGGTCAGGTAACTCGAAAGAGGATTTGTCAGAATGGCAGCAACAAGCGGCTGATCTTCAGCCTCACGCTCTGCCACCCACTGTTTGTCGGCAGAATCAATCTGATCCTGCGTCATTCCAACGCGCAAACGGTTTTGCGAAGTGATGGAAAGCTCGACGACGGGATTGGCCAACCATTCACGAACGTCGCGGATCATGTCGTCCGAGATCATGGTACCGGGTTCGCCCGGAAGTTCGGATTTTGCATCTGCTGCTAACGGTATGAAGCCGATCATTCCGGCAACCCCCAGGGCAGTGCAAGCGCGCAAAAAGGTTCTCATAGTTTCCTCTCCGGCGTAGCGCAGATTATTTGTTTGTTTCGGTATGACGCTACACCACCAAACAGACCTATCCAAAAGGGCAGAAGCCCTAATTCCTATGTGAATCCTCACATGCATGCTTTCAAGTAGAGGATGTAAAATCATCTACATGAAAAATATGGGGAATTCGGAGAAGACAAGAAAAAAGCGGCGGGAAAACCGCCGCTGAGTTTGGTTGGGACACGAGCAAACTGCAGAAGATTACGTTGTTCCAGGCGCAAGATGCGCCCCTGCAAAGAACAACTGTCCGACACCACCTATGCATAGGGTGTGCCAGTTTTTGAAAGCGCGTAAAAATCCCTGAATTGTGCCGATTATCGGGCAAGAAAATATTGAAAAGACAATTACTTCAAAATTTATTCGCATATTGCGACAAATAAAATTGCAAAATGCGAACGCAAATCTTTGCATTTTGCAAAACACAATTCAAGGCCGTGATCCCGACCTAATCATTGCCGATTACCCAGCGTTACGACTTGGCGCTTTTCGTTTTTTGCGCTTGCTGAAATTCAGCAAAGCCGGAGCATTTTCAATAATTTCCTGGAGAATTTCCTTGGCGACCTCAAGGTCATCCTTGGCAAACTCGTCAAGATGACTGACATATCGCGGATGAGAGATCATGCGTTCGGCTTCATAAAGAGTCCGAAGCTCGCTTTGGAACATTTCGCGCGCACCGAGCGGCAGAACCGGTTTGGCACTCATCACAAAGAAAAACTTGAGACTTGTTTTAATCACAATCCGAAGCATCAGGATCTGAAGCTTGTGGAACTGCTCTTCGAGCTCGTCTTTTTTGGGATGCTTTTCAAGTTTGGCAAGACGGTCCGTAATCACCAGTGAAAGCGCTTTGAAGTTATCGACTTCTTCGCGAAACGGTCGGTAACCGGTCACCTCGGTTGTATCTACCGTCTTTTCAATCACATCCGCCAGCGCGACGAGCTTACGCGCCTGCGTCTCAAGCCTCGACAAAAACGTCTCGACCTCATCCCGGTATTTCCGCTGTGTCACCTGGTTCATTATTTTTTATGCGCCATCAAAAGCAATTGCCCGAAACAACTGTTCCGGGCAATTACAATAACCTGCCAAAACTTAATGACAAGGTAATCGATCACGAGACAATCAGTTTGCCATCTCCGGATCTTTTTCCTTTTTCGATCCGCCACCATTTTCTTCCGGATAGCGGAAGATAACGGCATCGTCTTCGATATCGACCAGAACCGCCCCGCCCTTTTCGAGCTTACCGAACAGCAATTCTTCGGCCAGCGGCTTTTTGACGTGCTCCTGAATGACACGCCCCAACGGACGCGCCCCAAATGCGACATCGTAACCCCGCTCGGCAAGCCAGGTACGCGCAGCTTCGGTCAGTTCAATCGAGACATTCCGATCCGCAAGCTGGACTTCAAGCTGCAGGATGAACTTGTCGACCACCATCTTGACGACATCAGGCTGCAGGTTGGCAAACGGGATGACCGCATCCAGACGGTTCCGGAATTCCGGGGAGAAGGTCCGCTTGATCGCTTCTTCGTCCTCGCCGGTACGCATCTCGCGTTTGAAACCGATTGGCGGTTTTGCCATATCCGATGCGCCCGCGTTGGTGGTCATCACCAGCACAACATTGCGGAAATCAACGGTCTTGCCGTTATTATCCGTCAGCTTGCCATGGTCCATGACCTGCAAAAGGATATTGAACAGGTCCGGATGGGCTTTTTCGATCTCATCAAGCAGGACAACCGCATGCGGATGCTGATCAACGGAATCGGTCAGAAGCCCGCCCTGATCAAACCCGACATAACCGGGCGGCGCACCAATCAGCCGTGAAACGCTGTGGCGTTCCATATATTCCGACATGTCGAAGCGGATGAACTCAATCCCCATGACATGCGCCAGCTGTTTGGTGACCTCGGTTTTGCCAACACCTGTCGGGCCGGAAAACAGATAACTGCCAATCGGCTTTTCCGGTTCGCGCAGACCGGCACGTGCCAGCTTGATTGCACTGGCGACGGCCTCAATCGCCTTGTCCTGACCAAAGACAACAGTCTTGAGATCACGTTCAAGGTTGGCCAACGCCTTGCGATCATCGGTCGATACCGATTTTGGTGGTATGCGGGCGATCTTGGCGACGATTTCCTCGACATCGCGTTTGGAAATCGTGCGTTTGCGCTTGCTTGGTGCCACCAGCATCCGGGATGCCCCGACCTCGTCGATCACATCAATCGCGCTATCGGGACGCTTACGGTCGTTGATATAGCGTGATGCAAGTTCAACCGCGGACCGAATGGCTTCGTTGGTGTATTTGACGTGGTGATGTTCCTCGTAATAGGGCTTGAGCCCCTTGAGGATTTTGATTGTGTCTTCGGGAGAAGGTTCCTCTACATCGATTTTCTGGAAACGACGCACAAGGGCACGGTCCTTTTCAAAATGACCGCGGAACTCCTTGTAAGTCGTTGAACCGATGCAGCGAAGCGAACCGCTGGCAAGGGCCGGCTTCAGCAGGTTCGAGGCATCCATTGCCCCGCCCGAAGTCGCACCCGCGCCGATTACAGTGTGAATTTCATCAATAAACAGAACCGCGCCGTCGAACTCTTCAAGCTCTTTGACGACAGCCTTGAGGCGTTCCTCGAAATCACCACGATAGCGGGTACCTGCCAGAAGGGCGCCCATATCAAGGGCAAAGATCGTGGCATCGGCCAGAACTTCGGGGACATCGCCATCAACAATCCGACGCGCCAGACCTTCGGCAATGGCAGTTTTGCCAACCCCGGGATCACCGACATAAAGCGGATTGTTTTTGGTGCGGCGGCACAGGACCTGAATGGTGCGCTCGATCTCGCTCTGGCGACCGATCAACGGATCGATCTTGCCCTTCTGCGCCTTGACATTGAGGTTCACGCAATAGGCCTTGAGGGCCTCACCTTCACCGGCTGCGGCCCCTTCCTCAGTATCGGCAGTTGCCCCGGGCGCAACTTCTTCCTCGGCGCCGCGCGGAATGCGGCGTTCGTTCAGCTCCGGCGCCTTCGCAATACCATGCGAAATGTAATTGACCGCATCCAGACGGGTCATGTCCTGCAACTGCAGATAATAAACCGCGTGCGATTCACGTTCCGAAAACAGCGCGACCAGCACATTCGCCCCGGTGACTTCTTCACGTCCGGAGGATTGAACATGAATGGCTGCGCGCTGTATCACGCGCTGGAACCCGGCCGTTGGCTTGGGATCGACCAGACGCGCACTGATCAGCCCGGAAAGTTCGCTATCGGCGAATTCCAGCAAATCCGAACGCAGACGGTCAACATCGACCCGGCAGGCCTTCAGCACCGACAACGCATCCTGATCTTCGGTCAGTGACAACAGAAGATGTTCCAGCGTTGCGTATTCATGACGCCGTTCAGACGCATAAGCCAGCGCACGATGTAAGCTTTCTTCAAGGTTACGTGAGAGCATGTTTCACTCCTTCTCTAACGTGCACTGCAGCGGGTGCTGGTTTTGCCGCGCCAGATCCATGACCTGGTTGACCTTGGTTTCCGCAATTTCATAGGTAAAGACACCACATACCCCGACCCCCTTGCGGTGAACCTGAAGCATAATCGCGGTCGCCTCTTCCCGGCCTTTTTCAAAGAACCGTTCAAGCACATGGACAACGAATTCCATGGGGGTGTAGTCGTCATTCAGCAACAGCACCTTGTACATGGACGGCTTCTTCGTCTTTGGCCGTGTCTTCGTTACGATCCCCGTGTTCGGGAGACCACCACCGTCATTGTCCTGTTCACTCATAATCTGCTTACCGGAACCCTTTTGTTCTGCATTGTCTCCATGATAGGTCATTGAACATCTGTTTCAAAGTCCGCAGCGACAAAACGCTTATTAACCTCATCCCAAATTCATGTAGGCCGAGATTGACGCGGTGCAAGATCATCAGCAAAACTTCATCGGTTTTGCCGTAAATATCAGTGCAAAAACAAAAAAACGGACATGATCCGCCGACCATGTCCGTTCCGGTACGTTAATGCAGCAAACCTTGCCCTGCGTCAGGTGCGCTTATTTAAGCGGCACTCCTGCGGCTTTGCTCATTGCGGCAAACCCGTCGGAAAAGGCTGCAAACATCATTTTCTGAATTTTCTCGCCCTCCGACATGCCGGATTCGACATAGCGTTTAAAGATACGCTCGTTCAGTTCCTGCAGTTCAGAGAGGCTTCCAACCTTTGCAAGCGCTTCGAGGTCAGCCTGCGAAGCATCCATTTCGCGTTGCGCCCAGGAAACCAGTTCAGCCCCGAATGAACCGCTTTTTTCCATCAGGTCGGTCGACATCTGCCAAACGCCATCGAGACTTTTCTGCTGCGTCTCGATCAGTTCTTCGTATCTGGCCATCATATGCGTACCGGCATCGGAAAACACATCTGCCTGTTCGGTGAACTTTTCGGCCATCTGGGCGATAACATCATTGGCAGCGGTCATGCTGCCTTCGAAAGCATCCTGGGTCGCGGCAACCATGGCATCGACTTCGGGTGCCTTCCAGAGCTCCGCGAACGGCTCAAGCGTCATCATGCCAAATGCAGTCACATCAGGGGCATCGACCTTGGCAGCGGCAGTTGCCGGCTTTGCCGTGACCTTGACCTCAACAGTGGCTTTCTCAGTTGGGTTATCCTTCGGCGCAGCCTTCGCCACCGTAGCCGATTTAACAGTGGCAGCCGGTTTCTGTTCCTCTGTCACGATCGTAGCCTTCTTTACAGGTTGAGCCGTTTGGGCAGCGGCAGCAGGCGCCTTATTGCCAGAAACGGACGATTTGGATGTGCCTGCTGTTTTTGAAGTCGAAACAGCGGGCTTTTTCGACTTGGCAATGACCTTGGGGCGGCTGGCAGGCTTGGGACTTGTCGAAACTTCTTCCTTGGCCTTTGCCGACGTGGCCCCGGTGGATGTGCGCCCCTTTGACGGGGAACTTTTGGCATCAATGTCGGTCACGGCTGCCTTTGTCTGCGAATCGTTTGCCGGTTCAGGTTTTGCTTGCGGTTTCGCCTCAGCCTTGTTTTCTGTCTCAGCGGGTTTTACCGCCTCCTCGGCCTTCGCCGGGGCCGCAGTATTCTGTGACGCGGCAGAGGATGCTTTCTTTGTCTCCGGCTTCACATCATCGGGTTTCGATGTCTTGGCCACAGCCTTTGGCGGTTCTTCCATGGGGGTCTGACGCAAGGCTTCTGCTTCCAGCGCACTAGAAGTTGTGACCACACGCTTTGGACGCGCCGCCGGGCTTTCGGTAATTTCGACTGCCGCGGCCTTTGCCGGGGCTGCAGTCGACTTTTTGCTAACACCGGAAGGCGTTTTCTGTGCTGTCTTTGCACGAGGTGAGGTTTTGGTTCGGGTTGTTTTAGCTGAACCGGGCGCAGTTTTTTTGCGAGGAGTCACCATGTGTCGACCTCCTAGGACTGGGCTTGGCATTCAAATTAATGCTGCATCGCAACATAACCCTAGATGGAACAACCTCACCTCGTCAAGGTGGCTTTGGTGACATTTTTATTTGAAGGATCACGTTAATCGGTGCCGATGAACCTGACGATCTGTAACCACGAAAATCGATTTTCAAAAACCGGATTTCGTTCAATTGCTTAGATGGAAAGTTACGCTAATCCTTATATTCAGCAGTCATGAAAACAAAAATGGCACATGATATCACGTGCCATTTTTGTTGGTGTTATTTGCCCTGAAAATTCTTATCGCAGCTGATTTCCGCGAACCGTGCGATAGAAATAGCGAGACTCGGCCTGCTTGTCATTCTTGCTGTAAAACGGATCAGGCTGCTTTGGCGTGCCGAATGCTGGCGGCTGGGGCAATGGTTTCTCCAACCCCGAAAGATTTTCCAGCACATTCGGGAAAGTCAAAGCGCGCAAATCGTCCTTGGCAGACGTCCAGGCTGCCAGCGTGATGTTTTGTGACGAACATCCGATCGCAACCCAGTAATAGTCGTCGGAATGCAGGCGCAATCCGTCACGGCTTTGATATCCGAAACCGTCGGACTGAAGCGCGTCGGTTAGGGCAAGATATTGCCCGCGCGACAGGTTTTCCCGCGATTCTGTACCACCGAAAGCACCAAGAGGTGCTGTTACCTCGACATTCACCTCGCTGACGTCAAGCGGACCAAATATCCGTGACACCATTTCAAACTGCTCTGCGCCGTTCTTGGGAATAAGATCGTAGCTGCGCGTTTCCTTATAATAATCAGCATTGTAGACAAGGCGAATCCGTCCTTCTGCGTCCCCGGCAGAACAGGCGGTTCGAATGTCATCCGCATTGATAAACGAGAACCAGGTTCCCTTGCGCACCAGGGGATTTTCGATATCGCTTGTACCGGTAAAGCTGCATGCTGAAAGAGCAATCAGTCCGGCTGCAGAAAGGGCACTTCCTCTTAAAATTGATGATTTTGTTCTTATCTTACTGACAACAGACATTATTTTTTTACGCATTCGATCCTCGATTTTTAACCTTTTGCCGGATATAAATTGAGACTGACGAAAAAATGAGACCGCAACAAGGCGGCAAATCAGTTTATCGGGACACGTGTTAAGCATTTTTTTAATGCCGTGATGAGATACTGATCATATTTCGTCTTGGGGATCACCGTAAAGCCGAGCCCGTCAAATGCGTTTTAAGACCCGTCTTGGGCCAAAAGCGATGGCCACCGTTAGAACTGATGAAAGTCAATCGATCTGGCAATTGCAAGGTCGCAGGATTTATTGTGCCCTGTCCGTGATGATGCTGATCATTGCTGCTGTTGTGTTTACAACGCCGGCTGCGATGGCGCGTACCTATACCGCGATGGTTATCGATGCCGAAACCGGCGATATTCTGCATGAATATCGCGCCGATCATAAAGTTTATCCGGCGTCACTGACCAAGATCATGACGCTTTACATGCTGTTTGATGCACTTGATTCCGGCAAGGTATCGCTTTCGACCCGCATGGAAGTTTCCAAACGTGCATGGGGCCAGGCGCCTTCGAAACTTGGTCTTCAGCCCGGTGAAAAAATTTCGGTCGAAGATGCCATTCTGGCGCTCGTGACGAAATCGGCAAATGACATTGCCGTTGTAGTCGCCGAACATCTTGGCGGGACCGAGATAAAGTTTGCCCAGATGATGACAGCCAAGGCGCGTCAGATCGGTATGAAAAACACCACCTTCCGCAATGCATCGGGTCTTCCGAACCGCGGCCAGCTGACCACGGCGCGCGATATGATCCGCCTTGCCGTGTCGCTGCGGAAGGATTACGGCAACTATTACCATTATTTCAGCACCCAGAAGTTCAGCTATGGCAAGCGTACTTATGGCAACCATAACAACCTTCTGGCGTCCTACTACGGAACCGACGGGATCAAGACCGGCTATATCAATGCGTCGGGCTTTAACCTTGTAGCCTCGGTCAATCGCAATGGCCGCCGGTTGATTGGTGTTGTCTTTGGTGGCCGGACGGCCCGGTCGCGCGATGACCAGATGAAGAAGCTTCTTGATCAGGCGTATCTTGACCTCAAGAAAGATGGCGAGATCATCGCGCCGCGTCCTCGCATCAGCCCCGATGGCAAAATTCTTCCGGCTGATACACAGCTTTTGATGGCCAAACAGAACAATGCGAACGAGGTTGAACAGCCCGGCCGCATCGACACTGAAACGGTTGTTGCCCGCCTTTCGCCTGAAACTGGCGGCTGGGGCATTCAGGTTGGTGCATTTAGCGATCAGCGACGCGCACAGGAAGCCGTCCTTGCCGCGGCACGCACAGCACCCGATGTTCTGCGCCTGACCCGTGCGGCGGTTGAACAGCAAAGCAACGGATCCGGCATTGTTTACCGCGCCCGTTTGCTTGGATTTGGTGGCGAACAGGAAGCGCGCAGTGCCTGTGCTGCCCTTCGCAAGGAAAAGGTCGCATGCATCCCGGTTAACGCCGGTGACGCGGGATAATATTCCGGACATAAACATCAAAGAGCCCGCTGAATTGCTTCAGCGGGCTTTTTTTTATCGTCCTGATCAGAACAGCCTAGTGGCCACCACCCGATGCAAAGAAATCATCGGAGGACAGACCGCTTTTTTGAAGCTGAGCGGTGACTTGCGTTTTCAGCCGCTTCAGACCGTTTTCATCGGCAGCCTCGCAACGGGCGACGATTGCAGGCTGGGTGTTGGATGCACGCAGCAGCCACCAGCCGTCATCGGTGCTGACGCGAACGCCGTCAATGCCGCTGACTTCGGCACCGGCTTCGGACAAGCGACCACGCACCTCTTCGATCAGGGCGAACTTGCGATCATCCGGGCAGTCGATACGGGTTTCCGGGGTATTGACCGCCACGGGCATGGCATCGCGCCAATCATCAAGGCTTTTGCCGCTCTGGACCAGAATGCGATACAGCCGCACAGCAGCATACATCGCATCATCATAGCCATAGTAACGCTCGGCAAAGAAGATATGGCCGCTCATTTCACCGGCAATCGGCGCTTTTGATTCAACCATTTTGGTTTTGATCAGTGAATGGCCGGTCTTCCACATGATGGCGTTGCCGCCAAGACGGGTAACCTCGTCAAACAGTGTCTGGCTGGCTTTGACATCGGCAATAATCGATGCGCCCGGCAGGCGCCCGAGAACGTCGGCGGCATAAATCTGCAGCAGCTGATCGCCCCACAAAACACGGCCCAGCCCGTCAACAACACCGATACGGTCACCGTCACCGTCAAAGGCAACGCCCCAGTCCGCATTCAGCGATGCCACCTTGGCCTTCAGATCGACCAGATTGGCCTCGACCGTCGGGTCCGGGTGATGGTTTGGGAAAGTGCCATCGATCTCGTCAAACAGCAGATGGTGGTTGCCCGGAAGCTTTGCGGTCAGTTTGCGAACCACGTCGCCCGCAGCACCATTGCCACAGTCCCAGACAATTGTCATCGGCCTGGCAACATCGCAATCCAGCTCGGCCAGCAAACGTTCGACATAACGATCTTCGATGTCGATATCACTGATTGCGCCATTTCCGGTTTCGAAATCACCCGAGGCGGCAATCCGGCCCAGTTCCTGAATGGCTTCGCCAAACACCGATTGCCCGGCATTGAGCATCTTGAAACCGTTGTAATTTGACGGATTATGCGAACCGGTCACCATGATGCCGGCGTCGGTTTTCTGATCATAAACCGTAAAATACAGCATCGGGGTTGGTCCACGCCCGATCCGAACCACATCGCAGCCCGTCGACGCAATCCCTTCGACAAGGGCGCTTGCCAGTTCGGGCGAACTCAGACGTCCATCCCGGCCAACGGCAACACGTTTCCCGCCAGACTGGCGCACCTTGGTACCGAATGCCTTGCCAAGAGCAAGCGCATCGGCCGCGTGCAGGGTTTCGCCCACGACACCGCGCACATCATATTCGCGCAATACGGAAGGATCAAAATTGTGTCCGGCAGAGATGGTCATATTCTAACTTAGCCTCCGATTGATGCTCGCCCGATGCAGGAATAGCTGAAACCCTGTTCTGCCATTTCAGCGGGGTCATATACATTTCGCAAATCCACCACGATCGGGTGTTTCAAGGTTGATTTGATGCGATCCAGATCCATGCCGCGGAACTCGTTCCACTCGGTCAGGACCACCATCGCGTCGGCACCTTCAAGTGCTTCATAGGCGCTTTCACAGTAAAAGATGTCTTCAAGAAGCTTTCTGGATTCCTCCATGGCTTCCGGGTCGAATGCCCGAACCGTTGCACCGGCAGCAATCAGGGCAGGAACAATATCAAGGCTTGGCGCATCACGCATATCATCGGTGTTTGGTTTGAAGGCCAGACCAAGGATGCCGATGGTTTTACCAGCAACCGAGCCGCCGCAAGCCGAAATGACGCGGTCGGCCATGGCTTTTTTGCGCCGCGCATTCACATCGACCACAGTTTCAATAATGCGCAACGGGCTATTATGTTCCTGCGCAGTGCGAACCAATGCCAGGGTATCCTTCGGGAAGCATGACCCGCCGTAACCCGGCCCTGGATGCAGGAATTTCTTTCCTATGCGGCCATCAAGGCCAATCCCGCGCGCCACATCATGGACATCGGCGCCAACTTTCTCACAAAGGTCGGCAATTTCATTGATGAACGTGATTTTGGCGGCTAGGAAAGTGTTAGCTGCGTATTTGATCATTTCCGACGTTTCACGCGTGGTGAAAACAATCGGTGTTTCGATCAGATAAAGCGGGCGATACAAGTCGCGCATGACGTCTCGTGCGCGTTCATCGCTTGTCCCGATGACCACACGATCCGGGCGCATAAAATCACCGATTGCCGATCCTTCGCGCAGGAATTCAGGGTTGGAAACCACGGCGAACTCCGCATCCGGACGGCGTTCACGAATAATACGTTCGACTTCACGACCCGTGCCCACAGGTACTGTCGATTTGGTCACGATGACGGTGAAGCCTTCGATAGCGTCGGCAATTTCTTCGGCAGCAGCATAAACGTAGCTGAGATCGGCGTGACCATCACCACGGCGGGTCGGTGTTCCGACTGCAATGAAGATTGCCTCGGCACCTTTCACCCCTTCCTTAAGATCGGTAGTGAATTTCAGGCGCCCGGCTTTCACGTTGTTTTCGACAAGAACATCCAGCCCCGGTTCGTAGATCGGCATGATGCCGTCTTCGAGACGGGCTATCTTGTTTTCGTCCTTGTCCACACAAATGACTTCTGTGCCGAACTCCGAGAAACAGGCACCGGAAACGAGCCCCACATATCCGGTACCGATCATTGCTACGCGCATGAATTTTTACCCTGGTAGTGATGATAGCTGGCAGGAGTCTGTCCCGGCTCCTGCCAGCATATTTGAAATTGGTATCTGTTATTCTGCGGCTTCGCCTTCGGCGAACTCGTGAATGAGATTGCGAACGTCGTCGCGCATGTCTTCGCGTGCGAGCGCAAAGGACATGGTCGCCTTGAGGAAGCCGATCTTGTTACCGCAGTCAAAACGACGGCCTTCGAAGCGATAGCCATAGAAAGGTACTTTTCCGATCATGGCGGCCAGTGCGTCGGTCAACTGGATTTCGTTACCAGCCCCGCGCGGAATATTTTCAAGGGTGTCAAAGATGCCCGGATCAAGAATATAGCGACCAATGGCCGACAGGGTTGATGGTGCGTCTTCGGGTTTCGGTTTTTCGACCATGCCACATGCGCTGACCAGACGACCGTTGGTACCTTCGACTTCAAGCACACCGTAACGCTGGGTTTCCTCGCGCGGGACGTCCATAACGGCAACCATGTTGCCACCCGTGCGGCCATAACTTTCGACCATTTGCTTCATGCAGGGCACGTTTGACTGGATCAGGTCATCTGCCAGCAAGACGACGAAAGGCTCGTCACCGACAAGAGATTTCGCACACAGAACGGCGTGACCAAGCCCCAGCGGATTGCCCTGACGGGTATAGGTCACACGACCGTTTTCCGGGATCATC
This sequence comes from Thalassospira lucentensis, assembly GCF_032921865.1. Taxonomy (NCBI): domain Bacteria; kingdom Pseudomonadati; phylum Pseudomonadota; class Alphaproteobacteria; order Rhodospirillales; family Thalassospiraceae; genus Thalassospira; species Thalassospira lucentensis. The sequence goes on from NZ_CP136684.1 coordinate 4,360,989, forward strand.
GCAAGCGAGGTTTCCAGCGCATCATGCTTGCCGCGCTCCATCAGGATTGCTTCAAGTTCTGCGGAACGGTCAAAATGGTCTTCAATCGCGGTTTTGCCGCGACCGGTTACGAAAATGAATTCTTCGATGCCTGCCGCGATCGCCTCTTCAACGGCATACTGAATCAGCGGCTTGTCCACCACCGGCAACATTTCCTTGGGCATTGCCTTGGTTGCTGGCAAAAAACGGGTCCCCATACCCGCCACGGGGAATACAGCCTTCTTGATTCGCTTCGACATGCCTCTTTTCCTCTGTTTTGACCGCGTCATATCCGCCTCATCCGCATTCGGCCAATCTTATGCTTCTGCCACATTTCAAGAACGCGGATCAAGCGAACGCGCTGTTTGTTCAGTTCAATCTTTACAAAGCTGTAACAGGAGGCTTCGGGCTGCATTGATTTTGGATGCAAGATAATCTGATCCGCCATGATCCGGGTGGACCGCCTTGATCAAGACCTGATAAGCCCGATTGATATCCTCGCGGGTTGCTCCTTCTGAAACACCCAGGATTTTTCGGGCCTCGCCTGCATTCATTTCTCCGCTGCGAAATCCGCTGCCAGCTTGCTCGCTATCGTTTCCGGCCCTGCCGTTTCCATTATTGTTCGCATCCCGGGATGCCTGCCAGTTCTGCCATCCCGAACAATCCGGACGACGCTCCAGATAGGTTTCCAGAACTGTCTGGCTTTGATCTTGTGCACCGCAACAGTCATCATAAAGTGCCTGCAGCTCGTCAAGCCCGAGTGTATCCAGATCACGCTCGGCCATTGTGCCCTGCACCACCGTGCCGCCCAACTGGCCACTATCATGATCAAGATACATATGCAGATAATCCGTTTTTATTTCAGATACCCGGCCCGAACCGGCAGACGAGGGTCCTGATCGACCTCCACTGCCGCCCCATGACCGGGCAAAACCGAACATCCTGCGCAATAATGGCCACATTAAGCCGATTTTGAGGATTCTAACGAGGAAGGGTATGGCAGCAACAAGGGCGGCAACCATGGCGGCGAGCTTTCCGGTCAGAAGCAACCATGCTGCCAGCCCGCCCAGCAGCAGGACAACGACCCACAACCCGATCTTTCTGATGTCCTTTGGCTCGGCTGACGATAACCATCTGATGATAAATCCGGCAGCGACGAAAAGCCCTATCCCCAACAAGAACCATTGCATTATCGGGATTTCCGTAACTGAGAACCCAGCAGTTTGACGTCCTGCGATGATGTTTTATTGCCGTATTCTTCAAGCGCGTTAATGCCGCCAACCGCGTAACTCGCAACGGCGCCAAGCAGATCTCGTAAACGATCCGCCGCACTGGCATCAAAACGGGCAAACGCACCACCGGTGATCCGGGCAATCTCGCGGAAGGCTCTCTCGGCCGTGGGGTCATAGCCTTCCTGAAACATGAATGCCTTGATGCCTTTCAACGCCAGTTGTCCTGCCAAACCGGCAAGATTATCGATATCTTCCTCAAGACAATCACCGACATAAATCAAGGCATTGATCTTTTTATCGCGCGCCTGCCCTTCGACATGACCAAGCACACGCGCAAGCTGCGTATGCCCGGCCCGGCAGGTAACTTTTGTCATGGAGTCACGCAACCGTGCCGCATCCCGATACCAGGCACTTGCCTTGCATTCCGAAATACCGCGGAAAAAAACAAGCTGAATGTCCAGCGTGCTGCCAATTCCAGCAACAGCATCGAACATTTCAGCCTGCAGAACCGCAGCACTGTCCCAGCTTGGTTGACGGCTGGCCGTTGCATCCATCGCAAAGATCAATCGTCCCTGTGCCGGACCGGAAGCCGGGGCAACCGTCGCCAATGTACGGGCCTGCCTCACAAAGGCGGTTACGTCCGTATGGCTTGACGTATCAGACGCAACACGGCTTTGCTGCTTGGCTTGTGTTTCGGGTGTTGCTTTGTTTTCAGGCACGGGCACCAACCAGTTTTCAGGGTACGCAAGTGTACGATCATCCTGATATAGGGGCGCTTATATCAGATCGGCAACTCTTCACCGTCCGCCGGTGTGAAGCCGATTATTTCCAGCAGGGCACGGACTTCCTGCCGGGCTGCCATATGCGACATGCTAAGCGGAATGCCAACCCCCTTCTCGCGAAGGTCCAGCAACGTCAGACCTTTCAGGAACAATTCCCTGTAGATCACGCGTTCGCCAAAGCCCGGCGCAACACGGAAGCGTATGCGGGCCGCCAGCTTGTCGACGATTTCGGCGATATCACGTTTGTTACGCGCATCAAGATGCGACAAGCGATTCCGCATAACGATCCAGTCAATGGTGCCGCCATCGACCGCGGCACGACGTTTACGGGCATCCCAAACCATTTCGGCATAGATGCTGGGTCCCTTGATATCAAGGGTATCGGGATCAATACGCGCCAGCATATCAAGATCAATGTAACTGTCATTGATCGGGGTGACCAGCGTATCGGCACAGGAATGCGCAAGACGCGACAGGTAGTTGTCACTGCCAGGGCAATCCATGACCACGAAATTGCAGCTCATGACCAATTCGCCCAGCGCCCTGGTAAAGCGGTCACGCTCGTCAAGCTTGGCGGCATTGCCGTCTTCAAGTTCGCTACGGTAAATCGGACGATGATCCGGAACGGGCAGCTTCAGCTTTTTCTGCGCATTAAATGAGATGCGGTTTTCAACATAGCGGGTCAGCGTTCCCTGACGGGCATCGATATCAAGCGATCCAACGGAAAAACCCATTTTCATCAGCGATACAATCAAGTGCATCGCCGTGGTCGACTTTCCTGATCCGCCCTTTTCGTTGCCAATCACGATCACATGGGCGCGCTTCGCACCTGGCTGTTTGGCGGTAGCGGTTTGTTGGCCTGCGCTTTCCCCGGTTGCGCCGGTCTCTTGCACCGTCATTGCAGTTTGCTCCGTTATTCAGGCAATTTTCTGTCCCCAGGGTCACAAAAACCCTCACCCCAATGACCGTCTTTGCCCGTAAAAATCAAGAACAAAGAATTTCATCGACAGCGAGTTGTCTACTGGACCCTAGCCAATCTATCACCGTACAGGTAAAGATAGGAGTAGGGAAAAGTGATTTCCCCAGCAATAACATGAAGGAAGGACGCAAAGTGACCAATCGGGGGGCCCTGTTGGGCGGCGTAGTGGCCGGCACTTTGATGATGATTGGTATGGTGCCTGCAAATGCGCAGGATACCGGCGGATTCGAACAAATCCCAGCAGACCAAAGTCCACTTTCATTTAAATCGGACATGCCGGTTAACGCCGTCTTTCTGAGACAATATCGTGAAAACAATACCGTATTCGTTGGTCGCTGGCTGTCCCCGGCGGCAGAAGGCAGCCTGAAAGGTGCTGCTGGCGATCTGTTTCTCGAAAGCGTTTTTTCGACATCTGCCCCGGGTTTTGCATTCAACAATGAAATGCCGTCCGAGCAGCTTTTGGAAATGTTCGACGGGTTACGTGGTCGCAGCACTGCCAACGGTGATAATTTCACACAGGATACCCGATACGGCCCAATTGCAATGACGCCGTTTATTCGCGAAGGATCACAGTGTGTATCGTTTGTTGGGCAATGGAACCCCGATACCCCGACAACACGCGGCAGTCGCCTGCTTGGATATTATTGTGACCCATTGTCGCGCCAGACCATGACAGACTTTACACCACCGCCCCAGAAACTTGATGCGGTAGACGCCCAGCTTTATGGTGCCAACTTCTTTGTCCGGTTTGATATACAGCTTCCAGAGGGGGTTGCGCGCCCTCCCGTGCAGGCTGTCCCAGAAATTGTGGAAACCCCATCCGCAACGCCTCTTCCCGACAGCAATGCCGTAAACACCCCGCCCGAAGGTCTGCCGATCAGCAGCAACTGGCAAGGGTCGCGCGGTCAGGGGATGCTTAAATTTGATCAGCCTTCGGGCGAAGGCACGATGATTATTGACAGCGACCTTCGCCATTGTGAAGGCATCTGGCGTCATGATGGCGGGGCCTATCAAAGCGGCACGTTGCCATTTGGCAGTTGGTATGTGTTCTGCGATGACGGGGCCTCCGCGCGTGGCCATTATACCAGCGAAGATCCAGGTAGCGTTACCGGCGAAGGTCAGGACAATCAGGGCCAGGCCGTTTATTTCCGTCAACTCAACTCATAAGTCCCGGACAGTTTTTCCAATATGACCACCGATATTCAAACCGTCATCATCGGCGCTGGCGTTGTTGGCCTTGCCTGTGCGCGTGCCTTGGCCCAAACCGGCCGGGAAGTTCTGATCATTGAACGCCACGATGCAATCGGAACCGAAACCAGTGCACGTAACAGCGAAGTCATTCATGCGGGCATCTACTATCCGAAAGACAGTCTGAAGGCGAAATTCTGCGTTGCCGGGCGGGACATGCTTTATCAATACTGTGCCGAAAACGGCATTGATCACAAACGCACCGGCAAACTGATTGTTGCCACCCACGAGGATCAAATCCCCGCCTTACGTGATATCGAGAAACGGGCACGCGAAAACGGGGTGAATGACCTTGTGTGGCTGGACGGGGATGAAGCAACAAGGCGCGAACCGGCACTCCATTGTGTGGCCGCACTTGAAAGCCCGTCGACCGGAATTGTCGATTCCCATCAGCTGATGGTCACCCTGCTGGGGGAAGCCGAAGCAGGCGGGGCGACATTAGCGCTTAATACCGATGTCGTGGCCGCGAAATTCGAAAACGGCATTTTCACCATCGACACGCGTGATCGCGACGGTCAGGAAATGAGCCTGACCTGTGCAGAGCTTCTGATTGCGGGGGGCCTGCACAGCCAGACGCTGGCACATAATTTTACCGGCCTGCCAGAACCAAGTATTCCGCCACAGCATTACGCACGCGGATGCTATTTCACGCTTTCGGGCAAGGCACCCTTCTCCACCCTGATTTATCCAGCACCAGAACAGGCCGGGCTTGGAATTCATCTGACCCTTGATCTGGGCGGACAGGCACGTTTTGGCCCGGACGTTACCTGGGTTGAAGAACCGAACTATGACGTGCCCGAAGAAAAACGCGCCGGGTTTGCAGCAGCCATTCGTAAATATTATCCGGCACTAGACGAAAATGCCCTGCAAACCGGCTATGCCGGTGTCCGACCGAAAATTCAGGCACCAGGCGAAGCCGCGCGCGATTTTCTGATTTCTGATCGCGATAAACACGGCATTGATGGCTTGGTAATACTCTATGGCATTAAATCACCGGGATTGACGGCATGCCTTGCAATAGCAGACCATGTCGAGGGCATCCTGTCACGACAGCAGGTAAAGGCAAGGTCATAATGGCAGAAGCAGGCTGGCGAAAAGTGTGGAATCCGATCATGGATGATCGTTCCAGAGAGCCCAAAAGATTACTGTTCGGCTCTCGGTGGAAATTCGTCCTTGCAACCTGTGGCATCCTGTTTGCCAGCGCCATGCCGATTGCAAACAGCGCCAGTGCCCAGCAGCTTGAGCCCTTTGTACCGCCCCCGAATAGCCTGAGTGCACCGGGCAACCGGAACGAGGCAACCGGAACCGAAAAGCCAGATGTTCAGTTCGCCGATGAAATGCGCAATCTTGTCATCCAGCTCAGCCGATGGGCAAAGTCCTATCGCAGTGACTTTTCAATCATTGCGTTAAACGGACTGGAGCTGACCGAATATCTTGAAACCACATTGTTTGCATCGCGCGGTACTGCAGAACCGGCGCGCAACTATTTGCGTGCACTTGACGGTATCATGATCGAAGCACCATTTTATGGTTACGACACATATGGTGAACCCACCGATAGCGAGGAAACCAAATATATCCTAGGCTATCTGGAACGTCTGAAGACGGCAGGGCTTGAATATTTTGCGCTCGATTATACCGATAAAAGCGAGGCACAACAGGCGGCGCGCCAAAAGTTAAGCGGTCTGGATGCCCTTTATTACGCAGCCCCACCGCCTGATAAGCAGCTTTCAACATTGGCAAAGGTGCCGCGCACGCCAATCGGCGCCAATCCGCATGTCATTGACAATATTCGTGATGCGAAGAATTACGGGATTGTGCTCGACAGTTCGCCGTACGGAACCAAGGAAGCATTTATCAACGCGATGATCGACACCAATTACGATGTCTTGATCATTGACCCGTTCCATCGCGGTACGATCCCGCTGACTTACGAGGACATGAAACGGCTGCGCTACAAAAAGGTTGGCACGCCGCGCACCATTCTGGCCTATCTGAATATCGGAACGGCAGAAACCTATCGCTATTACTGGCAGAACAACTGGCGTGCAGGTAGCCCCGAATTTATTGGCGAGGGCAACCTTGATGCGCGCTGGGGTCAGGAACACCATGTCTATTACTGGTCACAGGCGTGGCAGAACATTCTGTTCGGCAGCGAGAACAGTTATCTTGGCGGTATCATGAAACTTGGATTTGACGGGGTTGTTCTGGGTGGATTGGGTGAATACAGCTGGTGGCTGGATTATTAATCCGCGGCTTCATCACAAATCCGGGATGTGCCGTCTGATCATTTGACGGTGACAGAGCAGATCGTGCACTCTGGCATTGTTGTAAAACAATGTGCTGCTGACACGCAGCCCCCGGAGGCTTTGAATGTCGACCCCGATCATCCACTATTTCTTTGTTCAGTCGCCCTGGTCGTTTTTCGGTTTTCGTCGCGTTGTCGAAATCGCGCGCAAACATAACACCCCGATAATCCACAAACCCTGCCGGGCTGCGGATGTATGGCAGCATGGCGGCGGTGTTCCGCTGGCACAGCGTCCAAAACCGCGTCAGGAATATCGCATGGTCGAGATGAAGCGCTGGGCGGACTTTCTGAATATTCCGATCAATTTGCAGCCCGCCTCGTTCCCGGTGGATGAAACATTGGCGGCCCGCACCATTATCGCAGTTCAGGACGAAGGCAAGGACCCGACGGGACTGATTGAAACGCTGATGGGGGATATCTGGCTTAGGGATCGAAATATTGCAGAGCCCCAAGTCGTTCGCGAGGCCCTGATCAAGAATGGTCTATCCGGCGAATATCTTGAACATGCCGATTATCCGTCCGTCGCCAAAATCTATGACGCCAATTGCGAGGCGGCAAAGGCCGACAATATCTTTGGCGTTCCGACATATTTTGCCAATGGCGAGATGTTCTGGGGACAGGACCGGCTTGATTTCCTTGATCGGGCACTTGCCAGATAAGACCTGACTTCATCGTATCAAACAACAAGGGCGGGTAAAACCCGCCCTTGTTGTTTTGGCCGCTGGCCGGAAATCCCGTTGTGCCGGTTAGTCACGGCGTTTGACGTGATCGACAACAAAACCGTCACACGACGGATAGGTGTTTTCGATCATGGCAAGTGCCTTGTATTCGTCCTTGGCTGCAACTTCGTGGGTCTGCACATCCGCCCAGCGATCGTCAAAAACCTCGTGGGAACGATTTTCTTTGACGCATTCACGAACGGCCTGGTTGTGCAATTCAACCTGATAAACGGTCTGGCGTGGGTCTGTAAAAGCAGACATGTCCGCCCGGTCTCCTTACTTTTGCCTGCGACGTCCGCCCAGACGTCGCTTTGTCCTGAACCGGGAATTTCATAAAAATGAAATGCCCAACCACGAGTGTGGAACAAGTGGCTTAACGAGCCGTAAATCGTCCGGCTGGATTCCATATTTAATTGAATTGATCCGGATTGAAGTGTGCCGGTTTTGCATGGCAGGGGCCAAAACCGCGCAATTCTGCGATGCAGCATGGATTTTTGCGGCAGTGCAATTTTACCGATTTCGCGGCATTTCTTATCAGGAATGCAGGTTTTTCGGGTGCCGTTCATATCGATAAAAGCGCACCCGACGCGAAACAGTCGATAGATGAAATGGCGATTACCCTTTAAATTCGGATTTCCGTACGCGAAAGATTATTTCAAAGCACCGTCCCCACGATCACAAAATTCCATCTTTTGTCGCCCGTTTTATGGAAACGGTCTTTTTTAACCCAGACGCGATTTTGAAATTGATCAAATGGCCGCGGCGTCAAACATAAAGGGATAACAAGGGACCCACCCTTGCAGAATAACGAGCTTGCGCCAGGAGGCGACACCAGGATGAACGTTTTTTCCGACACTGCATTTGACGGCCATGAACAGGTTGTTTTTGCCAGTGATCCCGACACCGGTCTGAAAACCATTATTGCCGTGCACAATACCAATCTTGGCCCGTCGCTGGGCGGATGTCGCATGTGGCCTTATGCATCGGAACAGGAAGCCATTCACGATGTGCTGCGACTGTCACGCGGCATGACCTATAAGTCAGCCCTTGCCAATCTGCCGCTTGGCGGCGGGAAGTCGGTCATCATAGGTGACCCGCGCAGCCAAAAAACTCCTGAACTGTTTCGTGCCATGGGCCGTGCCGTGGAACGGGTCGGTGGGCGATACATCGTCGCCGAAGATGTCGGCACCAGCCCCGCAGACATGGAACAGATCGCAAGCCAGACCCAGCATGTCGGCGGGATCAATGACGGCAAAGACCCGGCGCGAACTGGCGATCCGTCACCCTTTACCGCGTATGGCGTGTTCATCGGCCTGAAGGAAGCAGTCCGGTTCAAAAACGGTCATGAAGATCTGGCGGGTCTGCGCGTTGCGGTTCAGGGACTTGGCAATGTCGGATATCACCTTTGCCGGATGCTGCATGCGGCGGGCGCGCGTCTGGTCGTTTCAGACCTGAATACGGACAGCGTTAACAGGGCGGTTGACGAATTCGGTGCCACCACCGTTTCCGTTGACGAAATCCTTTATACCGATGCGGATGTTCTGGCCCCTTGCGCGCTGGGCGGGGTCGTCAATGATCGCAGCATTGATAAAATCCGCGCCCGTATCATCGCCGGAGCAGCCAACAATCAGCTTGAAGCAGATCGCCACGGCGAGATGCTGCGCGAGGCAGGCATTCTTTATGCACCGGATTATGTGATCAATGCCGGGGGCGTGGTTGAAGTTTACTATTGCCGCGAAGGCAAGCCCGTAGCCGAAACCAACAAGCATATCGAAGGCATCGCCGACACCGTGCGGGAAATCTTTGAACGTGCAGACAGTCAAAACCTGTCGACCGGCTTTGTCGCGGATCGGCTGGCCGAAGAACGGTTCGGGAAGTCCTGATTGTCACCCTGCCCGCCTGTTACGACAGGCGGGCAGGAACGATACACCCCATGCAAGTCAGTTTTGACGGAATACAGGTGCCTCGATCACGCCGCCTGATATTTCGGAACCGATAACCGGATCGCTTTGGGCGACCTCGGGTTCTGATGCATGTCTGGGGGCCTGTATATCGGGCAAGCGCGCAGGATCGGAAAATTCGACAGACTGCGTTGATTTTCGGATAAACGTGGCCAGCTCATAAGCCTGCCCCGCCTTGATGCCCGAAGCGAGTCCGAACGTGATCGGCCCGTCGGCCCAGGTCGCAACGGAAAAGCCATCACGTTCATCGACCCGAAGATCGTAAACGCCCGTGTTCCAGCGTGGCTGAAGCAGCAGGACAAGTTTATCCCCCGTGTCGTTGACATAACCGATTTGCACAGCATTTCCGCCGTCTGTGTCGATTTCACGGTTTTCCTGCAAGTGATATCCTTGCGCTGAAAGATCCGGCACCCGCATTTGCAACATGATGTGGCCTGCCATTGACGATATGGTATTTGACCATTCCGGCCCCGATGCGTGAACGGTCGCAACAGGTGCCTGCGATGACGAAATTTTGGTATCCGACAAAGCAATGCCGTTGCGATAACCGTCAAGTGCGCTTGCGGCGATACTATCGCGTTGCGGCAAGTCGTCTGACGGGATCGTCCGGCCAAGATACCAGCCCCCGGAGGCCGCAAGCAGAATGCTGGCTGCGAACCCGGTTCGCATAAGCATCTGTGCATAACGGCCTGGTTGCGGCTGTTCAAGGACGGCGCGCAACCTGTCGGGAACCGGTTCATCAAGTACAGGGTCGTACAAACGATGAATGTCGTCATCCTGATGCATGAAGGCGATGATGCGTTCGGCCTGTTCCGGATGTTGTTTCAGATATTCTTCAACCTCTGCTCGGCGCGCGGGATCGCCATCAAGAGTCCCATCGGCGTAGGCAAGAAGGTCTATTTCATTTACCGGCTCATGTGGCTTGATCATTTCACCCTCCTGAGCTTCACGTTTGTTTTCCCGGAGTAAAGGCTGCGTAAACTGTCGCGCCCCCGGGATAGTCTGGATCGGACCGTGCCAACCGATATATCGAGCACCTCGGCTGCTTCGTCATAGGTGACGCCTTCAAGAGCGATCAAAAGGATGACGGCTTTCTGATTGGGCGGCAGTTTCTCCAGGGCCTGTCCGATATCCATGCAGACCATTCGCTTTTCCTGACGCGCAGGTACGGAGAGTTCCGGCACCGCGTCATCCATCGGTACCTCGGCCATCTTTTTGCGGTACTGATTTACGAACACATTATAGAGAATTTTAAACAGCCAGCTTCGAACGGACCCCGTTCGGCGCCAAAGATGGTGTTTGCGAATTGCCCGTTCCAGACAGTCCTGCACAAGATCATCCGCACGATCCCGGTCAGAGACCAGAGAACGCGCAAACCTGCGTAAATGAGGTATTTCACGCGAAATACGCCATTTGATATCGGTTGCGTCGTTTGCTTTTGTCATGACGCCTCAACAACAGCCTGTTGCGGCATTAAGTTCCGGAAAAATGCATTTTTTATGGAACCATTTGCCTTCAGGCGATGTCCGTCAGATGAAGGTCGGCATCAAGCCCGGCATCGACATGCATGAACCGGCAAAGAGGTATCCCCATGAAGCGCAAATTTCTGGCCTCTGTCGCATTTGCCTTGTGGACAGCCAGCCCCGTGATCGGAATTTCGGCTGTCCAAGCCCAAAGTACACAGCCACAGCAGAGCGACCAAGCTGCACCGGCAACAAGTTACAGCGATACACAACTAGAAGAGTATGCCGCGGCGGCTGTCGAGGTACGCGATCTGAACGTCAAATGGCAAAAGCGCGCCCAAAAAAGCGCCAACCCCGCCGAGGTCCAGAAAATCCGTCAGCAGGCCAGTGCCGAAATGGTTCAAGCCATTCGGGATGAAGGATTGTCGATCAAGGAATATAACGAAATCACCCAGGCCGCCCTTCAGAACCCGGAACTAAGCGAACGCATCAACAGCTTTGTCGAATAGCTTCGGAGCCTCCCTCAGAGTTTCCTCCCTGTACCGAAGCTCTTGACCCTCTCCCTTTTGGGCGAGGGTTCTTTTTTGCGCTCTTCCTCAAAGAAAAAGAAAAGCCGAAACAAGGTTCGGCTTTTCAGGTATCCGGTGCAACATCGGGGCAAAGGTAGGACATGTAATGTTGCGCCGGTGCGTGAGATCAGACGGATCAGTCTGCTCGCAACCCGAAGAACTTTGCATTGGCCATCACATGCAGATGTCCAAAGGGGCAGTATAAACAGTCGGTGCAAGCGCAGATCATGACCGCTTGACGACTATTTGAACAAGTTGGCCTGCATCCTGATCACGCCACTAAAACAACAAGCCAACCGAAGTAACATTCGGGTGAGGGCTGTGAGCGCTACTTCGTAAAAAACAACATCACGGCACCGCGAATAGTTCCATCACCGCAAAACAAAAAAAGCCCCCGTTTACGGAGGCTTTTATCAGACTGATGAAATTGCTGTGCCTGCCTATTCGGCGGCAATCGGTGCGGTATTTGCGGTGACAGCGGCTGCATCATCGCAATCGCAATTGCCGCAGGTTTTTGCCTGAAGCAATTCTGCACGCATATGGCAGGCGCATTTCCCGCATTGCGGGGCACAACCATGAAAACGGAATACATCTGCGGGACGGGTGGCACCACCTTCTTCGGCGGCACGGCGTACGTCACGTTCTTTTATCGCGTTACAAATGCAAACATACATCAGCGTAATTGCAATCAGTTATTAATTACGGCACCTCACCTGTAATCTACATGCGAATAGTTTTCAAACACTTTTGCAACAGAGCTTGAAAAAAAATCCCGCACAAACCGGCCGATTTGTGCGGGATTTTGAAAAAGTCATTTAATCACAAGGTGATCAGACCGTCGCGATGTGACTCACTACGCGTTTGACACCCTTGATGCGGCGAACGATCGACAACACCTTGTCGAGCTCCTCACTGCTTTGGGCATCCCCCATGATGTAGACGATGCTGTTTACAGACTGCCAGCGGTAGTTCACCGAACTCACCCCTTTTTCAGCCAATAACAAGGCCTTGATCTGACTTTCGATCCACACGTCAGAGCCGGTCTGGGTCGCCGAATCCGCGGGTACGGCATTTTTGCCATATTCGTCTTCAGCCTTGTGATATGCCTCGATGGTTGCGGCATCGGCAACTTCAAGATGGTCATAGACAGTCTTGATGCGGCTGTCCTGTTTGACCAGCGACATCACATCATAATATTTGCCTTTGGAATCGACCATGCCGGTGACCATCACCTGCTGCTTCCAGATATCGACATTTACATCGATAAGGTAGGTATGGTCGACCTTGGAGAATTCGCCAAGGATGCCGGACTTGATCTGGGTATCAAGCCACTGGTCATTCCCCGTCCGGTCTTCCAGCGGCATCTGTAACGGTCCACAGGCCGCAAGCGGTGTGGCCAGCAAGGCACATACCGAAACAGCCTTCATCGCGTTGCGCCAGCCTCGGGAAATCGTGATCATCTTTGTGCTCCTTCTCATGCCGGTGGATCGGCATATTCCAATTCTTCTGAACCACTAATACAGCAGATCGCAATAAAGCTTTAACGCCCTGAACTGCCAGTGGTTCCGGCACATCTTGTCGCAGGCGATTATGACAAAAAAAAGCCCTAACACGATTGCATCAGCCTGTTTCACGCAAGAAGCAATTCACACCCCGGCCAGAAAAGAAAAAGACCGGGGTTATTCACCCCGGCCGCAAGTGGCGGATATGGCTATCCGCTGGCTCATCACCCGGCTTGCCGGACGCCTGATATTCCGGTTTCCATAAACCGGATCAATTTTCTTCCATAGACATCAGCGATGCGTTACCGCCCGCAGCCGTCGTATTGATCGTGACGGTTTTCTCGGTCGCAAAACGATGCAGGAAAGCCTCATCAGGCAGTCCCCCGTCATCGTCTGCCCCGCTATCGGAAATCAGCGACAGGATCGCACCGTCACGCTTCGCCAGAAGCTGTTTGAAGGCGGTAACGCGATCAAGCGGTGCGACACAGGAAACACCAGCCACATCGCCGTCATACATCACGGCAATACCGACCTTGGACGCCACGACACGGATCAGCCCTGCCGGCAGTCCGGCATCGGTCGCTAGGCTTGCAAATTCAACCAGCCATTTTTGATCCCCGGCAACGATCACCGCATTGCCCGCAGCAAGTGCCGCAGCGATGTGGCGGATGACACGTGCTGCTTCGGCGTCCTTTTCCGCCTGCACCAGATAAACACCACGGCCAAGCATATAAAGGTCGTTGGTTTCACCGGTCGGCCCGGGCATTCGGGTCGGTGCAACAAAGCCGTTTTCCGAAATCGCGGCAAAGTTTGCGATCAGTTCGGCGTTTGCCGAAAGATCACCTTTCGACGATCCAGCCAATTTGGCGGCAAGATTTTCCAGAACACGGACGCGTTCATTGCCGTCTGTCGCCTGCCATTTGACCTGTGCGACCTGCAGGGCACGATATTCATCATCCGTCAGCGACGCCTTGATCACGATTGGCGAACGATCATCGGCAATCGCGGCACTACCTGCTGCCTTTTTTCCGGTCTCGGTTGCGGGTTTGGCAAACCGTTCGACATAGTGCGGGCCGCCTGCTTTTGGGCCGGTGCCAGATTTGCCCTGCCCACCGAATGGCTGCACGCCGACAACGGCCCCAATCATGTTCCGGTTCACATAGCAGTTGCCGACACGCAGCTTTTGCGAAATCTGGCGCACGGTGCTGTCGATACGCGAATGGATGCCCATCGTCAGGCCATAGCCCGACGCATTGATCTGATCAAGAACCTTGTCCAGATCACGTGCCTTGTAACGCACCACATGGACAACCGGCCCAAATACTTCGCGTTCCAGAACATCCAGCGACGGAATTTCGAAGCAATGCGGCGCAAAGAACGTCCCGTTTTCGCATTCCGGCAGAATATCACAGGCATGAAGCAGCTTTGCTTCTTTGGTCATGCGTTCTGCATGGGCGACAAGGGTTTTGCGAGATTTTTCGTCAATCACCGGTCCGACATCGATATCAAGGAATTTCGGATCACCGACACGCAGTTCCTTCATCGCGCCGACGAGCATGTGGCACAGCTTGTCTGCGATATCTTCCTGAACGAACAGAACACGCAGGGCCGAACAACGCTGCCCGGCGGACTGGAAGCCGGAAATGATTGCATCCTGTACCACCTGTTCGGGCAGTGCAGTTGAATCGACAATCATCGCGTTCTGGCCACCGGTTTCAGCAATCAGCGGCAGCGGAACACCCGGGCGTTTTGCCAACGCCTGATTGATGACCTGTGCGGTTTCTGTTGAACCGGTAAAGGCAACCCCGCCAATGCGCGGATCGTTGATCAGGATATTACCGATCACACGGCCCGGGCCAGGCAGCAGCGTAAATGCAGCCCCCGGCACGCCTGCAGCAAGGATAAGTTCAGCCGCCTTGGCCGCGACAAGCGACGTCTGTTCGGCCGGTTTGGCGATAACGGCGTTACCAGCCGCCAGTGCCGCGCTGACCTGGCCCAAGAAAATCGCAAGCGGGAAGTTCCAAGGGCTGATGCAGACGAAAATGCCGCGCCCTTCAAGGATACTGCCCTCGCGGAAGCTTTCTTCTGCCCGGTTCGCGTAATAACGGCAGAAATCGACAGCTTCGCGCACTTCGGCAACACCATCGGAATACAGTTTGCCTGCTTCGCGCTGGCAAAGAGCAATGAACTCGTCCATGTTGTGTTCAAGAAGATCGCCAAGACGACGCAGGCACGCCGCACGTTCCGCAGCCGGGGTCTTGTTCCAGATTTCATACCCTTTGGCGGCGGCAACAATCGCGACCTCGACATCTGCTTCACCGGCCTGAACCAGTTCGCCGACTTTCTCATTGCGGTTTGACGGGTTTAAAACATCAATCGCCTCGCCCGAAACAGGCTGGCCATCAATCAGCGGCGCAGCATGCCAGATTTTCCCCTGTATCGATGCCAGCTTTTCGGCCAACGGCAGAAGCTTGGTCGTATCGGTCAGATCAATGCCCTTGGAATTGACGCGACCAGCACCATAAAGATCAACCGGTGCCGGAATTTTCGGATGGGCCTTGCGTGGCAGGGCAGCCATCTTTTCCACCGGATCGGCGATCATTTCCTCGATCGGCAGCTGTTCGTCCTGAATACGATTCACAAAGCTGGTATTCGCCCCGTTTTCAAGCAGACGTCGGACAAGATAGGCCAGCAAATCCTCGTGGGTGCCAACAGGTGCATAAACACGGCACGGCACGTTTTCACCATTTTTATCGACAATCTGTTCATACAGGGCTTCGCCCATGCCATGAAGACGCTGGAATTCAAACGTCCGGTCATTGCCGGCCATTTCCAGAACCGATGCCACGGTGTGGGCATTGTGGCTGGCGAACTGGCAATAGAATGCGTCGCGGCGCGACAGCATGAAACGTGCACACGCCAGATAGGAAACATCGGTTGCGGCCTTGCGGGTGAAGACCGGATAACCTTCAAACCCGTTTTCCTGACTGTTCTTGACCTCGGTATCCCAATAGGCCCCTTTGACAAGGCGCACCATCATTTTGCGCCCGACCTTGACCGACAGGTCAGCAAGCCATTCCAGCACGTGATAGGCCCGTTTCTGATAGGCCTGCACCGCAAGACCATATCCTTCCCACCCCTCAAGATCGGGATCGGCAAACACTGCCCCGATCACATCAAGCGACAGATCCAGACGGTTGGCTTCCTCGGCATCAACGGTAAAACCGATGTCATATTTCTTGGCCAGCAGCGCAAGCTGTTTGAGGCGCGGCACAAGTTCATTCATGACGCGATCATAATTGGCGAAATCATAACGCGGATGGATCGCCGAAAGCTTTACCGAGATGCCAGGGCTGTTGATCGGGCCGCGATTATTCGCGACCTTGCCGATATCGTTGATCGCATCGACATAGGATTTGAAATAGCGATCCGCGTCTTCCATGGTACGCGCGGCCTCGCCCAGCATGTCATAGGAATAGCGATAGCCTTTTTCCTCGTTCGTCTTCGCCCGTTCGGCGGCCTCCGCAATCGTGCGGCCCATTACGAACTGACGCCCCATAATGCGCATGGCATGGTTGAATGCCTTACGGATTACCGGCTCGCCCGAGCGTGCGATCATGCGTTTAAGCAACGCGCCCGGATCGGCCTTTTCCGCCTTGCCGAACTTGATCACCTTCCCCGTTAGCATCAGTCCCCAGGTCGATGCATTAACAAAGAAGCTGTCGGAATGGCCAAGGTGGCTTTGCCAGTTGGCGTCAAACAGCTTGTCTTGGATCAGCTTGTCGGCGGTGACCGCATCAGGAACGCGCAAAAGTGCCTCCGCAAGGCACATCAGGATGACGCCTTCCTTGCTTGAAAGCTCATACTCATGAAGCAGCGCATCGATGCCGCTTTTGCCATTATCGGCTTTGCGAACCCGCGCTACAAGCTGATAAGCCCGATCCTGAACGCGCGCCGATTGTTCGGGAGCCAGTCGGGCAGCCTCAATCATGCGTTCAACAACAACTTCTTCGTCAGTCCGATATGTTTCGCGGATTTTTGCGCGGATTTCGTTGGCTTGGGGCATATCGATGCGGAACATGGCGATGGCTTCTCCCTGCAAATGCAATTCTCCGGTTCCTTATGGGGAACGCAGAGTTTTCTCCTCATATGGCCACAAACAATATATATGCACTCAAAAAATGTGCTGCCATTTTCCCCAAAAATACGATATATCATCCATTGAAAAACTTTTAGTGCAGTTATAAACACTGGTTATTAGATTAAAATGCAGAAGAATCATAAAAGCCTGGACAAGATTGACAAACAGATCCTGCGCGAACTTCAAAACGACGGACGCATGTCGAACGTTGAACTGTCACGTCGCGTCAATCTTAGCCCGACACCGTGCCTCGAACGTGTTCGCCGCCTTGAACAACACGGCTTCATCACCGGTTATATGGCGCTACTTGACCCCCGCAAACTCAATCAGTCGCTGGTGGTTTTTGTCGAAATAACGCTGGATCGGACGACCCCGGACGTATTTGACGTGTTTGCCACAGCGATCCGCAAACTGCCGGAAATCGAAGAATGTCACATGGTCGCAGGCGGCTTTGATTACCTGATGAAACTTCGGGTTGCCGATATGTATGCCTATCGCGAATTCCTTGAACGCCTGTCCTCTGTTCAGGGTGTCAGCCAAACTCATACATATGTCGTGATGGAAGAAGTAAAAGTACGCCCCGGCATCACGATCCCGTAAATTCGATCAATTTTGTTGCAATACAATTGCTTAGTAGCGCACTATCACCAAGCCATCTTTCCGATGGCTTTGCCGGTATCGCCACATGGCACTCTGTTTTGCGTCATTAATTACGGGCCCCACAGCATGTCGGAAGTCTCTTTTTATTTCGATTTCTCGTCACCTTACGGTTATCTCGCGGCTGAACGCATTGATGCCTTTGAGGCCAGAACCGGCGTTACGGTCAACTGGTACCCGTTCATGATCGGTGCGGCCTTCAAACAGACCGGACAAAGCCCGTTATTGAGCCAACCCATTCGCGGCGATTATTTCAAACGCGACATGGAACGCTGCGCAAAAATGCAAAATACACCGTTTCAGGTCCCGGAAAAATTCCCCTATTCCGCACTGGTACCGACCCGTGCCTATTACTGGATTGCGTCAACAAAACCTGCGCTAGCGATCAAGTTTGCAAAGGACGTCTATCGCGGATATTTCGCAGACGGACTGGATATGTCCGACCCGGAAGTTGTCTTTGCCACAGCCACCCGACATTCCATTGATGCCGGGGAAATCCGCGAGGCTGTTGAAAACCCGAAATGGAAGCAGCACGTCCGCGAAGTTACCAACGAAGCCATTGCACGCGGTGCCTTCGGGTCCCCGTTCTTTTTCTATGAAGAAGAAGCCTTTTTCGGGAATGACCGGCTTGAACATCTTGAACGCTGGATCAAACTGCGCAAACAGATCAGCGACTGATGGCACCAGAAAACCATCGCAATCACGGCCATCTAGATCTTTGAAACATCTATGACTTTTTCGATAAAATCGCATATTCGAAATACCGTCTACCGCCCCAAATCCACGCTGTTTTTTTGATATACGTAAATTCGGTACTGGATTACCTATTTAATCTTGACGTTTACGTAAACTTCCACCATAACAGCAGTCATAAACGCCATTCACTTCGGGATAGATTCCTCATGAAATCGATCCCTGCAACAGACGGTGTCGATTGACGATGACGGTTCTGAAATCTGCGGTAAATCCCCGCTCGGAAGATTTCCGCAACAATGCCCAGCAGATGGAACAACTGGTTGCCGATCTTCGTGATCAGATCACGCAGATCAAGCTTGGCGGTGGTGAGCGCGCACGTGATCGCCACACCGGCCGCGGCAAACTTTTGCCCCGCGAACGTATCCGTCAATTGCTCGATATCGGGTCCCCGTTCCTTGAGCTTTCCCAGCTTGCCGCCTATGGCATGTATGACGATGAAGACGTTCCTGCGGCGGGCATCATCACCGGCATTGGCAGGGTTTCAGGCGTTGAATGCGTCATCGTTGCCAATGATGCAACGGTCAAGGGCGGCTCCTATTACCCGATGACGGTCAAAAAGCATCTGCGCGCACAGGAAATCGCACTCGAAAACAACCTGCCCTGCATTTATCTGGTGGATAGTGGCGGGGCGAACCTGCCCCGTCAGGACGATGTTTTCCCGGATCGCGATCATTTTGGCCGCATCTTTTTCAATCAGGCAACCATGTCATCCAAAGGCATTCCGCAGATCGCGGTTGTCATGGGGTCCTGTACGGCGGGCGGGGCCTATGTCCCCGCCATGTCGGATGAAAGTATTATCGTCCGCAAACAGGGCACGATCTTTTTGGGGGGGCCGCCTCTGGTGAAGGCTGCAACCGGCGAAGTCGTTTCAGCCGAAGACCTTGGCGGTGCGGATGTTCACTGTAAAACATCCGGCGTCACCGATCATTATGCACAGGATGACGCGCATGCATTGTCCATCGCACGTGATATCGTCAAGAACCTTAACTGGACGAAAAATCCCGGCCTGACCCTGACTGCACCGCGCGACCCGGCATATGACCCGCGCGAGATTTATGGCGTCATTCCAAGCGATTCCAAAAAACCCTATGACGTGCGCGAAGTCATTGCCCGCATCGTTGACGGATCGGACTTTGACGAGTTCAAGGCTCAGTATGGCACGACACTGGTTAACGGCTTTGCCCGCATTTTCGGCTATCCGGTCGGGATTATTGCCAATAACGGCATCCTGTTTTCCGAAAGTGCGCTTAAAGGCGCGCATTTCATCGAACTTTGCTGCCAGCGCGGTATTCCATTGGTGTTCCTGCAAAACATCACCGGATTCATGATTGGCCGCAAATATGAAAGCGGCGGGATTGCCAAGGATGGCGCGAAACTGGTTACCGCCGTTGCAACAGCCAAGGTTCCTAAATTCACGGTTCTGATCGGTGGATCATTTGGCGCAGGCAACTATGGCATGTGTGGCCGCGCCTATAGCCCCCGCTTCCTGTGGATGTGGCCCAATGCCCGCATTTCAGTCATGGGCGGGGAACAGGCGGCAAATGTTTTGACCCAAATCCGCGCCGATGCACAGGAAAAGCGCGGTGAAACATGGCCCATAGAAGAACAGGAAGCCTTCAAAGGCCCGATCCGCGACCAGTATGAAGAACAGGGTCACCCCTATTACGCGTCTGCGCGACTTTGGGATGACGGGGTAATTGACCCGGCCGATACCCGCATGGTTCTTGGTCTTGGCCTTTCGGCGGCACTCAACAAACCGGTTGAGGAAACACGCTTTGGCGTGTTCCGGATGTGAGGCTGGCATGAGCAATGTAAACACCGATAACACCGATCCATCTACCGATGCCGTGATATGCCAGATCAGCGCATCGGGTGTTGCCCGCATTACGTTGAATCGTCCGGAAATCCACAACGCGTTTGACGATGTCCTGATCGGCGATCTGACAGCCAAGCTGGATGCGCTGAATGCCGATCCGGTGGTGCGCGTGGTGATCCTGACAGGTGCAGGCAAAAGCTTTTCTGCTGGTGCCGACCTTAACTGGATGAAACGCATGGCGGGTTACAGCCATACGGAAAACCTTGCCGATTCTCGTGCATTGGCGCGGTTGATGAAGACGCTTAATTTCTGCAGCAAACCGACCATCGGGCTTATCAACGGGGCCGCATTTGGCGGCGGAGTTGGGTTGGCCGCGTGCTGTGACATCGTGATTGCATCTGATCGGGCCAGTTTCTGCCTGTCAGAGGTCAAGCTCGGCCTGATTCCGGCGGTTATTTCGCCCTATGTGGTCGAGGCCATCGGCGTATCGCAGGCCCGTCGCTATTTTCTGACGGCGGAACGCTTTGATGCCGCGACCGCCCTTGCCATCGGATTGGTACATGAAATTGTTTCAGGTGACGATCTGACCGCACGGGGTGATGCCATGGCAAAGCTGTTACTGGCCAATGGGCCGGGTGCCATGAATGCAGCAAAATCGCTGATTTATGCGGTTGCCAACAAACCGATTGACGATGATGTCATTGACGATACCGCACGACGCATTGCCGATCAGCGCGCAAGCGCCGAAGGCCGTGAAGGTGTCAGTGCATTTCTTGAAAAACGCCCCCCGAAGTGGAGTGAGAATTAATCATGCCGCGCAAAATACTGATCGCCAACCGTGGTGAAATTGCCTGCCGCGTGATTGAAACCGCACGCCGCATGGGCATCCAGACCGTCGCAGTTTATTCCGACGCGGATGCCAATGCCCTGCATGTCAAACGTGCCGACGAAGCCTATCACATCGGCGGTCCGGCCCCGAAAGACAGCTATCTGCGCGTTGATCGTTTACTTGAAGTCATTGCGCAATCGGGTGCCGATGCGGTTCATCCGGGTTATGGCTTCCTGTCGGAAAATGCCGTTTTTGCCGATGCGCTGGAAAAAGCCGGCTGCGTCTTTGTCGGCCCGCCGGCAAGTGCGATCCGTGCGATGGGTTCAAAATCCGAAGCCAAGAAAATCATGGGCAAGGCCGGTGTGCCGCTGGTGCCGGGCTATCACGGTGAGGATCAGGACCCGGACCTTCTGGCTGCCGAGGCGGACAAGATCGGTTATCCGGTCCTGATCAAGGCGTCGGCAGGTGGCGGCGGCAAAGGCATGCGTGCGGTTGAAAAATCCGCCGATTTCAGAGATGCGTTGATCAGTTGCAAGCGCGAGGCTGCAAGCAGCTTTGGAGATGATCATTGCCTGATTGAAAAGCTGATCGTCAAACCGCGCCATGTTGAAATTCAGGTCTTTGCCGACAGCCATGGCAGTGCGGTTTATCTGTTTGAACGTGACTGTTCCCTACAACGCCGCCATCAGAAAGTTATTGAGGAAGCCCCTGCCCCGAACATGCCCGAAGATCTTCGCGCCGAGATGGGCAAAGCCGCCGTCGATGCTGCCAAGGCGATTGGCTATCAGGGTGCTGGCACGGTTGAATTCCTGCTTGATGCGTCGGGTGCGTTCTATTTCATGGAAATGAACACGCGGCTTCAGGTCGAACATCCGGTGACCGAGATGATCACCGGCGAGGATCTGGTCGAATGGCAATTGCGTGTTGCTGACGGTGAAAAGCTGCCCAAGGCACAGGAAGAACTGACCATTAACGGGCATGCCTTTGAAGTCCGCCTGTATGCCGAAGACCCGCATAATGATTTCCTGCCCGCTACGGGCAGGCTTGTGCATATGCGTATGCCTGCGGCCAATGATCACGTGCGGATCGATACGGGCGTTTACGAAGGTGGCGAGGTATCCATTCATTATGACCCGATGATCGCAAAGCTGATCACCTGGGATACGGATCGCACATCGGCACTGCGCCGGATGGCAACGGCCCTTAATGATGTGCAGATTGTCGGCGTAACGACCAATACCGGCTTCCTTGCCAATATTGCCCGCCACCCGGCCTTCGTGCGCGGTGAGGTCGAAACCGGTTTCATCGGTCAGTATCTCGACGATCTGATCCCCGCCCCGGCGGCGCCTGACAATGATGCGCTTGCCTTTGCCGCACTTGATATCCTGATGCTTCGTGATGCCGAGGCCAAAAGCCATGCCGCACAAAGCAGCGACCCTTTTTCCCCATGGCACAGCACATCGGGATGGCGTCTGAACGATGATAATCACCATGATCTGATCCTGCGTCATGACGGGACGGACCTGAAGATCAAGGTGCATTATCGCGCAGCCGGTTATGTGATTGATATGCCCGACGGCAGTTCGATCACAGCCCACGCCGAGATTGCCGTTGATGGCACCATTCAGGCTACCTTTGACAAGGTCCGAAAACGCGCCAGCGTCCTTCGTGATGGTAACCGCCTGACGATTTTCCGCGACGGGCGTTCTGACCGGCTGGAGATTTTTGATCCGGTTGCCGCCGCGGGCAGCCATGAAGGCACCGGCGGCGGATTAACCGCACCGATGCCCGGTAAAATCATTGCCGTGCTGGCCGAACCGGGGCAATCTGTTGTGGCGGGCGACAAGCTTGTTGTGATGGAAGCAATGAAAATGGAACACACCATTTCAGCACCGGTTTCTGGCAAGGTTCGCGAGATATTCTTTGCTGTTGGCGATCAGGTTGATGACGGCGCCGAATTGATCACCATCGAGGAGGCAGAGTAGTATGCCCCGCCTTTCCGGTCTACCAGAGCGGGTCAAAATCGTCGAAGTCGGTCCGCGTGACGGATTGCAGAACGAAAAGACCATGGTATCGACCGACATCAAGGTCGAACTGATCCATCGCCTTTGCGATGCTGGTCTTTCGGTCATCGAAGCCACCGCCTTTGTCAGCCCGAAATGGGTCCCGCAAATGGCCGACGCATCGGACGTCATGACCCGCATTTCGCGCAAACCGGGCGTCACCTATCCGGTTCTGGCCCCCAACCTGAAAGGCCTAGAATCCGCCATAGAGGCGGGCGCGACCGAAGTTGCGGTTTTTGGTGCGGCATCGGAAAGCTTTTCGCAGAAGAACATCAATTGCTCCATTGCCGAAAGCCTTGATCGGTTCCGTCCGGTTGTGAGCGCCGCACGCGATGCCAACATCGCCGTGCGCGGGTATGTTTCCTGCGTTCTTGGCTGCCCGTACGAGGGCGAGATTGCCCCGCAAAAGGTCGCCGATGTCGCAAAGGCCCTGTTTGACATGGGGGCATATGAAATCAGTCTTGGCGATACCATCGGCACCGGCACACCGGGCAAGTCGCAGGCGATGATCGAAGCCGTCGCAACCCATGTCGCCATCGAAAACCTCGCCGCTCATTTCCACGACACTTATGGTCAGGCATTGGCAAACCTTCTTGCCGTTCTGCAGATGGGGATTGCAACGATTGACAGCTCGGTCGCCGGGCTTGGCGGATGCCCCTATGCCAAGGGCGCAAGCGGCAATGTCGCCACTGAAGATGTCGTCTATATGCTGAATGGCTTGGGCATCGACACCGGTATCAATCTTGAAAAGCTTGCCGAAACCGGTAGCTGGATCACGGCAAAGATCGGTAGGGCATCCGAATCAAAGGCCAATCTGGCGCTAGCCGCCAAACGCGACACTGTCGGGGCCTGATCGCTATGGCCAGCGCCGAGACATATCGTTTCCGGCGGGCCCTCCCCAGTGATTTACCCATGATACGGCGCTGGCTGCGTGTGCCGGAAGTCGCGCGTTGGTGGGGGGATCCTGCTGAGCAAATCGAACTGATCACCGAAGACATCGAACTGCCGGAAATGGCGACACTTGTCGTATCCTATCGCAATCGCCCCTTTGCCTTTGCACAGCATTATGATGCGCATCAATGGCCCCAACCCCATTTATCCCATTTGCCCAAAGGCACGCGCTGCATCGACGCGTTCATTGGCGCCCCCGACATGATGGGATGCGGCCATGGGAAGATGTTCCTGCGATTGTTGGCGCAAATGCTGATTGATCGCGGTGCACCGTTGGTTGCGATTGATCCCGACCCGGAAAATGTACGAGCCCGCAAAAGCTATGAGGCCGCCGGTTTCATTGGTGACACCGAATATGAAACCGGCGATGGCCCCTGTGTTTTGATGCAGTTCAAGCCATAGACAGACTAGGCCGCCTTGACTGCAGTCAGGAAAGTTTCAACCTTTAGCTGCAGGGTTTCAGCCTGTTCGGACAGCTCACCCGACGCATTCAAAACTTGCTCAGCAGCGGCACCGGTTGATGTTGCAGCTTCATTAACACCGTGAATATTTTCAGTTACCTCGCTTGTTCCGGCTGATGCCTGCTGAACATTTCGAGTGATCTCCTCGGTCGCAGCCCCCTGCTGCTCGACCGCGCTTGCAATCGTTGCTGCAATCTCGCTGATTTCGGCAATCGTACTGCCGATGGAATCAATCGCAACCACCGCACCTTCTGTTTCTGTCTGAATTCCGGTGATCTGGGCGGTAATTTGTTCAGTTGCCTTTGATGTCGCATTGGCCAGATTCTTGACCTCGGCCGCAACCACAGCAAAACCTTTGCCCGCCTCGCCTGCCCGCGCGGCTTCAATCGTTGCATTCAACGCCAGAAGGTTGGTTTGTGCGGCAATGTCGCTGATCAATCCAACCACATCACCGATCTTCTGGGCAGCTTCTGCAAGCCCGCGTACCTGCGCGTTGGTATTCTCCGCCTCGGACACAGCCTTGCTTGCCACTTGTGCAGACTGATTGACCTGATGACTGATTTCGGAAATCGAGGCGCTGAGCTCCTCAGACGCGCTGGCGACGGTTTGAACGTTGTTTGATGCCTGCTCGGCTGCGGCCGACACCACCGTCGCCTGTCGGCTGGTTTCCTCAGCCGTCGCCGTCATTGACGTTGCTGTCGCCTGCATTTCTGTCGCGGCCGAAGAAACACTATTCAGTACAGCAGAAACATCCGCATCAAAATCGTTGGTCAGCTTCTCAATTGTTTTTGCACGGGCTTCCCGCTGTCTCTGAGCTTCTGCTTCCTGCCCTGCAAGCTGTTCTGCTCGGATCATGTTTTCTTTAAAGACCAGAACTGCTTTTGCCATATCACCAATCTCGTCACGGTGATCCTGACCGGGAATGCCTATTGTTTTGTCACCACTTGCCAACTTATTCATTGCATCCGTGATGGCACGCACAGGCCTTGAAATGCCAGCACCAATGAGCCACGCTGCGAGTATCCCGATCAAGACGGCAATTGCCGCGAGAACTTCGGCTGTAATAACAGCATCCTCAAGAGCCTTGGCAGCATTAGGACCAAGCTGGTCCTGTTCCGCCTTGATCTCGAGCTTGAGCTTTTCCAGATTTTGGGCAATGACAGGCCCGATACGGTCAAGCGCACCAGACACAAGAGCATCACGCCCAGCATCCGATGCGTCCATGGCGGCGACTTTGTTAAAGGTTTCAAGATATTCTTTTAAAGCAGCATCTGCTGAAACCGCAACTTCGCGGCGGGCAGGTTCGTCAATCATGGTTGCAAGTTCGTTATTCAAATCAATTGCCGACTGCAACCGGCTCGATACCGTGTCTTTTGACGCTTGCTTTCCGCTAAGCAGAAAATCTTTCACCGCTACACGTGCTTCCAGCAAATTGGCCTGAACCCGCCCGGCTTGATTGGATTGCAGCGCTGTCGCCCGATAACGCGTAAAATCGTCATCTGCACTGCTTAAGGATGCGACCGCCAACACCGACATCAATACAAGTAAAAGGAGAACAATACCAAATCCACCAAAGACCTTCGGTGCAATTTTAAATCGTTTTAGAATATTTGTCATTTTCCGTACCCCATAATGTTTCGCCACCCTTCGCGTTATATGGGATACAGAAAAATGATTTCATTGTGAATAATGTGACCTTATTCACACCAAACAAATCCGGACATCTCACCAGAAATCCGCTTTAAACTTCACTTACCTTAAGTTGATCCGGAAAGATTATACGCCTCAGCCGACCACCTCCCGCACGCGAGACGATAACTGACAACAGCTGTGATCGTACCGAACAAGACAATGCCCGCAGCCTGCCCCGCCAGAACCCCGGGGGCGCCCATATAGTAGCTCCCCAGCCAGACCAGGGGGATTACCCCCAAAAGTTCCTTCGCAAGATCAAATGTCATTGCAAGATTAGGCCGCCCGGTGACGTTAAAGAAGGTATGCGATGAAAACTGCAGACCAAGGAACACATAAAAGGGTGCCGTAAAACTGCAAAAGATCGAAAGATACGCTACGGTTTGATCGGTTGCGCTGAAAAGTGCTGCAATCTGACCCTGAAACAGGAACAGGGCAGTGCAGACTATCGCCCCGTAAACCACCACCAGCCCCCATACATTGTGCCAGATTCTGCGTACCCGCCCGGCCTTTGCTGCGGCAAAGTTCTGGCCAATGATCGGGCCGATTGCCTGGGGCAACGCCATGTAACCAACAAATACGAACGGCCCGATACGTTCAATGATCGCCATAGCCGCCACCGCATCGGGCCCAAACTTTGCCATGCTGGACATGATAAAGGCACTGGCGATTGGCGGGCCGATCTTTGCCAATCCGACCGGTACGGTTACACGCGCAATATCACGGATGTCCTTCCGAAACAGCGTCGCATCAAACCGGCCAAGCATGTGATGAACGTTACGAACACCATAAAAGGCCACCGCCATGATGGCGATCCGTGACACAACCGTTGCCCATGCCGCCCCTTCGACACCCCAATCAAAACCAAAGATGAAAATGGGATCGAGGACTGCATTGACTGCGGCACCGGTCATTTTCGACCACATGGCACGTTGCTTCGCCCCGATCGCACGCAATAATGCCCCTGATGACATGCTCAGAACCAAAACCGGCAAACACAGGATCACGATCTGCACATATATGACACCAACGTCGCGCGCCTTGCCGACCGCCCCGAACACATCAAGCATCCAAGGTGCCGACAGCCACAAAACAACTGTCATCACACCAGATAGCACAAGACCGAATACCAGAATATGCGTGGCATAAATTTTTGCCCGGTTCCGATCACCAAGCCCCTCGGCACGGGAAACAAGTGCCGTCATCGCGGTCGAGATACCCAACGAAACCGCAAGGGTAAAAAAGATAATCGGCCACGCAAAGCCAAGACCGGCGATGATTTCAACATCGCCCAGAAGGCTCAGGAAAAACAGATCAAGCGCATCAACCAGCACCATCGCCACAAGCGCAAGCATGCTGGTATGCGCCATTGAAAATATGTGACGCAGGATTGAACCTGACACAAAATATTGCGACTGCATGGCCATCGGATTTCACACAGAAGAGAACGGGACGGCAGGATCAACCATCGTTATTTGGTCGCAGGATAAATTCGAATTCGCGTTCTTCGGTTGTTGCACAATCATCCCCGGAAAGCAGCGGCATGCGCGAAAACCCCTCCCGGTTGACTGGCGATGCAGATATGCGGGTGGCATCCGGGCCGATTTTCCATTTCGCAGCGATGACACTGGGGTTCTCGGCATCAAATTCGTCAAGTTTGCGCCAGATACGAGACTGCAGAACCGGCGCATAGGGGAATTTCTGCTGGGTCCAGAAACGTTTCGAAGGTTGAAAATATCCGACTTCATCCAGGAACGAGACACCGAAATAGTAGCATGACTCCAGCGAGTTATAGAAATGACTGTCCGGAACAAAGCTGCCATCGCGTCTGAGCGAATGACCGACACACCAGTCCAGCATTTCGGCAATCTGTTCGCGCGCTAAAGCACGTTCTGCCGACTGCATATGCGGCCACCCATAGCGAAAGATTTTCGCAACGTCATAGTTGTTATGATTGTTGAATTCACCTCGGCTGAGCCATCCTTGCGGATATTCCAATTGCCGGCTTTCAAGCGTGGTGCGGATGATATCGGACCAATGCCCGACCCGCCCCTTGCGATAGGATACGATATGGAATGTATAGCTAAGATCATCGTAACGATGCGTCTTGCCATCCGACACATACCATGGCCCCCAATAACCGGTTTCGGGGTTCTGGATTTCATCAAGGAATTCACGGAATGCATCGACATAGCTTTGGTCAAGATCGATGCCACGCACATGTTCCTGCGCATAGCGCCGCAAGGACGGTTTGAAGCAAAGCTGTGCCAGACAGCAGATCACACTGCCAAATTCATCCCGCTGATTGCGTCCGGTCGCTGCGATATCGGAAACCAGTAGCTTTTCCAGATAACCGCGCATCGCCGATGCGGTTGCGATCGGCTCAAGAAAGTGCAGCGGATAACGCGGCGCATGGCCCTCATTAGCCAATTCATGCAAACGCACGATGGTCGCATCAAATTTGTGGTGGAATTCGTTATATTGCCAGCCCCACGAGCCATCGACGGCAGACTGACTTGCGACATAGCTTTGATCGACTTCATCAAAGCTGTTTTCCAGTCTGTCGACAAGTTGGTCAAGTTCCGGCCAGTATGCCGTGTATCGCGCCAACCATTTGGCATAGATATACAATTGCTGGGACGCCAGCATTGTCCGGCTGTATTCGGAAAATTTACGCAGCGCGAGCGATAAAGCCCCCAGATAATCGATATATTTGAGCGCCTTGTCCTGATAGCCGTGATCGTAACGCGTAAAATCCCGCGTAATCACACAACTGTCTCCAATTCCTGTAAGGCTTTGCTCAATCGACATTGGTTGCCTTTTCCTGCTAGTCCCAGAAATGCGAACCTGCTTCCTTGCATCGGAGCGTTACCGATGCCAACTGTCAGGCAATGCGTGAATTCCCCAATCCGCTTGGCAGGATGCATCCTGCTGTTGGGATTAATGTTTTCAGGCTCTCCTTTTGGGCCTAAAGCGACAACCTATTGTTTTATAATGGTTGCCACATAGTACCATTTAAACAGCTAATAAGTGTATAGCTTGAAACCGGCAACAACACCACCCTAAAGGTGAATTCTGGTCCGATTTTCATATACAAAAGAATAATTTTTGCCCAACTAATATCCATACTCCGCCAAGAATGAAAACCGGGGCAGCGCAATCCCTGACAGAAAATGCCGGCATTATAAGGGCAAAAGAAAAGGCGCCCGAAACGGGCGCCTCCAAGGCAGAGCTATTCAAAGCTCGATCTGACGAAAAAGATAAATCAGGACGCAGATTTAAGAGCTGCCCGACGCCGCTCACGAAGCGATGCGGCCGTGGCACGCCCGTCTCCTGTCGGCTGGTAGTAAACTGTCATTTCCTTCAATGCTGCGCGAACTTTTGTCAGTGAAACATCATCATCATTTTTCAGCTCATACGCATCGAAACCGCAACGATGCATATACAGAATCTGGTCACGCAACACGTCACCGATTGCGCGAAGTTCGCCCTTGAAACCCAGACGTTCTCGCAAAACACGGGCGTAGGAATATCCGCGCCCGTCCGTATAGGCCGGAAAATTGACCGTGATGATCGAAAGACGATCAAGATCATTAGCCAGATCTTCGGGGGCGTCGCCCGGATTGAGCTGGACACCAAGTCCGCCATTACGCCCGATCAGCGTTTCGCGTTCTTCCTTAAAACGCGCAAGTGGCACAATGATGTTTTCCTCGCCCGACGGCAGGTCCGCTTCGGCATCAAGCGTGACCCATTCCTGATCGATCACACTGTCATTCTTAACGATCGCCATAAAGCACCTCCTTGAACGGGTCCATGCCGACACGGCGATAAGTATCGATAAAGCGTTCGCCAGTTTCACGTATGCCAAGATATTTGGTCACCAGACTTTCAATGGCATCGACAACTTCGGCTTCGGAGAAACCGGCACCGGCGATTTTGCCGATTTCTGCATTCTCGCTGGCATCACCGCCAAGGGTAATCTGATAGAATTCCTTGCCACGTTTATCGAGGCCCAGAATGCCGATATGACCGACATGATGATGCCCGCAGGCATTGATACAGCCGGAAATCTTGATCTTGAGTTCGCCGATATCATGCTGACGATCCAGATCGGAAAAACGTTCCGAAATGCGCTGTGAAAGCGGGATCGAACGCGCCGTTGCCAGTGCGCAGTAATCCAGCCCGGGGCAGGAAATGATGTCGGTAACATAGCCAAGGTTTGCCGTCGCCAGATTGGCATTCTTCAGTTCCGCCCAAAGCAAGAACAGATCAGCCTTTTTCACGTGCGGCAAAACCAGGTTCTGTTCGTGGGTCACACGAACATCGCCAAAGCTGTATTGCTCGGACAGATCAGCAACCAGCTCCATCTGGGTATCGGTTGCATCACCCGGAATACCGCCAATCGGTTTTAGCGATACGTTGGCAATCGCGTAGCCTGGCTGCTTGTGTGCGATCACGTTCGAACGCACCCAGTTGGAAAATTCCCGGTTTTCAGCCTTGCGGCGTTCAAACTCGGCATCATCGTCGGAAAGGGTTTCAAATGCTGGCGGCGCGAACTGTTCAATATAATGCGCAATTTCGGCATCATCGACGCGCAGTGATCCGTCCTTGATCTGTGCCCATTCTTCTTCGACCAGACGCTGCATTTCCTCGACCCCGATTTCATGGACGAGGATTTTAATACGCGCCTTGTACTTGTTGTCGCGACGGCCAAAGCGGTTGTAAACGCGCAGGATCGCCTCAAGATACGAGAACAGATCGTTCTTGCCGATAAAGTCACGCACGGTCTTGCCAACGAACGGCGTGCGGCCAAGTCCACCACCGACGATGACTTCAAACCCAACCTCGCCCGCATCGTTCTGATGCATCCGAAGCCCGATATCATGCACCTTGACCGCAGCACGGTCGTTTGGCGATCCGGTCACCGCGATCTTGAACTTGCGCGGCAGATAGGTGAATTCCGGATGGAAGGTCGACCACTGCCGGATCAGTTCGCAATAGGGACGCGGATCTTCGATCTCGTCGGCGGCGGCACCGGCATACTGATCTGTGGTCGTGTTGCGAATACAGTTGCCTGATGTCTGAATGGCGTGCATTTCAACCTTGGCAAGGTCAAGCAGCGCATCGGGAATTTCGGCAAGCTTCGGCCAGTTATACTGGATATTCTGTCGGGTCGTGAAATGGCCATAACCCTTGTCATAGCGGCGCGCGATATAGCCAAGCTGGCGCAACTGATCGGCGCGCAACGTGCCATAGGGAACCGCGACGCGCAGCATATAGGCGTGAAGCTGAAGATAAACACCGTTCATCAAACGCAGCGGACGGAACTGGTCTTCGGTAATGTCGCCGGACAGGCGGCGTTTGACCTGCTCGCGGAACTGCTCGGTACGTTCCAGCACCAGCTGGCGGTCGAAATCATCATAGCGATACATGGTGTATCCTCCTTACCCGGCCTGATAGCCGAGATCCTGCCGCACGCTGGGACCCTTGGTGCGCAGAACTTCACGGTATTTCGTCGGAACCAGTCCGCCGTCCTGTTGCTCGACCTCGATCAGATACGGACCGACGATAACGGTATCGAGCTCGGGCACACTGGCCTCGGCCAGCAAGGCGTCACCCGCCTCTTTTCCATCGGCAAGACGCGACTGGTCTATGTTTTCGCTCCAACCGCCATCAGCGGTCAGAAACACCACCAGCCCGTCATCAAGACGGTTTGCCGTGACAACTTGCAGGGACATTCGGTTCTCTCAGCCTGTAAATCTCTCTGGGTGATGTCCTGTCTGTGGACATTTTCTGCATCAGAATTTGGATGATTATACACTATTGGTCAAGTTTTTTTGTGAAATACATATAATTACAATTTTTATTTGTAATTATTAATCCCCCCTTGACCAAACCACGCATGACTTCTAGGTCAGATAACATCCTATATCGCCCGAAAGAATACGAACAAACCATGCCCCTTCACCTGATCAAACTCAGCGTCGGCACAGAAAGCCCTGAAACCCTGCGTCAATGGCAGGCCTATTTTGGCGGGCTTCATGGCCGGATTTACCACACCACACGAATGACTCCGAAACGCAAGACGGAGATTCTAGAGGGTGGTTCGATCTATTGGGTGATTAAGGGGGCCATTCGTGCCCGACAGCGCGTTGTCGATCTGGAAGAATTTATTGACGAGGAAGGCATCAAACATTGCCGCATCGTCCTTGATCCCGAACTGGTCGAAACCCGCACATGGCCCCACCGCGCATTTCAGGGCTGGCGATACCTTACCGAAGACAAATGCCCACCGGATGAAAAGCAGGCCGGTGGCGCAGAAGCACTTCCCGAAGACATGGCAGACGAATTGCGCGAACTTGGCCTGATCTGAATTCAGGTATCGGGATTGGGCGTAATGATTGTCAATGCTGGCTGACTTTCCTCGATATCCGTAAGCGTTGCGGCAACTTCATCCTTTAACCAGCGGATAAAGGCCTGCACACGCGGCCGGTTCAGGTTTTCCTCGGGACAGGTCAGATAATAGGCATAGCTTGACGCGACGGTTTGCGGGAACGGCCGGACAAGCAAACCGGCCTTCAGGTCCTGCGCAGCCAGACTGGTGCGTGCCATACCAACACCATGCCCCATCAACGCCGCCTGAATAACCATGTCGCCGGAATTGAAGCGTAGACCGCGACGCAGATCAATACCCTTGACGCCAACCCCTTCCAACCAGAACTGCCAATCCGCAGCACGGGGCTGTTCAATATGTGAAGTCGCATCA
Organism: Thalassospira lucentensis; assembly: GCF_032921865.1. Taxonomy (NCBI): domain Bacteria; kingdom Pseudomonadati; phylum Pseudomonadota; class Alphaproteobacteria; order Rhodospirillales; family Thalassospiraceae; genus Thalassospira; species Thalassospira lucentensis. The sequence goes on from NZ_CP136684.1 coordinate 4,393,899, forward strand.
TGCAACAGTTGGTGCCCTGCTATGTCGGCCGGTTTATTCAAAGGAGGGCTTGATGCCAGATAATCCGGACTGCAAACCGGGAAAACCTCGTCACGCATCAACAGTTCGGTATAGAGATTGGGATAGCGCCCTCGCCCAAAGCGTACCGCCAGATCAATGCCTTCGTTACGGAAATCGACCAGACGGTCATCAGCGTGAATGCGTACATCGATATCAGGATGTGCCTCGCGAAAATGCCCTAGACGCGGCACCAGCCATTTAACGGCAAAGGATTGCAATACGCTGACCGTGACGACCCCGGCCTCCTCCACCGCCCGGAGACTCTCGATTTCCCCGGCAATGCGTGAAAAGCCTTCATACGTTGCCCGCGCCAGACGGTCACCTTCGTCAGTCAATTGCAATCGCCTCGGCAACCGAAAGAACAGCCGAAAACCCAAATATTCCTCGAGCTGGCGGATCTGCTGGCTAATAGCCCCCTGGGTCACAAAAAGTTCCTCGGCTGCACGGGTAAAATTAAGATGCCGGGCAGCCGCATCAAACGCACGCAGGGACTGTAACGGGGGTAAACGCATTTTTTGCCTCAAACCAGCCAATCATTAGGTCAACTAATACTTAACCCCAGAAATACTCGTTTGTCACGCAAGATGTTTGGCGTGAACATGGGCCTCAACCATAGAAACCTCTCATTAGATGAACTTAATTCAGGAGAACGAACATGGCACATTCAGTCTGCCAGACGCCTTCTGGCCAACACACGACACGCCACAACCATCTCAGCGGCTTTCAGCAATTTTCCGGAAGCCTGCAGCAGGGACTAAACACGGCACTGAACATTATTGCCGCCACCATGGCCAAAAGGTCGCAACGCCGTGCCCTTATGCGGTTGAGCGACAGCCAACTTGCCGATATCGGCCTGTCACGCACCGATGCCGAAGCCGAATATCGGAAATCCTATCCGATCTGATCAGACCAGACCACCGACTGCGCCATGATCGAAAACCCGATCCGCCCCCACGGATTTGACATACCTCCTTGCGCCCCCTTTCGATCATGGCGCATTTATGCCACTGTAATTTCCCATCAAGGTTGCAGAGGCATCAGCAGAATGGCCGTGAAAAAGCAAGGCACCCCGACAAAGAAGACAGGAAGCAGCGACAATACGATCCGCAATGCAGTGAAACATACTGCACGCAGCCGCAAGGCCTCAAAACAGCATCCCGATCTTTCCAGTCTTGATAGCGAAGCCCGCGACCGTTTTTTGCTGGATGCCGAAAACATGACGATGGATCGCCTTGATGACCTTCCTTCAAGAAAACACAGTGCTTCTGACAGTGCTTCTGAAAGAACACCTTCCGGCGACGATCTTCCTCCGGATGTTGATCTTGATCCCAATTCACGTGCCAAAAAGATGCATGGCAAACAGTATCTTGAGCTGATTGCGCCCCTGCATATCGAACTTCTCAAACTGCAAAACTGGATCAAATCCGAAAATATCAAATCCCTGGTCATCTTCGAAGGCCGCGATGCAGCAGGCAAAGGCGGCACGATCAAACGCTTTACCGAACATCTTAATCCGCGCGGTGCACGTGTCGTCGCACTGGGCAAACCGAACGACCGGGAAGTGACCCAATGGTATTTCCAGCGTTATGTCGAACATCTGCCGTCCGGCGGGGAAATCGTCCTGTTTGACCGGTCCTGGTATAACAGGGCGATGGTTGAACGGGTCATGGGCTTCTGCAACATGTTCGAAGTCAGCGAGTTCCTGCAATCGGTTCCAGCTTTGGAACGCATGCTGATCCGTTCCGAAATCCACATGACTAAATTCTATTTTTCGGTCAGCAAAAAAGAACAGGCACGCCGGTTTGACCAGCGCAAGCGGGATCCGCTCAAACAATGGAAGCTGAGCCCGGTTGATCTGGCATCCCAGAATCTTTGGGATGCCTATACCGAAGCGAAGACCGAGATGTTCTTCCATACCTCGACTGCCGACAGCCCGTGGATCATTGTCAAATCCGATGACAAGAAACGTGCCCGTGTGAATGCGATCCGATATTATCTGTCTCAGTTCGAATATCCGGGGAAACGCACCGAACTTCTGACCTATGATCGCAGGGTTATTCATACCGTCAGCGAAGAACTCTCGCTTGAAGACTGACCGTTACGCTTTGAATGTATTCCGGATCGTGGAAACATTGTATCCGTGACATTCCCTTGCATTGACATTCCGAAGGCTGCCTCCTTTACTGGTACGACCAATTCACGGGAGGCACGAAATGGCAAAATGTGCATTTATCGGGCTGGGAGTCATGGGATACCCCATGGCCGGCCACCTGCAAAAGGCAGGTCACGACGTTACCGTTTTCAACCGCACCGCCGCAAAGGCAGATAAATGGGCGGGTGAATACGGCGGAAAATCCGCCCCCACCCCGGCCGATGCCGCAAAGGGGGCAGAGTTTGTTTTCATCTGCGTTGGCAATGACGAAGATCTGCGCAGTGTTGTGTTGGGCGATACCGGGGTATTGGCCGGCACGGAAAAGGGTGTTGTTGTCATCGACAATACGACCGCCTCGGCCGATGTTGCGCGCGAACTTTATACTGCGGCCAAAGCGGCGGGTGTTTCCTTTATCGACGCCCCGGTTTCCGGTGGGCAGGCAGGGGCCGAAAACGGAGTTCTTACCGTCATGTGCGGCGGTGATCAGGCAGCGTTTGATCGCGCGGCCCCGGTAATTGATGCCTTTGCCCGCTCCTGCCAATTGATGGGTGAAAGCGGATCCGGTCAACTGACCAAGATGGTGAACCAGATTTGCATTGCCGGTCTGGTTCAGGGGCTTTCCGAAGGTGTCAATTTCGGGCGCAAGGCCGGACTTGATATGGCAAAGGTCCTTGACGTGATTTCCAAGGGTGCCGCCGGTAGCTGGCAAATGGAAAACCGCGGCAAGACCATGGTCGAAAACAAGTTTGATTTCGGGTTTGCGGTTGACTGGATGCGCAAGGATCTTGGCATCTGTCTTGAAGAATCCAAGCGTAATGGTGCCCGCCTTCCGGTGACAGCACTCGTTGACCAGTTCTATGCCCAGGTACAGGAACGTGGTGGCAATCGCTGGGATACCTCCAGCCTGATTGATCTTCTGGCACGCGGATAACCTGTTATCCGGTTCTGAGAAACAAAACGCGGCCAGTTGCTCTGGCCGCGTTTTTGTTTTCAATAATTAGGTAAAACCTTACAGACCGGCCCGCAGAAGCGGTTCCACCTGATCACGGTAAACGGCAAGCTGACCATCACTGAAATAGCCAACAGCACATTCCAGAACCGTGTCGCGCTGCAGTTCCTTGGCCTCTCCGTCTCCTTCGGCCTCAACCGGGGCCTCACTGGTCGCGGATTTCCCGATCCGCGCAACATTGATATCGCGTTCGCAACTTGCCGCATCCATAGATGCCAGAACCTTGCGCGGGTCACGACGGCGCGGCGGCAATGCGTGCTCCAGATCGACTTCGCGTTCGAACGGCTCGGCATCCTGAAGTTTGACCTCGATATCCGGAATGACGCCGTTACCCTGAACGATATGGTTTTCCGGCGTTGTGTAATAACCGGTCGTGATTTTAAGTCCGCCACCTGACGTTAACGGCATGATGCGCTGCATTGACCCTTTGCCGAATGACTGTTCACCAATGATAACGCCCCGTCCGTTTTCACGAAGAGCCGCTGCCATCAGTTCAGCCCCGGATGCCGACCCGCGATCCAGCAGGATCGCCATGGGCACACCATCGAAATAATCACTGCTGTCAGCTTCATAACTGCGCAGCTTGCGTTCACCCCGTCCTTCGGTCGCGACAATCAGACCGTCGCTCAGGAACTGATCGGCAATGTCTGCGGCACTGTCAAGTAAACCGCCCGGGTTGCGGCGCAAATCGACAATGATCCCACGCGGGTTCCCGATCTGGTCTTCCAGCATTTCAAGATATTCGCGTGTCTGATCAAGTGTGCTTGCATCAAAACGCGATACCCGAACATAGGCGAGATCATTATCAATGATTGACGCTGTCACAGACGGGACCTCGATCCGGGCACGTTTGACGGTAACATCAAAATTTTCCTGCTTGCGCTGGATTGTCAGTGTCACGGGGTCACCAATCCGCCCGCGCATCAGACGAACGGCCTCTGCAATCGGCTCGCCCTTCATATCATGACCATCGATATGAGTAATCCGGTCGTTGGGCTGCAACCCGGCCCGTGCGGCAGGCGTATCGTCAATCGGCGATACGATGCGGATCAGTTTGTCTTCGTCCTGAGAAATAACGATCCCGACACCGGCAAAACTTCCTTCGGTGCTTTCCTGTAAACGGCGGAACATCTCGTCTGTCATATAAGCACTATGCGGATCTAGGTCGTGCAGGCTCTCATCAAGCGCCGCCCCGACGATAGCGGATGGCGTGTTATCTTCTGCTTCGAGTTCCGGCAAACTTGCAATCGCCCGCTCGACAAAAGCTGGGCGATCAATGTTTTCGACATAAGTGTCAGAGAGAACCTGCACGGCTTCGACAAACAGCTTGTCTGCACGGTCATACTGATCATTGGTTGCACTATCTGCGACATAATCGCGATAGGCATCCAGAAATAGCTGTTCGTCATCGCTTGGCCACACCGGACCGGCACATGCCACCAACCTGGTCCCGGCAAATGAAATCACCACTGCAAGTAAGATTGGCAATATTCCTTTGCGCAGCACGGCCATACTCCTGTGTTTTCTCATTCTTTTATATCGTGTCCCGATTACCGGTAGGGCAGTTTAGCCTGCCAAACCCTGAATGGCGACCCCACAACCACGTCCCGATCCGATTTATATCGGAACCAGTATGTATTATTGCCAGTACTGCAGTGCAACGTCTGCGGATTGAAAACAATAATACACGACGAATGTCTGAGAAGAATTTGTCACATCATGACGGAAACGGACTCGATCTTGCGCACGCATCTGATTATGCTGTGCGGCAAGAACAACGTCCCGTAATGAGGGCGATACCGAGCGGGCGCCTCACAATTCAGGGAGACGTCTTTTTCCATGAGCGATTACACACCACCAATCCATGATCTGCGGTTTCTGATACATAATGTGATCGGTTTGAAAACCGTTTCGGATATTCCTGCCTTTGCGGAAACCACTCCTGACCTTGTCGATGCGATCCTTGAGGAAGCGGGCAAACTGGCAGCAGGTGTGCTGGCACCGTTAAACCGCGTTGGGGATAAGGAAGGTTCTGTCCTTCAGGACGATGGCAGTGTCCGCACCCCGACTGGCTGGAAAGACGCCTATGGAAAATTCTGCGACGGTGGATGGCAAGGCATCAGCGCCTCTGAAGCTGATGGAGGTATGGGCCTTCCCCTGCTTGTCGGAGCCGCGGTTGGCGAGCTTTGGCATTCGGCAAATATGGCATTTGCTCTTTGCCCGATGCTGACTGCTGGTGCCATCGAACTTCTATCGGCACACGGGTCTGAGCAGCAGCGCAAACTTTATCTGTCACGAATGATCTCTGGGGAATGGACCGGCACCATGAACCTGACAGAACCCCAGGCAGGTTCGGATCTTTCAAAAGTTCGCAGCTTGGCAATTCCAGCCGATGACGGTAGCTATCGCTTAACGGGACAAAAGATTTTCATCACCTATGGCGATCACGAGATGACAGATAATATTGTCCATCTTGTTCTTGCCCGAACTCCCAATGCACCTGAGGGCGTCAAAGGGATTTCACTGTTTATTGTACCCAAGTTCCTTGTTAACGCGGACGGCACGACAGGCAAACGCAACGACGTGAAATGCGTATCGCTCGAACACAAGCTTGGTATTCATGGCAGCCCGACTGCTGTGCTTTCATTTGGGGATCAGGGGGGGGCCACCGGATATCTGATCGGCGCGGAGGGACAAGGCCTCGCCTGCATGTTTACCATGATGAATAATGCGCGTCTTTCGGTTGGTCAGCAGGGTGTTGCGATCTCTGAACGTGCCTATCAGCAGGCAGCGTCTTATGCACGTGACCGCAAACAGGGTAAGTCCCCGACTACGGGGCAGGATGATACCATTATTCATCACGGTGATATTCAACGCATGCTGATCCGAATGCGGTCAACAACCGAGGCAGCACGCGCGCTATCGCTTTATGCAGCCGTTCAGCTTGATATCGCCCATCATCATGAAGACCCGGATGCCCGCGCGTCAGCACAGGTACGAGCCGACCTCCTGATCCCGATGGTCAAGGGCTGGTCAACAGATTTGGGGGTAGAAAATGCTTCCCTTGGAATTCAGGTTCACGGCGGAATGGGCTTTATTGAAGAAACCGGCGCAGCCCAACATCTGCGTGATGCGCGCATTGCGCCGATTTACGAAGGAACAAATGGCATTCAGGCGCTGGATCTCATTGGTCGAAAACTCTTGCGCGACAAGGGATCAGCGATGCAGAGGCTTATCGCCGAAATGCGTGAAACCTTCGTTCAAACAGCCGATGCTGATGAAATGGAAAAACCGGCAAAGATGCTGGGCAATGCAATTGATCAACTTGAAAAAACAACGATAGACATCCTTGCCAGATGCGAAGCTTCCCCGACCTTGGCACAAGCTGTCGCCTCTCCTTATCTCCGACAAGCGTCGATTTGTGTCGCAGGCTGGCTGATGTATCGCTCACAGAAGAAGTTGTTTGACGGCGATGTCGAACCGGGCTTCACCGATGCGAAGCATTTGAGTTGCGATTTCTTTTTCGGGCAAGTGCTCCCGGAAAGCGACTGTATGGCACGTCAGATTGCCAATACAGAAAACGACCTGCTACATGAAACAGCGCCATTATTCTGACACAGCCGTGGCGTTGTAATCCATTGATACCTCGCTGGGCATAGTGCATCGCGAGGTATCAGTTTTCGCCTTTAACGACAATCGGTTGCCACCTGCTCCACCGTGACCACCCTGCCTCAACGCGCAACAGCACAATTGCCGGGCTTCGCCCCTAATTTCCTGTTTCGGTTTCTGAACGCTTCTCTATAATCCGGCCAATGAATCGTTTAACCCGATATATGCTGAAACAGCAGTTTATTATGATGGTGTTTGTGACACTTGGCTTGCTTTGTGTCATATGGCTGTCGCAGAGCCTGCGTTTCATTGAAATGATTGTAAACCGGGGCCTTTCCGTCTCGGTATTTTTACAACTGACATCGCTGCTGCTTCCCAGCTTTCTGGCAATTATTCTGCCAATATCACTCTTTTTTGTTGTTGTTTTCACATACAACAAGCTGATTCAGGATCGAGAGCTTATCGTCATGCGATCTGCGGGCCTCAGTCAGTGGGCTCTTGCAAAACCAACACTCATCCTTGCATGCCTGACTGCGGCGTTCGGTTATTTTCTCACGCTGTTTTATCTGCCTTACAGCTATCAGCAATTCAAAGAACTCCAATACTCGATCCGGAATGATTTCTCTTCGGTGCTTTTGCAGGAAGGCAGCTTTACCGATCTGGACGGTTTGACTGTTTACATTCGGGAAGTCGGGCAGGATAACGAGCTGCTTGGAATTCTGGTGCACGATTCAAGAAATCCTGCTGCGCAAGCGACAATGATGGCAAAGAACGGAGCTCTTGTACGCACCGAGAACGGCCCAAGGATCGTGTTGCTTGACGGAAACCGGCAGGAAGTCAATACAAAGGACGGCACGATGTCGATCCTCTATTTTGACCGTTACGCCGTTGATATTGCGCATAGCACAGAAGACCCTGCCCTTCGTTATCGTGAAGCACGTGAACGCAGTGTCTCCAATCTGTTAACTGCAATCCCCCCGGATGTATTGCCTAACGATGTTGGCGCATTTCGTGCAGAAGGGCATGATCGTCTGATTTCACCTCTTTATTCGATTGGGTTCGCCAGCATTGCATTGGCTGTCCTGGTCTCCAGCAGTTTCTCCCGCAGGGGACAAACAGGTCGGCTATTGCTTGCTATTGCCGCCATGATTGTTTTTCAGGCAATCGGAATCGCAATGAAAAACCTGTCCGCAAAGAATCCCGACCTTGTGCCTCTTATGTATCTTAACGCATTTATTCCAATCGTCGGTGGCCTATACTGGACATTCCGGGGACCACAAATTCAGGCAAAAGCCGCAAACCGTAACGAGGTTACGGTATGAGAATCTCCCCGACCCTGACTTGGTATTTTGGTAAACATGTCCTGATCTCGATTTTGGGGATTCTAGCCCTTCTCATCGGGTTAATACTGATTGGTGATACCATTGAGCTGCTAAGACGCGCAGGTGGCAAACCTGATGCAACGGTGAGCATCGTTTTTCAGATGGCTACCAGCAGAATCCCCTTCATGACAGAAAAGGTCCTGCCGTTTGCAGTCCTGTTCGGATCAATGTTTTCGTTCTGGAAGCTGACTGGCAATCAGGAACTTGTTGTGACACGCGCGGCCGGTGTCTCCGCATGGCAGTTTTTGCTACCGCCTATCATGTGCGCGATTTTGCTCGGCTCCATTCAGGTAATGGCACTTAATCCACTATCTTCAATTTTGCTGCAACGCTATGAAACACTTGAAGCCCGTTATCTTCAAGGCAATAGCAGTATCATGAACCTTTCCTCCAGTGGGCTGTGGTTGCGCCAGGGCACGCAGGACGGACAGGCCGTAATCTATGCCCGAGAAGTGCGTGGTCAGGCTACAGATCGTGTAGACTTGCGGAATGTGACAGTCTTTCGGTTTCAGAACGCGGATGATTTCACAACGCGAATTGATGCAGAACGAGCCGTCCTGGAACCCGGTACATGGCATTTCTTCGATGCCTGGACTTTCCATCCCGGACAGGTCAGTGAATTTTCGCCCGAGTTAATGTTACCCACGAACCTTACTGCCCGCAAAATACAGGACAGCTTTGCATCTCCCGAAACGATGTCTTTCTGGGATTTGAAACCGTTCATCAATCTTCTTGAACGTGCAGGTTTTAACGCAACTCGCCATCGAATACATTTTCATAGCTTGCTGTCGCGTCCTTTGCTTCTTTGCGCGATGGTTTTGATTGCCGCAGCATTCTGTCTTAAATTTTCTCGACGACGCCGTGCATCTCTTGTTATCGGTGGTGGTGTCGCGACCGGTTTCATTCTTTACTTCTGTACCGATGTCATTTCAGCACTTGGCGTTTCGGGCGGCATCCCGCCTGTTCTGTCTGCGTGGGCACCTGCAGGTATATCGTTGCTATTGGGAGTTTCAACCTTGCTGCATCTGGAGGATGGCTAGCTGAATGGCGTGTACAGGGGGAATGATAAAAAGACTGGCAACGGGGACGATACTTGGCTGCGCATTTGCGCTGGCCGGGACCTATTCGATTGCCGCCAAAGCCCAGCAATCAGATGAAGTCACAACCGGAAACGAAGAACAATCCAAGATCCTGTTCAGCGCAGACGAGGTTGACTATAACCGCGAACTGCAAACTGTAACTGCACGCGGAAATGTTGAAATTTCCCGGGATGGGCGGATTTTACTTGCCGATACCGTCAGCTATGACAGATCGCAGGACGTGCTCACTGCATCTGGCAATGTCAGTATAACGGAACCCACTGGTGAAGTTACATTTGCAAGCTATGTTGAACTCACGGGTGACTTCAAAGAAGGCATAGTCGAAGACATCTATGTTCTTCTTGATGAAAACACGCGCATTGCCGGAACCGGTGCACGGCGCAGTGGGGGAAATTTCACTGAAATAGCCAAAGCCGTTTATTCTCCCTGCAAGGTTTGCGAAGACAATCCGGAAACGCCTCCTCTATGGCGGATCAAAGCTGCACGCGTTCTTCATGACGCCAACGCCAAAACGGTCGAATACAAAGATGCGCGACTGGAATTTGCAGGAGTTCCGGTTCTTTATTCGCCCTATTTCCAGCATCCCGATCCGACAGTAAAACGCCAATCAGGCCTTTTGGCACCATCCTTTGGCAGTACGAGTTATGTCGGCTCGTTCTTCGAGTTACCCTATTACTGGGCAATTGATCCAAGCAAAGACCTGACTCTTCGTCCGATTTACACAACTGACGAGGGTCCGGTTCTTGCAAGCGAATACCGGCAACGCTTTGATAGCGGAGAAATGGACGTCGTCAGCAGCGTTACCAGCGACAGTAATGACGACTGGCAAGGCCATATTGATGCAGAGGGGCGCTTCGACATAGACGAGACCTGGCGCTGGGGCTTTGATGCTGAGCAGGCTTCTGAAAAGACCTACATGAACCGTTACGGTTTTGGATCGCCATCCGTATTGACGTCCAACCTGTTTACCGAAGGCTTCAGAGGCTCTAGCTATAGCCGTGTCGATGGTTATTATTTCCAGGGGCTAAAAGCCGAAGATGACCGGGACACGACCCCCATTATTTTGCCTCACGCACAATTTCATGGTCAAACGGCCCCCGCAAAATATGGCAGCTACACAACCCTTGACCTAGACGCTCTTTCGCTGACACGAGAAGAGGGAACAGATTCCCACCGCCTGTCGGCCAAAGCCGGCTGGACGCTGCCGTATATAGGAACACTGGGAGACGTAACCAAACTCTCGATGTCTATCCGTACAGATAATTACATGGTCTCTGATGTGTCCAGGGACGGACAGCAAAATTATGACGGATATGCGGGTCGTATTCTTCCTTTGGCGGCTGTTGACTGGAACATGCCGTTTGTAAACAACCAAGGCAGCTATCACCATATCGTCAAGCCGATGGTTATGGCCGCATGGTCCCCCAATGGTGGTAATCCGGACGAGATTCCAAACGAGGATTCCCAGTCATTTGAATTTGATGACATAAATATTTTCTCGCATGACAGGTATAGTGGCCTTGACCGCGCCGAAGATGGCTTCAGGACCAGTTATGGCCTTGAATGGGGCATATACGGGGAAGAAGGTGGTTATACCAGTGCAATGTTCGGGCAAAGCTATCGTGCCAACAAAGGTGACACCTTTGCCGAAGGATCTGGCCTTGAGGATCATCTATCGGACTATGTTGGCCGAGTAACTGTTGCCCCCAACAAATATGTCGATTTAACCTACCGTTACCGTCTCGATAACGAGGATTTCTCGACACGTCGGAACCAGATATCAGCGGGATTAGGTGAAAAGGAAACTTTACGCCTCAATCTTGACTATGTTCATTTTTCCGAGGACGCCGGTACGGATGAATTCGGGCAGCGTGAAGAGGTTTACTTCCGTGCTGAACGCCAGTTCGGTGAATTCTGGTCGGGAATGGCTTATAGTCGTTATGATCTTGATCAGAACGACCCTCTTGAATACGGTTTCGGCTTTGTTTACGAAGACGAATGCTTCGTGTTTGACGGTCAGGTCAGAAGAACGTTCTACGAAGATCAGGATCTTGGTCAGTCGGATGAGATTCTTTTCCGACTGGTATTCAAAACACTTGGCGAATTTGCGTCAGCAGCCGGATTATAAGGCAGTACAGCTTTGCATATCACCAGACTTTCCCATCTCGTCGCAGCAATTGCTGTTGTGCTATTTACCGTTGTTTCAATTTCGACAGCGCGCGCTCAAGGCACCATAGGCGTCGCAGCCGTCGTCAACGATGCTCCGATTTCGGTGGTGGATCTGGTCGAACGTATCAAGCTTGTAGCCGCCTCCTCAAACATCCCGATGAGCCCGCAGCGCAGTCAGGAAATGGCACCGCAAATCTTACAGCAGCTGATCAACGAGAAGCTGCAGTTGCAGGAAGCAGAACGTCGTGGTTTTGACGTAACCGACGCGGATATTGATCGGGCAAAAAACCTGATCGAGCAAAATTCGGGATTACCCCCCGGAGGATTGGACCAGTTTCTGGCTCAGAATGGCATCGCAACGGAAACCATCCGAAATCAAATCCGTCCACAAATTGCATGGCAGAAACTTCTAGGATCAATGCGACGCGAAATCCAGATTTCCGATACCGAGATTGATGACAATCTTGAACGTATTCGAAGCAATCAGGGAAAACCGCGAAACAATGTTCAGGAAATTTTCCTGCCTGTCGACAATCCCCAGGACGAGACCAAAGTTTATCAAAATGCCCGCGAGGTGATCCGGGCTCTGGAACAGGGTGCCAATTTTGGTGGCCTTGCACGGCAGTTTTCGGCGAGTTCCAGTGCGGCAAACGGTGGTAATCTTGGCTGGCTTTATTCCGGCGAAATGGCCGGAGAACTGCAGCAAGCCGTCAATCAGATGCAACCCGGTGATATAAGCGATCCAATCAGAACCATTCGCGGATATTACATCCTGAAATTGCTTGATCGTCGCCGAGGCGATGCTAATGCTCTGACAGATGTCCGACTTGATCTTTACCAGTTGTTTGTCCCGATAGCGGCCAACACCCCGCAGGATGAGGTAAATACCAAACTCGGTATCCTGCAAAATGCCAAAGAGAACGCCGATAGCTGTGAATCACTGGCCAATGTTGCAGTTGATCTCGGATCGGAAATGAGTGGCAAGACCGAAGGCATTTCTCCAAATGACCTCGCCGGTCCGGTAAGAAATGCAGTTGCAAACCTGGACAAAGGCGGCATTTCCGACCTGATTAAGGTAGATGGTGGCGCGCTCCTTGTTATGGTCTGTGACAAAACCGAAGAAAGTACGCTTCCGGACAGGGAAAACATTCGGGAACGCCTTGAAATGGAACGCCTTGAAATTCTTGCACGCCGCAAACTGCGCGAATTGCGCCGCAATGCGTTTATCGATATCCGGATGTGATCCGGAAAGGACGCAAGCCTATGAGCGATATCAAGCCGATCGCAATGACACTGGGCGAACCGGGCGGCATTGGCCCGGAGCTTGCCGTCAAGGCGTGGCTTGCGCGCTCCGACCATAATCTGCCGCCGTTTTTTATTCTGAGTCCCAAGACAATCATGGATCGAACCATCGAAAGTCTTGGACTACGTGTAAAAACCAAGGTGATATACGAAGCCATCCAGACAGGCGAGTTCTTCGAGGATGCACTTCCCGTTTTTGAGACTCCCGGTAACGCTGAGGATATCAAACCCGGGACGGCATCCAGTAAAACCGCGTACATTGTCATAGATAGCATTACCCATGCCGTTAACCTGACACGATCAGGAACCGCAAGTGCTGTGGTAACCAACCCGATCCAGAAGAGTGCACTTTATCAGGCGGGCTTTAAACATCCCGGTCATACCGAATTTCTCGCAGAACTTTCCGGTCCGGATGCGATTCCGGTCATGATGCTGGCAAACAGCAAGTTACGCGTCGTACCTATGACGATCCATATCGCCCTTTCCGAGGTTCCGAAACAACTGACCGGGGAGATGATCAAACAATTGGTCCACATCACAGCAGCGTCAATGCAACGGGATTTCGGATTGAAAAAACCGAGGCTCGCCATTGCCGGATTAAACCCACATGCGGGTGAAGACGGATCGATGGGGGATGAAGAAATCAAGGTCATGCGCCCCGCCATCATGGCATTGCGGGATGAGGGCTTCGATGTTGTTGGTCCCCTGCCCGCCGATACCATGTTTCATGCCGAAGCACGTGCAAACTACGATGTGGCCCTATGCCCCTATCATGATCAGGCCCTGATCCCCGTCAAAACACTTGATTTCCATGGTGGTGTGAATGTCACGCTCGGATTGCCTTTCATCAGAACGTCCCCGGATCATGGAACGGCTCTTGATATTGCAGGTAAGGGCATCGCACGACCGGACAGCCTGATCGCTGCGATCAAAATGGCGGCGGACATGGCACGAAAACGAGAAGCCGGCAAAGCCGCCTCACAAGGAGCCTGACATCGTGTCAGACCAGAAAAATGAAACCGCCAGCCTTGCCAATGACGGGCTCCCGCCCTTGCGCGACGTCATTGCAACACATGGTCTGTCGGCTCAAAAGAAGTTCGGCCAGAATTTTCTTTTTGATCTCAACCTGACGGGGCGGATCGCACGTGCGGCGGCACCACTTGAGGATGCCACTGTAATCGAAATTGGTCCGGGTCCGGGCGGCCTGACACGTGCCCTGCTTTATAATGGAGCCAAAAGCCTAACAGTTATCGAGCGTGATCCCCGCTGCCAGCCTGTCCTTGAACAAATCAGCAATCATTACCCCGGCGCACTTCATGTGATTGACGGTGATGCACTGGAAGTTGACGTCACCTCACTTGGTCCGGCCCCACGAAAGATTGTCGCCAACCTTCCCTACAATGTGGGCACCCAACTGTTGCTGGGCTGGCTGATGCAGATTGACCAGTTTGCCAGTCTGACTTTGATGTTCCAGAAAGAAGTTGCAGAACGTGTTGTTGCTGCTCCGAAAAGCAAAGCCTATGGCCGTCTTTCAGTCCTGTGCCAGTATCTATGTGACTGTCAGATACTGTTCGATGTCCATCGCAGTGCATTTACTCCACCGCCCAAGGTAACCTCTGCCGTCGTTCAACTACGACCGAAAACAGATCGTGGAGAAGCTGTAAATCTTGTCAGTCTGGGCAAGGTCACACAGGCAGCCTTCGGCCAAAGACGCAAAATGCTGCGCGCCAGCCTGAAGACATTGAACATAGATGTCGGGATTTTATTGGAACGTGCAAAAATTACAGAGACTGCACGTGCCGAAGAATTAAGCGTGGCCGATTTCGTCCGGTTGACACGTATTCATGATGAAATGGCCGCCTGAACAGGCGGCCATTTCAGATCATCAATCTGTCAAAAGCTTTTTAACGAATCCCGGCAATTGGGATTGGCGTTCACGCTTTACGCGCTCTGCCCCGATAATATGCTGAACATCGGCAAGACAACGATCTAGGTCATCGTTGATCAGCACATAATCAAATTCTTCCCAATGGCTGATTTCGGCCCCGGCTTTCGCCATACGTTTCATGATCACATCATCGGCATCCTGTCCGCGGTCCCGAAGACGACGTTCCAGTTCGGCCGATGAGGGTGGCAAAATGAAGACAGACACAACATCATCACCGCCCTTCTCGCGTATTTGCCGCGCGCCCTGCCAATCGATATCAAACAGAACGTCGTGTCCTTCCGAAAGCGCCTTTTCGACCGGGCCGCTTGGCGTACCGTAATAATTGCCAAACACTTCGGCCCATTCCAGCAATTCGTCATCGGCAATCATATGCTTGAACGCGTCAACGGATTTGAAGAAGTAATGGATGCCCTCTTCCTCGCCCGGACGTGCCGCACGTGTTGTTGCTGAAACCGAAAGTGAAATCTGGCTATCCTTTTCCAGAAGCTGACGCGTGATTGTGGTTTTCCCGGCCCCGGAGGGTGCACAGAACACCAGCATTACACCACGACGTTTTGCCTGATCCGTCATCGGGGTATCCTTATTCAACGTTCTGAACCTGTTCGCGCAGTTGATCGATAATCACCTTCAATTCCATCCCGCAATTGGTCAGTTCAATATCGTTCGCCTTGGAACACAATGTATTAGCCTCGCGATTGAACTCCTGACACTGGAAATCAAGCTTGCGGCCAATTGCTCCGCCCTTTTTGATCATGTCACGTGCAGCAACGATATGAGCCTTCAGCCGATCAATTTCCTCGCGGACATCAGCCTTGGTCGCAAGCAGCGCCGCTTCCTGATGAAGTCGTTCAGGGTCGAATTTACCGGCTTCCATCAACTCGTCGATCTGGCGTTTGAGCTTTATCTTGATCGCGTCGCTTCGAACCGATGCACAGCTTTCCGCCCGCAGAACAGTTTCCTCGATACGATCGATATGACCGCGCAGCATTTCATCAAGCTTAGCGCCTTCTTCGGCGCGATGGGCTTCCATCTGATCAAGCGCCTCGCCGAAACTTCTGAGGATCGCAGCATCAAGTATTTCACGACTGTCGTCGTCTTCCTGCTGTTCAACAGCTTCAAGCACGCCACGCACATTCATAAGATCAGCTATGGTGCCAGCCGAAAGACTGCTGGCACGGTCAAATTCCTCGGCCAGAGCAACCAGTTCGGCAAGCAGATCCCGATTGATACGATAGGCACTGCTTTCCCCGGGACGGACAACATTTAATGTTACGCCCATATTTCCCCGTTTGAACCGCTTGGAGATTGCCTCTCGAACCGTTGGCTCCAGACGTTCAAAACCGCCATTAAGGCGTGTGCGAACATCCAGCCCCTTGCCATTGACACTGCGCAGCTCCCAGGTCCAGCCAAAGCCTTCTGCGCCGCCGTCGGTGCGAGCAAACCCGGTCATGCTTGATACGGTCATATTCCTGATCCAGTCTGAATTGTCGGTTGCCCGTTTATAACGGTTGTGCCCCGACGCGCCAAGGGATTGTCGTTTGGGGCAGATCATGAAGACAAGCTGTTATTGCCCGCATTTCATAATGCTGCCCTAATGCTGTCCCATGGTCCGCCCAAACAATCCGGAACATCGTCCAACGGGATCACGAGCAACCATGTCACTGCAATACCACGCCATCCTGATTACCGGTGCCAGCTCGGGCATCGGGGCCGCACTTGCCCGTCATTATGCCAGAACCGGGGTTACTCTTTTCATCAGCGGCCGCGATCAAACACGTCTGAAACTGGTCGAAAATGAATGCCGGGCGGCAGGTGCGAACGTATTTGCCGACGTGCTTGATGTCACCGAGCGCGAAACGATGGCGGAATATGTCACCAAATGTGATCAGATCACACCGCTGAGCCTGATTGTCGCCAATGCCGGTATTTCGGCAGGAACCGGCAGCGAAGGCGAGGACCCCGATCAGGTACGCGATATCTTTGCAACAAATGTCGCGGGTGTTCTGAACACGATTGATCCTGCGATCACTTTCATGTCTGCACGCGGGCACGGACAGATCGCACTGGTTTCGTCCCAGGCATCATGGCGAGGGCTGCCATCCGCACCGGCCTACTGTGCCAGCAAGGCGGCGGTAAGAACCTATGGCGAAGGACTGCGCGGTGCCCTTGCCCCGTTCGGGATCAAGGTTAATGTGATTTGCCCGGGCTTTGTCAAAAGTCGCATAACCGATGCCAACGACTTCCCCATGCCATTCTTCATGCAGGCGGACAAAGCCGCAATCAAGATCGACAAAGGGCTCACGAAGAACAGAGGGATGATCGCATTCCCCTGGCAGATGAATATCCTGATCGGTATTTTGAAGATTGTGCCGCAATCGTTACTCGACCTGGCAGCATCACGCATCCCGCGCAAGGCTTCGAAAAATGAGGCCCGTCAAAGACTGGAGTCCCCACCCGAACATGCACAGCCCCGTCAGTAACGGGGAAGCATGACCCGTTACCTATTGGCCGTCCCGGATACGACGCCACCGCGCGACATTGCGGTTGTGTTCGTCCAGTGTCCGGGCAAACGCATGACCACCGGTGCCATCAGCAACAAAGTAAATCTCGTCAGTTTCTGCAGGATGCAGAACCGCAAATATCGCGTCACGGCCCGGATTGGTTATTGGTCCGGGAGGCAATCCCGCCGAAACATAGGTATTATAGGGGCTGTCGAATTTCAGATCAGCCCGGGTCAATGCTCGATCAAGCGGTTCGTTCGGGCTGATGGCATAGGCAACCGTCGGATCGGACTGCAAACGCATGTTCATCCTGAGCCGATTGACGAATACACCTGCAACACGCGGGCGTTCGGCGACAATACCGGTTTCCCGCTCTACGATAGACGCCAGAACAATGGCTTCGTCGATGGTATCAAACGGTAGATTGGCCTCTCGCCCCGGCCATAATTGCGCCACCAGCGCATCATGAGCCGCCGCCATACGATCAATAATGCTCTGTTTCGTATCACCAAACGAGAATTGATAGGTTTCGGGTAACAGCATACCGTCGGGCGGGATGTCGGAAATTTCACCTGTCAGACCATCGACAAGATTGATACGAGCAACGATTTCGCTAGACCGCAGTCCTTCGGGGATGGTCACAAATCGTTTAACGGTATCACCGGCGGCAAGAATTTCAGCCGCCTGCTTCGGACTGACCCGTGCGGGGAAATGATATTCACCGGCACGCAACGAACGATCCAGTCCGGCTATACGTACCCCAAGCAGAAATACAAGAGGTTCCTGTATGATGTTTTCACGACGGAATATGTCCGCAATCCCGCGAACACCTGTACCCTGCGGGATGACAATATCACTGCCCTGCACCAGTTTGCTGGGCGATGTATATTGCACATAAACATACACCGCCGCCCCACCAATGGTGAGAGCGGCGGTGATGCATAAAAAGCCAAGAACAAGCAGAAAACGCTTCAAGGGGTTTCCCTCTGTCAGGTTGAATCTGCTGTCTTAAACGCCTTTGAAGACCAGCGAAGCATTGGTACCGCCAAAGCCGAACGAGTTCGACAGTGCGACATTGACTTTGCGTTTCTTTGCTTCGAGCGGAACCAGATCAATCCCGAGGCAGGCTTCGGAAGGATTGCGAAGGTTAAGGGTCGGCGGAACAACACCTTCATGGATCGCAAGGATCGAGAATACGGCCTCAATCGCACCTGCGGCACCAAGAAGATGACCCGTTGCCGATTTGGTCGAGGACATCGAAAGTTTCGATACCGCATCCCCGAACAGACGTTTTACCGCACCCAGTTCGATTTCATCACCCAGCGGAGTCGACGTGCCATGTGCGTTCACATAATCGACGTCTTCCGGGTTGATGCCGGCATTGCGAAGGGCATTGCGCATCGAGCGGAAACCGCCATTGCCATCTTCGGCCGGAGCCGTGATGTGATAAGCGTCGCCCGACATGCCATAACCGGCAACTTCGGCATAAATTTTCGCACCGCGTGCTTTGGCATGTTCATATTCTTCAAGCACCACGCAACCGGCACCCTCACCCATGACGAAACCGTCACGGCCCTGATCCCAGGGGCGCGATGCCTCGGTCGGGGTATCATTGTAACCGGTCGACAGCGCACGTGCTGCGGCAAAGCCAGCCATACCCAAACGGCAAACAGCGGCTTCGGCGCCACCAGCAACCATGACGTCGGCATCACCAAGCATGATCATGCGCGATGCATCGCCAATGGCGTGTGCACCGGTTGAACATGCGGTCACGACGGCATGGTTCGGACCTTTAAGACCATGTTTGATCGAAACCTGGCCAGAAACCAGATTGATCAGGCAGGACGGAATGAAGAATGGGCTGACACGGCGGGTCTTGCCGTTATTCACCAGTTCCGTGGCTTCGGAGATCTTAGGCAGACCACCAATACCCGAACCAATCAGAACACCGGTATTTTCCTGGTCTTCGTCGGTTTCGGGTTTCCATCCGGAATCGGCCAATGCCTGATCGGCAGCGGCAACACCATAGACGATAAAATCGTCCATTTTCTTCATGTCTTTAACCGAGACATGATCTTCCGCGTTGAAAAGTCCGTCACCCACACCACGCGGCACAAGGCCTGCGATCTTGGCCGGGATATCGGACACATCGAAGGTGTCGATGCTTTTGATTCCGGATTGGCTGTCCAGCAATTTCTGCCAGGTGTTCTGTGCACCGCTGGCAAGCGGAGTAACAGCACCAATACCGGTAACAACTACGCGTCTCATCCCGCACTACGCCTTTATTTTATGAATACAGCAAAGACGAAAAGGGCGCCTGAGGATGCCCTCTGGCGCCCATGTCTCACGGCAAGATTAGCCGTTCGCCTTTTCGATGAAGTCGATCGCGTCTTTAACGGTCAGAATTTTTTCTGCTGCGTCATCAGGAATTTCGCAACCGAATTCTTCTTCAAACGCCATGACCAGCTCGACAGTGTCCAGGCTGTCGGCGCCCAGATCGTCGATGAAGCTTGCGTTTTCGGTGACCTTGTCTTCCTCGACACCGAGGTGCTCGACAACGATCTTCTTCACGCGATCTGCGACATCACTCATAGCTCAATTCCTTCAATAGGTTTTCTGTCAGTTGGTTTTGGTTGGTTCTTCGCGCCTTCCCCCTATTGAAGGAACTTGCGAAGACCGGAATCCGACAACCGCAATTGCCGGTTTCGTGATTTTGTATAGCGGCCTCTTTTAAACAGAAAAGCAAGCAACCCGCAACGGGTTAAATCATCGCCATTCCGCCATTCACATGCAAGGTCTGCCCGGTAACATAAGCGGCTTCGTCGCTTGCCAGATACAGAACCGCTGCTGCGATCTCCTTGCTTTCCCCCATACGCCCCGCCGGAATGTTGGCCAGAAGCTTTTCTTTCTGCCCATCATCAAGCTCGTCGGTCATCGCCGTGGTAATGAACCCCGGTGCAACACAGTTAACAGTAATTCCGCGAGATGCAACTTCTTGTGCAAGCGATTTTGACCAGCCGATCATGCCAGCCTTCGCTGCAGAATAGTTGGTTTGCCCTGGATTCCCGGTCACACCAACGATCGAGGTAATATTGATAATGCGGCCATGGCGGCGCTTCATCATGCCGCGCAACGAGTTGCGCGCAAGTTTGAATGCCGCAGTCAGGTTGACATCAAGGACCGCCTGCCAGTCTTCGTCTTTCAAACGCATCGCCAGCTGATCACGGGTGATCCCGGCATTATTGACCAGAATATCAAGCTGCCCGCCAAGGGCCTCTTCTGCTTCCTTGATCAAACCGGCGACCGATTCCGGATCAGACAGGTTACCCGGAACGACGACAGCATTTTCGCCGATTTCCGCAGCAACCGCCTGAAGACGTTCAGCACGCGTACCTGAAAGAGCAACCTTTGCACCAGCTGAAGCCAGAAGTTTGGCAATATCACCGCCGATACCACCGGTCGCACCGGTTACGAGTGCGGTTTTGCCTGCAAGATCAAACATCAATCCATCCCTTTGGGTTCGTCTGTTTCGCGCAACACTTAAAGCGTGCTGAGGAAGCTTTCAATATCGGCCGGACCGTTAACAGCCGAACCGGTCAGGTCACGGTCAATACGGCGAACCATACCACTCAAAACTTTACCTGCGCCCAGCTCCACCAGATCGGTGATACCCTGCTCTTTCATATAAAGGACAGACTCACGCCAACGCACGGTTCCGCAAACCTGCTCCACAAGGAGTTTACGAATGGTTTCCGGATCAGCAGTTTTTTCCGCAATCACGTTTGCGACAACCGGTTTACGCGGAGCATTCATCGTTACCGAAGCCAGTGCTTCGGCCATACGATCCGCAGCCGGTTGCATCAGCGGGCAATGGAAGGGCGCCGATACCGGCAGCAAAACGGCACGCTTTGCACCCTTTTCCTTGGCGATCTCGATCGCGCGTTCAACAGCCGCTTTATGACCCGACACAACGACCTGTCCGTCGGCATTGTCATTTGCAGCGGTACAAACATCGCCTTGGGCGGCTTCTTCGGCAACGGCAACTGCGTCGACATAGTTAAGCCCCAGAAGGGCTGCCATCGCGCCAACCCCGACCGGAACGGCTGCCTGCATTGCCTGCCCGCGGATTTTAAGAAGGCGGGCCGCATCAGCAATCGCAAAGGTACCGGCAGCAGCAAGGGCGGAATATTCACCTAGCGAATGCCCGGCAACCAGATCGCATTTGTCTGTCAGTTTGAAACCGCCTTCGGCCTCCAGAACGCGTGTAACCGCAAGGCTGACCGCCATTAGGGCTGGCTGCGCATTTTCAGTCAGCGTCAATTCGTTTTCAGGGCCTTCGAACATCAGGGTGCTGAGTTTCTGCGACAGCGCATCATCAACTTCCTGGAAAACTTCGCGGGCGACCGGAAATGCGTCAGCCAGTTCCTTGCCCATACCTACCGCTTGCGACCCCTGACCGGGGAAAACAAATGCGCGTGTCATTATATATAATTTACCCTTGTCTGCTTTCGTAAGGACCCGCTTCTGTCAGGCCCCCTTTTCGAGCTACCCTTGATACTGCCCGCAAGCCCTGTGTCAAGAACAGACGACAATGTCATGCGACTTTCCGTCGCTTTGTTGCCCGCAAAGTAACAGACTTGCCAAACGGCGAAAACAAAACCTTGTTGCGCGGTGCAATGTAACGGCTTTGGCGATTGGCATGTGTCACCATATATATAATGTCGGTCGCATCCTGCAACCGGCCGCAAAAAGCACCGGTTTCCGTCGATTTAGAAAAATACGTCCATGACAACGGCACCCGTTTTGGCACCGGCGATTTAAGTCAGATTTCACCAGAAGTTCCGGCGGGCATTTACGGTTGCATGCCCTGTGGAAAAGTGTATATTCCGCCGTCTCACGGCTCCTTGCCGGGATTGCCCGGCTATGCCTGCATGGCACGAGGTCATGTAAGGAAGAGATAAGCCACAAGGAGTAATAGGAGTATTATGAGCAAGTACGAGAGCGTGTTTATCGCACGTCAGGACTTCTCGACCGCACAGGTCGAAGCCCTGAATGAAAAACTCACCCAGACCGTCGAAGGTCTCGGTGGTAAAGTTGCCAAAACCGAATATTGGGGTCTGCGTTCCCTGGCATACCGTGTCAAGAAGAACCGCAAAGGCCACTATACCCTCTTCCAGATCGAAGCCGACAACGCAACGATTGCGGAATACGAGCGTCAGATGCGCCTGAACGAAGACGTTCTGCGTCAGATGACTGTCAAGGTTGAAGAGTTCGAAGAAGAACAGTCAGCCATTCTGCGTAATCGCGACGAGCGCGGTGGTCGTGGCGGTAATCGTCGCGGCGGTCCCCGTCAGCACGGCTAACAGATAGCGAGGAGAATATATTATGGCTGGACGTCGTCTGTTTTTCCGTCGCCGCAAAACCTGCCCGTTCTCGGGTGCGGATGCGCCGAAGATTGACTACAAAGATGTCAAACTGCTGCAGCGTTTCGTTTCCGAACGCGGCAAAATCGTTCCGAGCCGTATCACTGCGGTTTCGGCCAAGAAGCAGCGCGAGCTGGCGAAAGCCATCAAACGTGCACGCTTCCTGGCGCTGCTGCCTTACGCAGACCAGATCTGAGGCAGTCGGCAAGAGATCCTTTTGCGGTCTCGGGCCAGGAGTAGCTGATGTCGCGTAATACCCTAATGGCGGTCGGTGCAGGTCTGGGCAGTTCTGTCCTGTTTCTGCTGGTGTTGTCGGGGAATCCGTTGGCGCTGCTGCTCTCCTATTTCGGGCATCTGCCACTTTTCCTTATTGGATTTTGGCAAGGTCCAAAACGCCTGCTGGTTGCGGCAATTGCCGCATGTAGCGCCCTGGTTCTGCTGGGGGGACTGCTGCCTTTCACGGTCTTTATGGTCGTGTTTGCCGGACCGGCGATGTTGTTGACCCGCATGGCGCTGGTCATCCGCAAGGACGAAAACGGGAAACCGGGTTTTGTTCCGACCGGAATACTGGTCAGTGCCATGGCCGTGATGATTGCAATGGTGATGATTATCATCACCGGCAGCGTAACGGCGGAAGGTTTGGACATTCAGGAATTCATTTCGCAGTTCCTGGGCCAGATGTATTCGGAAATGGGCGTCCCAATGACGCCGGAAGTCCAGAATGTCATCGGTATGTTCCAGACATACTTCCCGGCGATTGTAGCGGTAAGCTGGCTTCTTATGCTGTTTGCCAATGCTGCGATCGCACAGGCAATTCTGGTGCGCTCCGGCCGCAATTTGCGTCCGTCGCCCGATCTGGCCTCGATGGCCTTGCCTGGCTGGTCACTGTTTGCGTTTGCCCTGGCCGGGTTTCTTGTCGGTTTTGCCGATGGTTCTCTGGCCTATGTGGCGCGAAACGTCGCGGTGGTGCTGGCAGTGCCGTTCCTTTTGCAGGGATTGGCGCTGGTGCATGGGCAGGCAGCCCGTTGGCCGCAAAAACGTATGATACTGACGGTATTCTATATCGTCGCGGTTCTGTCCACGTGGTCGTTTGTCGCGATCACCGGACTTGGAATTGTAGAGCATTTAATCAGGCTGCGGGGGAAACAACCGATGACCCGTAGCAATGAGGAGGATCGGTGATGGAAGTTATTCTGCTCCAGCGGGTAGAAAAACTCGGTCAGATGGGTGACGTAGTCACCGTCAAGCCGGGCCACGCCCGCAACCGTTTGCTGCCGCAGGGCATGGCCCTTCGCGCAAACAAAGCGAACCTTGCTGCTTTCGAAGCAAAGAAAGTACAGCTGGAAGCTGACAACCTGGAACGCCGCAAAGAAGCCGAAGCGGTTGCCGAGAACATGGGTGAACTTGCTGTTACCCTCGTTCGTCAGGCATCTGACGTCGGTCAGCTTTACGGTTCGGTTACCGCTCGTGATATCTCGAACGCGGTTACCGAAGCAGGTTTCACTGTTGCCCGTACCCAGGTCGTTCTTGATCAGCCGATCAAGACCCTTGGTCTGCACCAGGTCAAAATCAACCTTCACCCGGAAGTTTCCGTTGAAGTGACCGCCAACGTCGCACGTTCCGAAGAAGATGCCGCCGAGCAGCTTCGTAAGGGCGGCGCCGTTCTAGGCACCATCGACGAAATGGAAGCTGAAGAAGCTCTAGAAGCTGCTGAAGAACTCTTCGAAGAAGACGTTCCGGCTGATATTGCTGATGAAGTTGAAGGTGAAGAAGAAGCCAACGTTTAATCGTTGCCCTTCATTCGAAGCCATTTTGGAAACGGCGTATCCGCAAGGATGCGCCGTTTTCTTATGGTTTTGTAATATATTTCAGCTTTTTATCCCTAAAGTCACCTCTGCGCTTGCGGTATACCGGCTATGAGTTATACCGATTAGCCCTTTCGGCCCAACAAGATGACTGATACCTTTTTGCGTCATGACTGATCCCCAGCTAGATGCCCTGTTCGCACCCCTCGAAGAAAACCACGGTGGCAACACCGGAATGGTGCTCGAACGGACTCCGCCTCATAACTTCGAGGCGGAGGCTGCTTTGCTTGGGGCTATCCTCAATAATAACGCAGCATACGAACGCGTTTCAGATATCCTGCGCCCCGAACATTTCGCGGACGCCCGCCACGGTCGTATCTTTGAGGCCTGCGGCAAACTGATCGAACGCGGACAGCTTGCAAATCCGGTGACCCTGTCGGCGTTCTTCCGTCAGGACGAACATCTCGCCGAAATCGGTGGCGCGCAGTATCTGGCAGAATTGTCCAACAACCTTGTCTCGGTGATTAATGCCGGCGATTACGGTAAGCTCGTCTATGACCTGTATCTGCGCCGCGAACTGATCGAAATCGGTGAAGACACCGTCAACGAAGCCTATCGCTACGAGATTGAAACCGATGCTGCCAACCAGATCGAGAAAGCCGAACAAAAACTTTTCTCGCTGGCGACAGCGGGTGCAGCAGAATCCGGTTTCGTTGCGTTCGGCCCTGCCCTGACCAAGGCATACGAGAATATCGAACATGCCTATAAAAACGCTGGCAAGGTTGTCGGGGTTACCACTGGCCTACGCGATATCGACCGCAAGCTTGGTGGTCTGCATCCGTCCGACCTTCTGATCCTTGCCGGACGCCCGTCAATGGGTAAAACCGCCCTTGCAATGAACGTGGCGTTTAATGCAGCGATTGCATCGCATCAGAACCGTCGTGCCGGTACAGACACGGGTGACGAACTAAAAACCGGTGCAGTTGCTGTCTTCTCGCTCGAGATGGCGGCGGAACAGCTTGCCGGGCGACTTCTGTCCCAGGCGGCCGAAGTTTCCGGCGACAATATGCGCCGCGGTGATTTGAACGAAGACGATTTCCAGCGTCTTGTCGTTGCCACCCAGGAACTCAACACCGTTCCGCTTTACATCGACGATACGCCGGCCCTTCCGGTTTCGACCCTGCGCACACGTTGCCGTCGACTGAAACGCCAGCACGGCCTTGCGATGATCGTTGTCGACTACCTGCAGCTTCTGGCACCGCCAACCAACTTCCGCGGTGACGGTCGTGTGCAGGAAGTTTCCGAAATCACCCGTATGCTCAAGGCAATCGCCAAGGAACTCGAAGTTCCGGTCCTTGCCCTGTCGCAGCTCTCACGTGCCGTCGAACAGCGCGAAGATAAACGTCCGCAGCTTTCCGACTTGCGTGAATCGGGCTCGATCGAGCAGGACGCCGACGTCGTCATGTTCATTTATCGTGAACAATATTACCTCGAACGTGCGGAACCGGCACAACGCCCGGAAGAAGCAACCGACAAGTTCGGCGAGCGCTACTCCCAATGGCAGGAACGTCTGAACCACGTCTACAACACCGCAGAAGTCATTGTTGCCAAACAGCGTCACGGCCCGGTGGGCAACGTGCGCCTGTTCTTTGACGGGAACTACACCAAGTTTGGCGACCTTGACCATATCGAAGAAGAATATGAATAGGCCTTGGGCCTGAACCGAAACGGACTCCACGGGGTATTGCGAATGAGCGTTCTTCCCGCCGCCGGCCGTGCTGCTGAGTGTGCCGAACTTCAGATCAATCTGAGGGCGATTGCAGATAACTACCAGATCATCAAGAAACGCTATAAAGGGCGGACTTGTGGTGCGGTTGTCAAAGCAGATGCCTATGGCCTTGGCGCTCAGACCATTGTGCCGGTTCTCAAAAAGCAGGGTTGCCGTCTTTTCTTTGTCGCGCAGGCAAACGAGGCAGCAGATCTGTTTCCGTTGTTGCGGGGCGGCGGTCGCATTGCTGTCCTGAACGGTGTTCTTCCCGGCGACGAAGAATTCTTTATCGAGAACGACGTCATTCCGGTTCTCAATGACCTTGGCCAGATCGAACGCTGGTCAAATCTGTGCCGCGAACATGAACGCCCGGCACCAGCCTTCATCCATCTTGATACCGGGATGAACCGTCTGGGCCTTGCCCCGCGTGAGATCGGTGAGCTGGTTGATCGCTATTCGTCTCTTTTGTACGGCTTTGAAAAGGCGGGTTACATGACCCATCCTGCGGCCGCCGACGAGGCCGAAAATCCGGTCACGGCCGAGCAGTACGAACTGTTCATGAAATGGTATCGCCGCCTGCCGCCAGCCCCGCGCGGTTTCTGTAATTCTTCGGCGATTTTCCGCAATAACGATTACCATCTTGAATTCTGCCGCCCGGGATTTGCGCTTTGGGGCGGAAATCCGACCCCGGAAACCACCAACCCGATGCGACCAGTAGTCAAACTGACGGCCAAGGTGCTTCAGACTCGTCAGATCGACGCTGGCGAAGCGGTTGGTTATGGCAATACCTGGCGCGCCGAACGTGCAAGTCGCATCGCGACGATTGCGGTTGGCTATGCCGATGGCTGGCTACGTTCGCTTTCAAATGCGGGTAAAGTCCGCATCAAGGGGCACGAAGTGCCTTATGTCGGGCGGGTTTCGATGGATGCCATCAGCATCGACATCACCGATCTTCCGGGCAAACCGTTGCAACCCGGCGACATGATTCCGCTGATTGATGACAAAATGACAGTTGACGACATTGCAAGTGCTGCGGGTACAATCGGTTATGAGGTACTGACTTCTCTTGGACATCGCTACCGGCGGGTCTATACAGAAAGCTGACTTGAATAAATCGGCCAACGCCACGAACTGGCCTGCAACAGGGGAAATAATAATTCCAATGCCGATCTTTGCGCCGGTTGGCCGTATGTTCCTTGCCTTTTTGGCCCTTGTCGGTCGCGTCACGGTCTTTGCCGGGCGTACCATCGGCCATATGGTAACACCGCCATTCTATTTCCGACTTATATTCAAACAGATGTGCGAGATCGGCTATTTCTCGTTGCCGGTAGTCGCCATGACGACCCTGTTTGCCGGGATGGTTTTGGCCTTGCAATCCTATTCAGGATTTTCACGCTTTTCTGCCGAAAGCGCGGTTGCCACGGTTGTCGTCATTTCGATGACACGTGAACTGGGCCCGGTTTTGGCGGGGCTCATGGTTGCCGGACGTGTCGGTGCGGCCATTGCTGCTGAAATCGGCACGATGCGCGTTACCGAACAGATCGATGCGCTGGTGACGCTTTCGACCAATCCGTTCAAATATCTGGTTGTGCCCCGCGTCATTGCCGGGCTGGTGACCCTGCCGGTGCTTGTTCTGATCGGTGATATCATCGGGGTGCTAGGCGGGTATCTTGTCGGGGTCAACAAGCTTGGCTTCAACGACGGGTCCTATATCCGCAATACGTTCCAGTATCTTGAACAGCTTGACGTGATTTCGGGTCTGGTGAAGGCCTCTGTATTCGGGTTCCTGATCACGCTGATGGGCTGCTATCACGGCTATCATTCACGTGGCGGTGCACAGGGTGTGGGCCAGGCAACGACCAATGCCGTGGTTTCAAGCTCCATCCTGATCCTGATTTCGAACTATATCGTCACCGAACTCTTCTTCACACGCTAAGGGCGGGATATGAGCGACACAGCCAAAATCTCGCTTCGTGATGTGCACAAGTCCTTTGGCCCGAAAAAGGTGCTGCAGGGTGTCAATCTGGATGTCGGGCCCGGCGAATTTGTTGCCATTATCGGCGGTTCGGGCACCGGCAAATCTGTCACGTTGAAATGCGTTCTGGGCCTGCTTGTTCCCGAACAGGGATCCATCAAGGTCAATGGGACGGAAATGGTTGGCGCATCGCGTTCAACCCGCGAAGACATGCTCGCCCATACCGGCATGCTGTTTCAGGGGGCAGCATTGTTTGACTCCCTGCCGGTTTGGGAAAATGTCGCCTTTGGGCTGATCGAAGGCCGCGGTATGAAACGCAAACAGGCCCGTGATATTGCGATTGCACGCCTTGCCGATGTCGGCCTTGGTTCCGAAGTCGCCAACATGTCCCCCGCGTCCCTTTCAGGGGGTATGCAAAAACGTGTCGGCCTGGCACGTGCCATTGCGACCGAGCCGGAAATCCTGTTTTTTGACGAACCGACCACCGGTATCGACCCGATCATGGGCGATGTGATCAACGACCTGATTGTCAAATGCACCCGTGAACTTGGCGCCTGCGCCATGACCATCACCCATGACATGGCAAGCGCACGTAAAATCGCCGACCGGGTTGCCATGCTGTATCAGGGCAAAATCATCTGGGATGGTCCGGTTTCTGAAATCGACAAGGCCGATAACCCCTATTTGCAACAGTTCGTTTCGGGTGATATCGAAGGTCCGCTGGATCTTGATCTGAAGCATCTCTGATTACCGATCAAGCCCCTCGCCCGTTTCGTTCCATCCTTATGCGCGGAGCCACCAGTGGCCAAAACCCAAAGTCGTTTCATTTGCCAGAATTGCGGTGCCGAATACCGAAAATGGACCGGTCGTTGTGATGCGTGCGGTGAATGGAATTCGATCGAGGAAGAACGCATCGAAGCCGGACCAAAGGCAACCGGTGGGATTGCCACCGGGACCAAGGGAAAGCAGCTTGATTTTGTAGCCCTTGAAGGTGAAAGCGCAAGCCCGCCCCGCATCATCACCGGCATTGCCGAACTTGATCGTGCGGTTGGTGGTGGGCTGGTGCCCGGTTCCGCCCTTCTGGTAGGCGGCGATCCGGGGATTGGTAAATCGACGATCCTGTTGCAGGCCGTTGGCGTCCTGTCAGCCAGACATAAATGTGCCTATATCTCGGGCGAGGAAGCGGTTGATCAGGTGCGCATGCGTGCCGCCCGTCTTGGACTTGAAAAATCCAAGGTCGATTTCGCCGCTGCCACCAGCCTGCGCGATATTATCGCCACACTGGATCAAAGCGCGCATGAAGTCGTGGTCATCGATTCCATTCAGACCATGTATGCCGATACCCTTGATAGCGCCCCGGGTACCGTTTCACAGGTCCGCGCGTGTGCGCTTGAACTGATCCGCCTTGCCAAGCGCAAGGGATTTGCCGTGATCCTTGTTGGTCATGTCACCAAGGAAGGGCAGATTGCTGGCCCACGTGTTCTGGAACATATGGTCGATACGGTTCTTTATTTCGAAGGCGAACGCGGCCATCAGTTCCGTATTTTGCGCGCGGTCAAAAACCGTTTCGGTGCCACCGATGAAATCGGTGTGTTTGAAATGGGTGATGCGGGTCTTGTCGAAGTCCCGAACCCGTCGGCCCTTTTCCTTGCTGACCGCGAGGCACCTGTATCGGGTACTGCCGTGTTTGCCGGGCTTGAAGGCACCCGCCCGATGCTGGTCGAGATACAGGCACTGGTCGCGCAATCGGCACTTGCCACACCGCGTCGCGCGGTTGTTGGCTGGGATTCGGCCCGTATGAACATGATCCTTGCGGTTCTTGATGCCCGTTGCGGATTACCGCTTAGCCAGTTTGACGTTTATCTGAACGTTGCTGGTGGGATGCGCGTGGGTGAACCCGCCGCCGATCTTGCCGTGGCGGCCGCCCTGATATCCGCGGTTGCCGATGCGCCTGTTCCCGCCGAAACCGTTATTGTCGGTGAAATCGGCCTTTCAGGCGAAGTCCGTCCCGTCGGTCAAATCGAATCGCGCCTGAAAGAAGCCGCCAAACTCGGCTTTGCCAACGCCTATTCGCCACGTACCGGCGCAAACGGCAAAAAGAAGATCACGATAAAGGGCCTGAACCAGCGCGAAATTGGCCATCTTCAGGATTTGGTAAATCTCTTCGGCGACGATGTCCGCGACAAGGTGCGTCCACGCGAAGGCATGTATTGATCATTGCCTGCCTTTATGTGCGCGCTTGCGAACAGACTGACCAACAGGATTTACTGAATTATGGATTTCTCCAGCCTGCCCGATCTTGGTGCACGGGACGTATTCGATCTGGTGATTGTGGGCATTGTCCTGATCTCGGGTCTGTTTGCATTTTTCCGGGGCTTTATCCATGAAACCCTGTCGATGATGGGGTGGGTCGGGGCTGGTGTCTGTGCGCTATACGGATACCCGATTGTGCGTCCCTATGTCCGCGATCTGATCCCGTCTGAACTGATTGCCGATCTGGCAACCGGGGTTGGTCTGTTTCTGATCACCTTCCTGATCTTTTCCTTCATCAGCGGCCGGATTGGCCGTGCAGTTCAGAATTCCGGACTTGATAGCCTCGACAGCACCCTTGGCTTTGTCTTTGGTCTTTTGCGTGGCGGTCTTATCGTCTGTATCGGCTTTCTGGCCCTGTCATGGCTTTTGCCAGCAACCTCGCAGCCAGACTGGGTTCGCGATGCCCGGACACGCCCGGTTCTGGAAGAGGGCGCGTTCCTGCTGATGCGCGCAATGCCCGATGAAATCTTTGACACAACGACCGAAGAAATGGCCCGTGCTCAACGTGATGCAGAAATCAACGACCAGACATACCGTCAACTTCTGGGTCCCGAGCCAAAAGGTGCTGGACCCAAGCCCCTAAACGGGTATACAAGGCCCTCGCGCGATGATTTGGATCGTCTGATAGAGGCGACCACCAACGAGTGAGGCGACAGGGTTTCGCATGGGTGCGGCATCCTGCGCCACCGGCGAGAGAGCGGAACCCACTCATGCTGACCACCAATCCATTTGACGACGACAAGCTGCGTGAAGAATGCGGTGTTTTCGGTGTTTTCGGTTCGCCCGATGCGGCGGCCCTGACGGCCCTTGGCCTGCATGCGCTTCAGCATCGCGGACAGGAAGCCGCTGGCATCGTTTCCTATGACGGCGAAGATTTTCCAGCACACCGGGCGTCCGGTCAGGTCGGGGACATCTTCGGTTCTCAAGACGTAATCAAAAGCCTGCAGGGCCATCGTGCGATCGGCCATGTGCGCTATTCCACAGCCGGGGGCAAAGGCCTTCGCAACGTGCAGCCGCTATTTGCCGATTTCGAATTCGGCGGGCTGGCAATTGCGCATAACGGTAACCTGACCAACGCGCTTGCCGTGCGTGAGCGTCTGGTCAAACGTGGTTCGATTTTCCAGTCGACCTCCGATACCGAAACCTTCATTCACCTGATCGCAACCAGCCTGTACGAGAAGATCGTTGATCGTCTGATTGATGCTGTCCGTCAGGTCGAAGGCGCATACAGCCTTGTGGTCATGACCCAGAAGAAACTGATCGGTGTACGTGATCCTCTGGGGGTCCGTCCGCTGGTTCTGGGCAAGCTGAATGACAGCTACATCCTGTCTTCAGAAACGGTTGGCCTTGATATCGTTGGCGCGGAATTCATTCGCGACGTCGAACCGGGCGAGATCGTTGAAATCACCGATAATGGCCTCAAATCAATCAAACCGTTCAAACCGGTGAAATCGCGTTTCTGCATTTTCGAACATGTCTATTTCGCCCGCCCCGACAGCATTGTCGAAGGCACAAGCGTCTATGACGTGCGCAAAAATATCGGTCGCGAACTGGCACTGGAATCCGGTGTTGAAGCCGATGTGGTCGTACCGATCCCCGATTCAGGCGTTCCGTCCGCCCTTGGCTATGCCGAGGCCAGCGGTGTTCCGTTTGAACTGGGCATCATCCGCAACCATTATGTGGGCCGGACCTTTATCGAGCCGACAGATCAGATCCGCCACCTTGGCGTGAAGCTGAAACACAACGCCAACCCCGGCAAGCTGAAGGGCAAACGCGTTATTCTGGTCGACGATTCCATCGTTCGCGGCACCACATCGACCAAGATTGTCGATCTGGTCCGTCAGGCCGGTGCTGCCGAAGTCCATATGCGCATCGCAAGCCCGCCGACCACCAATCCATGCTTCTATGGTGTTGATACACCGTCGAAGGAAAAACTGATGGCGGCCAATCACGACATTGAAAGCATGGCAAAGATCATTGGTGTCGACAGCCTTGCCTTTGTCACCATTGATGGCCTTTATCGCGCAGCCGGTCTTCCGGGACGCGACAATAACAGTCCGGCCTTCTGCGATGCCTGCTTCACTGGTGATTACCCGATCCGTCTGGTCGATCATCAGGCCGAGAACAAGGACCGTAAACTCAGCCAGCTTGTCGAAAGGCAGTCCGCATGAGTGACGCAAAGCGCCTTGAAGGCCGCGTCGCCCTGATCACAGGGGCCTCGCACGGGATCGGTCGCGCGGTTGCAAAACGTTTTGCCGCCGAAGGTGCCACTGTCATTGCGCTGGGTCGCAATGTCGGTGCGCTTGAAGAACTTGATGACGAAATCCGGGCTGACGGCGGGAAACTTGTACTGCTGCCGATGGACTTGACCATGTATGAAAAGATCGATGCCATGGGTGCATCGATTTATGAACGCTTTGGCAAGCTTGATATCGTCGTTGGCAATGCCGGACTTCTGGGTGAACTTGCCCCGGTCGGTCATATCGATACACAGGTGTTTGAAAACACGTATGCGACCAACGTCACGGCGAACTTCCGTCTGATCCGCAGTGTCGATAAACTCCTGCGTCTTTCCGATGCCGGGCGTGCGATTTTCGTGACCTCGAATGCATCGTCCAAGGGGCGTGCCTTCTGGGGCCTTTATGCTTCGACCAAGGCAGCCCTTGAAAGTCTGGTGCTGTCCTATGCCCAGGAACTCGAAGAAACGCCTGTACGCGTTAATCTGATCAATCCGGGCCGTATCCGCACCAAGATGCGCGCCGAAGCCTATCCGGGTGAAAATCCCGAAACGCTCCCGACTGCTGAAAGCATCACTGACGTGTTTGTCGATCTGGCTGCAGCTGATTGTACACGTCATGCAGGCGTCGTCGACGCCTACTGATACGGCAGTGATCGAGATTGCGAAGGCCGGACAGGTTGATTGTCCGGCCTTTTTCAATTCAGGCGGATGTTTTCGGCACAGAAATCCAGAAACGCCCGAACACGGGCCGGTAAATGCCCGCGCCCGCCAATATAAACGGCGTTAATATCGACACCGCCACCGGGATAAAATTCGTCCAGCAAGGGCTCAAGCCCGTCATTTGCCAGATCGTTTTCGACGTGAAACCGGGCAAGCCGAACGATGCCGCCGCCGGCAACGGCCAATTGACGCGCGCTTTCGGCATCCCCAACATCAAATACGCCGCCCGGCATTACAGACACCTCCTGCCCGTTTACCCGAAACGGCCAGTCCGGAATAACACGCTGAAAGTTGTACCCGATCAATGTATGACCTTGCAGTGCATCTACGGTCGTTGGTCGCCCGTGTTTTTCAAGGTATGCCGGGGACGCAGCAATCACCATCCGGCATTGGCCAAGCTTG
Organism: Thalassospira lucentensis; assembly: GCF_032921865.1. Lineage (NCBI taxonomy): Bacteria > Pseudomonadati > Pseudomonadota > Alphaproteobacteria > Rhodospirillales > Thalassospiraceae > Thalassospira > Thalassospira lucentensis. The sequence continues at coordinate 4,427,776 of NZ_CP136684.1, forward strand.
CGCGCAATCAGTCCGGATGACTGTAATGGACCACTTCGAATCGCGACATCAGCGCGTTCCTCATACAGATCCATCACCTTATCGCTGACCGTCACATCCAACGTGATATCGGGATACTTTTCCCGAAATCGCGGTACCAGTGGCAAAAGGCGGTGCAGGCCGACCGGCACGTTGGCCGTCACGCGCAACCGTCCGCGCGGTGTCATTGCAGTTGCGGCTTCCTGTTCTGCCTCATTCAGATCGGCAATGATATCAAGTGCCCGCTCATAAAAACGCTGCCCTTCGGATGTCAGGTGCAACTTGCGGGTTGATCGATTGAACAATCGCGTTCCCAGCCGGTCTTCCAACCGGCCAACAAGCTTGCTGACGGCGGATGGTGTCATGTTGAAATCGCGCGACGCAGCCGAAAACCCGCCGCGTTCAACGACACGCACAAAGACTTCCATCTCGCCGGATCGATTGGTTTCAAGTCGAGCCATAGTGAATTCAACTCACAAATCTTCTTCTTAGAATATCCGTAGTTGAAAATGCGCCCTTTGTCCATATTCCGTCCATGAACCATTTCCAGCGACGGAGAAGACAATGGAATACAGACAATTGGGGAATTCCGGTTTGCGCGTTCCCGCACTTAGCTTTGGCGCCGGGACCTTTGGCGGCCGGGGTCCCCTGTTCGGCGCGTGGGGTACAATTGACGCCCGTGAAGCCAGCCGCATGATCGATATCAGCCTCGAAGCAGGCCTGAACATGTTCGACAGTGCCGACGTCTATTCCGATGGTGCGTCTGAACAGGTTCTGGGCGAAGCCATCAAAGGACGCCGCGACAAAATCATCCTGTCGACGAAGTTTGCCCTGCCTGTTGGCGATGGCCCGAATGACTTTGGCACCTCGCGCCACCGCCTGATCACGGCAACCGATGCCGCCCTGAAGCGGCTGGGAACCGATTATATCGACCTGCTGCAACTTCACTCCTTTGATGCATTCACCCCGATCGAGGAAGTCTTATCAACGCTTAATGACCTCGTACGCGCCGGGAAGCTGCGCTATATCGGCGTATCGAACTTTGCCGGGTGGCAGATCATGAAGTCGCTCGCCGTGTCTGATCGCCTTGGTTACAGCCGCTATGTCGCCCATCAGGTTTACTATTCACTGGTCGGGCGCGATTACGAATGGGATCTGATGCCGCTGGCACAGGATCAGGGACTGGGCGCACTGGTCTGGAGCCCCTTGGGATGGGGCCGGTTGACTGGCAAAATCCGCCGCGGCACACCGATACCGGATGGCAGCCGCCTGCATGAAACCGCACAATTCGGCCCGCCGGTCGAAGAAGATCATCTATATGACATTGTCGATGTGCTTGATGAACTGAGTGCCGAAACCGGCAAAACCGTCCCACAGATTGCCATCAACTGGCTGCTGCAGCGCCCCACCGTGGCGTCGGTGATTATCGGGGCCCGCAATGAACAGCAATTGCGCGACAATCTGGGTGCGGTTGGCTGGTCCCTATCCAGTGATCAAATCACCCGCCTTGATACCGTCAGCAAAAGGCAGCCGCCCTACCCGCATTACCCCTATTACATTCAGGAAGGCTTCGCCCGACTGAACCCGCCCCTATCTGCGTAAGGGTTATAAATACCTGCCACAGGGCCGATCATCCGGTGTTGATCACAACGGATTGATCGGCTCTGACTTGTCTTTGCCAACATCAACGGCTAGTCGGAATATCCGGTTTGATCATGCCATGGATACCCGATGCGATTTCTGCGCTGCCTTATCGTTTCTGCAATATTTGCCGCCACAGCACCTGCCTTCGGGGGGACTGAAGCATCACCGCTGACGCTGATGGGTGAAAGCAGCCAGTTTGTCGAACTTGATCCCCAACGGATCGCACGCAACACCCGATTTTATGACCGGCGAAATCACCCGACCGATATCAGCGCCTATCGCGGCAAAGTGGTTCTGGTCAATTTCTGGGCCAGCTGGTGCCTGCCCTGCATGGCAGAAATGCCGTCGCTTGACCGGTTGGCCAATGATCATTCCAATGATGACCTCGCCATCATTCCGATCTCGATAGACGAAGACGGATTGCTGGCTGCCATTCCCTTTTACCGCCGTTTGGGCCTTCAAAACCTTGATCTTTTTGTCGACCCGACGGGCGAAACAGCCTATAGCGACCGAGATAATCCCAGGGATGCCGAATTTGCCCTTTATGGCCTGCCGATCACATATGCCCTAGATCGTGATGGCCGTATTCTTGGCTATATATCGGGACTGGTCGATTGGCAGTCAGACGATGCTGCGGATTTCATTGACCGCCTTTTGGAAGCTGGCAAATAAAAACGGGGGCATTCCTGCCCCCGTTTGATGTTTGTACGATCAAGCCCTAGCGCTTTTTCTTCTTGTTGCCATAGGGGTTATCACTGCTGCGCAGATAAATGCGGATCGGAACGCCAGGCATGTCGAAATCTTCGCGAAGCCCATTGATCAGGTAACGCGTATAACTTTCGGGCAGTTCTGCCGCCTTGGAACAGTTGATAAAGAAACTTGGCGGACGCGATTTGGCCTGGGTCATATACCGCAGGCGGATACGACGCCCCGAAATGACCGGCGGCAAATGGCGTTCGGTAATGGCTTCGAGCCAGCGGTTAAGCTGCGATGTCGGAATACGGCGGCTCCAGATATCATAGATATCAAGAACGGTCGGCATCAGGCTGTCCGTGCCACGCCCGGTCAGGGCCGAGAATGTCAGGATCGGAATGCCCTTGGCCTGCGCAAAGGACGTATCAAGCTTGTCACGCAGTGCCGACATCACACCGGCCTTGTCTTTGACCGCGTCCCACTTGTTCACAGCAATGATCAGCGCACGGCCTTCTTCAAGGACCATGCGTGCAATCGTCAGATCCTGCTTATCAAGCGTATTGGTCGCATCAAGCATAATGACAACGACCTGTGCATAACGGATCACACGCAGGGTATCAGTGACTGAAAGCTTTTCAACGCGATCATCAATCTTCTTCTTGCGGCGCATCCCGGCGGTATCGACCAGACGAATAGGACGGCCTTCATAGGACCAGTCAACCGCGATGGAGTCACGGGTTAAACCGGCCTGCGGCCCGGTCATGACACGGTTTTCACCCAGAAGCTGGTTCAGAAGGGTCGATTTGCCCACATTCGGACGACCGACAATCGCAAGCTGGATTTTCGAATTGTCCTTGCGAACAACTTCTTCCTCGCCCTCATCGTCTTCGTCATATTCGATTTCAAAGGACGGGAATGAACCATCATCCTCGTCCATTTCATCATCTTCGAAATCGTCATCAATGGCGGCAAGATCGCCTTCCTGCCGCGCCTTGCGCTGCTTGTCGCGATATTCTTCCCAATGAGGACGCATGATATCGATCAGCAATTCCATGCCAAGCCCATGCTCCGCCGAGATCGGTGCAACATCGCCAAGACCAAGACCATAGGCCTCGTAAAGGCCGGCATCCTGATCCTTGCCCTCGTGCTTGTTGGCAATCACATAGACCGGTTTCTTGCGCTTGCGCAACCAGTCGGCAAAGTGATTGTCAAGCGGGGTCAGGCCCGCACGGGCATCAATCAGGAAAAACGCGATATCGCATTCCTCAAAGGCCATTTCGCTTTGCTGGCGCATTTTACCTTCGATGGAATCGTCAAATGCCTCTTCCAGACCAGCAGTATCAATAATGTCGAATCCCATATGGCCAAGACGCGCCTTGCCATAACGGCGATCACGCGTGACGCCCGGCTGATCATCGACCAGCGCCAGCTTCTTGCCGACCAGACGGTTAAACAGGGTCGACTTCCCGACATTGGGGCGACCGATAATGGCTACTTTCAGCGACATCTGACTTTCAGACTCATTGTTATAAAACGGCGATGTGCGCCGAGGGGCAGTTTACCCCGTTCCGGCGCACGCGCATATCAGGCAAAAGATCGGATCTTTTGCGAAAAACTGTGTTCGACCTGTCAGCGATACGCGATTAGATCGGCATCCGCAGTCAGGAAGTAAAGACTGTCACCCGCAACAGACGGCGGCAAGGTGATAGGGCCGGAAACTTCATCCTTGCCCATGATCTCGCCGCTATACGGGGAAACGGTCATGATTTCGCCCTGCTCGTTTCCAACGATCAACCGATCGCCAACCAGAACCGGACCGGTCCATACCATCGGCTCTTCCTGATCTTCGGGATCGACAAAACGCGGCAAAGCGGTCACCCATTTAACCTGTCCGGTGTCCCGACGCAAGGCAATCAGATCATTTGTGTTGGTAAGAACGAAAACATAGTCGCCAGCAACCCACGGTGATTGAATGCCACCGGCCTCCAGTTCCCAGACGCGATACCCAGTCCGCAGGTCAATCGCAACGGTCAGACCGGCGTTGCTTGTCGCAATCACCAGATTGTTGTCGATCACCGGAAGGCCACGAATATCGGCAATGGCCGACACCGCATCGGTACGCCCGGCAGATGCCAGCGCATCGGACCAGATCACCTGACCGTTTTCAACACGCAGCGCATACATTTCACCGGTGGTGTAGGCAGAAATAACAACCCCCTGGTCCACGGCCGGGCTCGCACCGCCGATAAAGGATGCGCCTTCTGATGCACCACGATGAGACCAAAGCGTATCACCAGTCATCGCATTCAGTGCGACAGTCTGGTTATCGACCGTCACGACAAAGACACGCCCGCCACGGACTGTCGGCGCACCGCGCATCGGGGCGGTCACCTGCGAACGCCACATGACGGTCGCACTTGGCGCATCAATCGCGATGACCTCGGCAAAGCCCGTCGTCGCGTACAAAATACCGTTTTCATAGGCAAGACCGCCCCCCAAAAGGGTGCTGTCTTCGTCCTCGTCCTTCGCCAGTTCAAGCGACCAGATACGCTTGCCGGATTTGGCACTGAAGGCACGAACAACGGCATCGGCATCAATGGTAAAGACAACACCGCGCGCAACAATCGCCTGGTTCAGCAGAAGATTGTCATCCATCGACCCTTCCCCGATGCCAACCGACCAATCCTGTCGCAAGACGTCGTTTTCAAGACCGACATGATGCAGGGCATGGCTTGGCAGACCACCATTCTGGGGCCAGTCGACCATCGGCTCCGGTTCCGGCAGGACCACACGCTGGTCGCTTAGTGCCACATCGGGCTGAACCGTGCTTTCAAGTGACAGCACGGCAAGACGTTCACCGGGAAGCGGCGGATCTTCGGATTCACCAAGCCAGCTGGAACATGCCGAAACGAAAACCGACATGCCCATAACGCACAAAAGGGATTTAATGTTGCGTGGTCTCAAAACCATATCCTCTGATCCAGTCCCTGTGAACAGGTTGCCGCTTTCATTACGCCAATCAGGCGTCAACGGCCTTCAGAATTTCACTCGCACGTGCCCGCATGCCCGACGGTGCTTCGCTGTCATCGGCGATTTCGGTCAACAGCGGCTTGGCTGCCTCGATTTCGCCGGCAGCAATATGCAACATCGCAATCATTTCACGCGCAGAGTAGTACCAGGGATTTTCCGGCACAGCGATTGGTTCAAGACGCGCAATCAAGTCTTTTGAATTTGCACCATCGGCATTGTTCATCGCGATCTGAACCACGGCAAGATCACGATAAATCTTTTCGACGTCGCTGTTACCTGCGATTGCCTCAAGCTCGGCAACAGCAGAATCCTTTGCTCCGGCCCGCAGATAGACAGCAGCCTTCTGGAAATGACCAAGGGCGACAAAACCGGCATTGCCATCCGCGATGATCGCGTCAAGCGCACCAAGTGCCGCATCCTGTTTCTCTTCGCCTGCCTGTGCCAGTTCGATGGCGTTTGCCATGCGCGTACCGTTTTCGATGCGCGAATTTTCCTCGTAGCTTTTCCAGCCTTCACGTCCGGCAACACCCAGCACGATCACGGCGGCCACGCCAACGATGTATTTGCCGTATTTGCGCCACAGCGCTTCATTGCGCTCGCGCTTTAGGTCTTCTTCGACTTCCTGGAAAATATCAACCACGAAAACCGCTCCAATCCGATCAAAAGAAAGCGGGCAACCTGCCCGCTTATCAGAATTAATTCCGGCAAGGATTTAACGCGCCAGTGCGCAAGGGGTCAAGTCCGCTGGACATCCGGAACCGCCAATATCGCAATTAAATCCCGCAAGTCCGGTTTTCATGCCCCAAAGGGCCCCCGGTCACCCTGTTTTGGGTGATGTAAACACATATCGCAGGAAAGAATTGCCGCCTGAGACAGATAACGATGCCTGAAAACGAACCGGAACCATTACCGGAATGAATGTCTGTGTTCGGATAATCGGTAAAACCGGCTGAAATGTGGCCAAACTGCCCCGACATTAAAGAGGGCTTTTGGGTTGGCCAAAACGGCACGTGGATTGCATTTGTAAATTCGGGAAACGGAATTTTAATCGTCACCGGGCAAATAGTGACCGGTCGATGCACGGAGATCACGATGAAAAGCTTGTACAAGGCGCATAGCCGTCAAGAGGCGAAACGGATGATCCGCCAGCGCATTCTGGCTGGATTATTCGCAACGCTGCTTGGCGCCGGGGTCTCTGGCTGCGACACCACCGCATCCGACGTTGCGGGTACCAATCTGTTCACAGGCGTTGAATGGTATATCGCCCTTGATGTTGTCAGCATCATCAACACCGACAAAACACTTGTCGATCACGTCGTTTCCCTTTCGACCGGCCGGGATTGCTCAACCATCCGCAAGATTGACGGCAAATCCTATTGCAAAAAGGACCCGGTTCCCGAACCTCCGCTTTATTGCTATCGCACTCTGGCCTCGGTCAGCTGCTATCGTACGCCTGATCCATATAATACCGGCGCCCAAACCGTTGACTGGCCACCGACCCGATCACGCAGCCTGTAACCTGGACAACCATCTGAAATTCCAATGATATTTGTAAAAACTTTGCCCCAACAGCCTATTCAAACTTGAGGCTGCGGACAAAGCGCGCTACCGTGTCATAAGGGCGTCACAAATGCCCGAACCCGGCCTTCTGAAATTACGTCCGGAGAAAGACATGGGTACATTGTTCAATCTGGCTCAATACCGCAAAGCCAAAAGCTTTGTGCATTTCGACCGGACTGAACTGATGCAACTCATGAATACCTATTCCAGACAGGTCGCAAGTGGTGCATGGCGTGACTACGCCATTGATCATCTTGATGGCATGGCCATGTTCTCGATCTTCCGTTCCTCGCACGAAACGGCCATCTTCACCGTCATCAAGCTTGGTGCAGATCACAAGAATGCCGGGCATTTCGTTGCACTTCACAGCGGTGAAAAAATCAAACAAAGCTCCGAAATCCAGAACGTTCTTGATGCCGTTGAAAAACGCGCCCGCAAAGTCATCCCGCTGTTCAAATCCCGTTAAAGATCGGTCCCGCCTTTTGCCCCTTTCCATTTTTTTCTTCCGTGCGCCCGTTCGCGGCATTCGCCCTTTTGTATACGGCCTGCTTGCCTTGGCATTCGCATGTCACGCGCCTCCGGCCCGCGCAGATTACACAAGCGGCTACAAGGCCTATCAGGCCGGCAATTATGAAATGGCCCGCGCGCAATGGCGCGTTGCAGCACAGGAAGACGATCCCCGTGCACAATATGCCCTTGGGCTGCTTTATTACCGTGGACTTGCCGGGCCAAAGGATTACCGGCAGGCTGCCGAATGGTTTTCTCTGGCCGCGCGTGCCAATCATCCCAATGCGATCTACTATCTTGGCCTGATGTATTTCAATGGCTGGGGACTGCGCTATGACCAGTTTCGCGCAACCGAGTTCTTCAAGCGTGCTCTTCGCGCTGCACCCGGCAATTCCGATGCAGCCTTTTTGATTGGCGAACAATATTTTCACGGACGCGGGGCAGAACAAAACTATGTCGAAGCCGCCCATTATTACAGGATCGCCGCCGAAAACGGCATGCATGCTGCCCAGTTTCTATTGGGCGCTATGACTGAACGAGGCTGGGGTGTTGAACCCGATTATGCCGATGCCTATTACTGGCTGCGCCGTTCGGCACTTGGCCCCCTAACCCTGCCGCCCGGTGTCGAACTTGAAATGGACCCGGCAACCGCAATCGCCAATCTAGAACCAAAGCTGCGTCTGGAAGAAATCAGACGCGTCGATAAACGACTTCAGGAACTCTCTGCTCCCTAACCCCCAAAACCAAAAGACCGCCCCAAAGGCGGCCTTTTGCATAATATTCATTCCGTGATCGGGATCAGGAAAATGCCTCATCCCAGGTACCGCGTGTCGCGGCCTTGGAATACTCGGTCGCACGATTTTCAAAGAAGTTGGTGTGCTCGACCGCATTCAGCATCGCATCCATCCACGGCAACGGGTTCTGTTCGATCCCGTATTGCTCTTCAAGTCCAAGCTGGCTAAGGCGACGATCTGCGATATAGCGAATATATTTCTTGATATCTTCCGCCGTCAGGCCCTGCACGGCACCGGCTTCGAACGAAAGATCGATAAACGCATCTTCGTGGCTGACGATGGTTTTGCAGGCCTCGATCAGGTCGCTGCACATTTCGTCATCCCAGATTTCCGGATTCTCTTTGCAGAATGTCCTAAACAGGCGGATGATGCTTTCGCAATGCAGGCTTTCGTCGCGCACCGACCATGTCACGATTTGCCCCATGCCCTTCATCTTGTTGAAGCGCGGGAAGTTCATCAGCATCGCGAACGATGCAAACAGTTGCAGACCTTCGGTGAATGCGCCAAATACCGCAAGCGTCTTGGCGATGTTGCGTTTGCCCTGTGCCGTCAGGCGCAAATCACCATGTTCATCAGTATATTCGTCCTCAGGACCGATGCCCCAAATCTGCATGTAATCGTATTTGTCCTTCATCTCCTTGTATTGGAGGAAGGCCTCATACTCGGCTTCGGGCATACCGATGGTATCGAGAAGATGCGAATAAGCCGCAACATGGATGGTTTCCATGTTCGAAAACGCCGCCAGCATCATCTGGACTTCGGTCGGTTTGAACACGCGGGTATAATGACGCATGTAGCAATTATTCACCTCGATATCCGACTGGGTGAAAAAGCGGAAAATCTGCGTCAGGAGGTTACGCTCGGCATCGGAAATCGTGTGGTTCCAATCCTTGACATCATCAGCCAGCGGCACTTCTTCGGGCAGCCAGTGAATCTGCTGCTGGGTCAGCCATGCCTCGTAGGCCCAAGGATAACGGAATGGCTTGTAAACCGGGTTTTCCGTCAGAAGATCAATTACTTTATCGTCAGACATATCGTCACTTCTCGCAAAAATTTCCGTGCCCTCAAGCCGCCTTACTGGCAGGCAAGGCATTCATCATAATCAGGTTCGCTGGCAGCCTGTGCGGTGGCAGCCGCAACCAGTGCCGGGATTTCGAACGAGCTTTCCGGGCTTGGCATATCGTCGTCATTCGACTTTGCCCGCCCCGGAATATTCGCAACCACCTCGGCCCGCTGGATCGATTTCGACCGGCAGTAATAAAGGCTTTTGACACCCTTCTTCCATGCCTGAAAATGGATCTGATGCAGATCGCGTTTATGAACGTTCGATGCCAGGAAGATGTTCAATGACTGTGCCTGATCGATCATCGGGGTGCGATCACCGGCCAGTTCGATCAGCCAGCGCTGATCAAGCTCGAACGCGGTCTTGAAGATGTCTTTTTCCAGATCGGACAGAAAATCCAGATGCTGAACCGATCCTTCATGCACAGTGATCGAGGTCCAGACTTCCTCGTTATTCCGGCCTTTTTCCTCAAGTACCTCGGCAAGATACTTGTTGCGCACGTTAAACGAGCCCGAAAGCGTCTTGTGGGTATAGGAGTTTGCCGCCATCGGCTCGATCCCCGGCGAAGCACCACCACAAATGATCGAGATCGAGGCTGTCGGCGCAATTGCCGTCTTGTTCGAAAAACGTGCTTTGATACCGTATTCGGCCGCATCCGGGCAGGAACCACGTTCTTCGGCCAGCTTCTCGGATGCCGCATCGGCATGTTTTTTGACGTGATCGAAAATCTGCTTGTTCCAGACCTTGCTCATTACCCCTTCAAGCGGCACCTTCTGCGCCTGCAGGAAGGAATGGAAGCCCATCACGCCAAGACCAACCGAACGTTCGCGCATCGCGGAATATTTCGCGCGCGCCATCGTATCGGGCGCATGATCGATAAAGTCCTGAAGCACGTTATCAAGGAAACGCAGAATATCTTCGATGAACTGCTCGTCGTCCTTCCAGGTCAGATAATGTTCAAGGTTCAGCGACGACAGGCAGCAAACAGCAGTACGATCCCCGCCCAGATGATCCTTGCCGGTCGGCAACGTGATTTCCGAACACAGGTTCGATGTCTTTACACTCAGCCCGGCCAGCTTGTGGTGTTCCGGCACCGCCCGGTTCACGGTATCGATGAACAGCATATAGGGCTCGCCGGTTTCAACCCGCGACGTCAGCAAACGTATCCACAATGAACGCGCGCTGATCTTGCGGACAACATGCCCGTCTTTCGGCGATGTCAGCGCCCATTCCTCGTCATTTTCAACCGCACGCATGAAGGCATCCGAAATCGCAACGCCCTGATGCAGGTTGGGTGTCTTGCGGTTCGGGTCACCACCGGTCGGACGACGCATTTCGGAAAATTCTTCGATCTCGGGATGGCTGACCGGCATGTAAACCGCAGCCGATCCGCGGCGCAGCGATCCCTGGCTGATCGCCAATGTCAGGCTGTCCATCACGCGAATGAACGGCACGACACCCGATGTCTTGCCGTTCTTTCCGACCTTTTCGCCGATCGAACGCAGATTGCCCCAATACGAACCGATCCCGCCGCCACGCGCGGCAAGCCAGACATTCTCGGTCCAGATATCGACAATCCCGCCAAGGTTGTCGTCCGCCTCGTTCAAAAAACAGGAAATAGGCAAGCCGCGGGTCGTCCCGCCATTCGACAGGATCGGGGTTGCCGGCATGAACCAAAGCTTTGAAATATAGTCATAAAGACGCTGCGCATGCGCTTCGTCATCACCATAGTAACTGGCGACGCGCGCAAACAGATCCTGATAGCTTTCTCCCGGCATCAGATAACGGTCGTTCAAAACCGCCTTGCCAAAATCGGTCAGCAATGCATCGCGCGAACGATCAACAATGACGCGCGCACCTTTTTCGTGCTGCACCACATCCAGCATCTTCATGCTTGTAGTCCCCTTACCTGAACGGTCGCCCGTTGGCGGCGATCCGCTTCCTGTTTGTTATCTTCATCAAACGGCACTTGCCTGATCCTGCCCCGATTGACGGTCTGCCAGATCACCAAAATCGCCGTTTCCAATGCCCGTTTGAAAATGGTTATGCCTGCTCAGGACCGGATTGAAAACACAATATGTAGTGGAAATAGATAAAAAACCGTCAATCGATTGTATCAGTTCCGTTACAATCCCGGATATCCAATGATTCGCGTCAAAGGCGCTTCTGGCGCGCCCTGTGGTCAAGCAAAAGATCAGCAAAATTTTTGCGAACTGCTTGATCCCAAAGGTTGAGTTTGGGGTGATCGGCATCCCTCAAATTCGCAAAATACCAGTCGCGATTCCCGATTTGAATTGCCCCAAACAAAAAGCGCCCGGACAAACCGGGCGCTTTTGCAGATACTCAAAACATGCTTAGGGCAGCTTGTAGGCCATCACGTAATCCCCGGCCTTGGTCCCGATAGAACCATGCCCACCAGCAACGATCAGCACATATTGCGTACCGTCATCTGTGGTGTAGGTCATCGGTGTTGACTGCCCGCCAGCAGGCAGTCGCGCTTCCCAAAGCTGTTTGCCCGTGGTGACGTCATAGGCACGGAAGTAGTTATCAACCGCCGCACCAAGGAACGCCACACCACCCTTGGTGATGATCGGGCCCCCGATGCCTGGCACACCAAGCTTGAACGGCAATGGCAGGGGCGTCATATCCTCGACCGTACCGTTTTTATGCTTGTAAACAACCTCGCCAGTGCGAAGGTCCGCGCCCGCGACATAGCCCCATGGCGGAGCTTGGCACGGTACGCCAACTGGTGACAGGAACGGTCCCATACTGACTGCATAAGGCGCACCTTCATTGCGGTTGATTCCCATCTCGCTGGCCTTTTCCGTACCGCGCGGCGGCACTTCGTCGCGCGGGATCAATTGCGATGTGAAAGCAAGATATGTCGGCATGCCGAACATGATCTGTTTTTCCGGATCGATCGCCACACTGCCCCAATTGAATGTACCGAAGTTGCCGGGATAAACCAGCGTCCCCTGCAAGGATGGCGGGGTATAGCGACCTTCATATTTCAGCTGATGGAACTGGATGCGACATGCAAGCTGATCAAACAGCGTAATGCCCCACATATCCTTTTCCGTCAGCGGTTCAGGCATGAAGGTAAGATCCGAAACCGGCTGTGTCGGCGCGGTGAAATCTTCCGGAATGGCGCCCCCCGGGGCCGGAACCTCTTTCACCGGAATAATCGGCTCACCCGTCCGGCGATCAAGGACATAGATATCCCCCTGCTTGGTCGGCCCGACAAGTGCCGGGACATTTTCACCATCGTCTGTGGTGATATCAAGCAATGCGGGCTGGGCCGGAACATCCATGTCCCAAAGGTCATGATGCACCGTCTGGCGTACCCACTGAACCTGCCCGGTTTCAAGGCTAAGCGCAACGATCGAGGATGAATAGGTTTCTACTTCTTCGCTGCGCCCCATGCCCAGTTGATCGGGCACTTTGTTGCCAAGCGGCACATAGATCATGCCGAGGTCCTCGTCAGCACTCGACACCGACCAGCTATTGGGCGAATTGGCGGTATAGGTCTGACCTTCGGGAATTGGTTCAGTCTGTTCCGGATTGCCGGAATCCCAATTCCAGATCAATTCCCCACTATCAACGTCATAAGCACGAATGACGCCAGACTGCGATTTGGTCGAATAATTGTCATTCACCGCCCCGCCAATAATGATCTTGCCATCGGCAATAACCGGCGGCGAGGTCGAATAATAGTATCCGGCCGGATTATAAGGCATGCCTTCTTCCAGATGCACGGTCCCCTGATTGCCAAAGTCCGGGCAAACCTCGCCGTTATTGGCATCAAGGGCAATCAGACGCGCATCCGATGTCGGCAGATACACCCGAGATGCGCAGGGGGCATCCGCAGCCATCGCGCTATCCTGATAATAAGTTACTCCTCGACATGTTTGATGCTGTCGGTCCGTATTGTCGGGGACCTCTGGATTGAACCGCCATTTTTCCTGCCCGGTTTTGGCATCAATCGCTATTGCCCAGCTATGCGGTGTGCAAAGATAAAGCGTGTCTTTGATCTTAAGTGGCGTCACCTGATAGGTTGTTTCAGGCACATCCTCGGATCGCCTTACATCGCCGGTCTGAAAGACCCAGGCCTGTTCAAGGGTCGCAACGTTATCGGCATTGATCTGATCAAGTGGCGAATAACGTTGCCCATAAGGCGTACGTCCATATTGATGCCAATCGCCTGCCGGAACATCGCCGCCCAGATCCGGGTTACTGACGACCGGGGTGTTATTAAGCTGGCCTTCGATCGCGTTGGGATTATTCATCATTGAATACACAGCAACGACAATTGCCAGGACAACACTGCCTTCCAGAACGAATGATCGTGCCGGCTTGACTTCCGGCACCGGCTGTCCGACCGAAAGTGTCTTGCGATAGACCGGCATTGCCAGCCACACACCGATCAGGACGGTCAAACCACCACGCGGTCCCAATTGCCACCAGTCAAACCCGACTTCCCAAACAGCCCAGCCAAGGCTTGCAAGCATGAAGAGGGCGTAAAACGGTAAAACGACAGGGCGCTTTGCAAATGATAGGGCTGCGGCAATCAGAAACGCCAATCCGGCTAGCGCATAATACCAGCTACCGCCCAGCAAAATCAGCCAGACGCCACCTGCACCAAGCGCCAATCCGATCAAAGCCATCAACCCGGATGTCAGAATATTGATCATGAGATTGTCCTCGTTGCACAAAAAGCGGGACATACCAACACAGCCTTTGGCCACAAGATGGCAGGCTAAAGGCAATATTGGCATTCATTCGGAAACGTGCAAACGCGCATCCCGGTTCCAACAAGCGTTTGGAAAAAAATAAAAAACCACCGGTTTGAATAAATCCGGTGGTCAGCAGCCATTTGGAATTTGTCCGGAAAAGGCCTAGTGATGGGTCTCAATAATAGTGCCGGACTTGACAACTTCGGTGATCGTTACGCCAAGGTTTTCATCAACAACGACAAGTTCGCCGCGCGCCACCAGCCGGTTGTTGACGTAAATATCAACCGGTTCCCCGACCTTGCGATCCAGTTCAAGTACAGCACCACGGGTCAGGCGCATCAATTGCGCGACCTGTATCTGGCTTTTGCCGATCACCGTCGATACGCGTACCGGCACATCATACGCCGCCCCGATTTCAGATGCGGCATGACGTTTGGCAAAGGGATCGTCGTCGTTATTGGCCATGGTAACCAGATCACCCAGATAAAGTGGAAGAATTGTTAAACTCTATTCTAGAGGTTAGCTTTGAAAAAAGTGTTAGCAAGCTTATTCGTAAAATTTACGGTAGTTTTCTGTATAATAATCGCCTACATCAAGAACCCTTCAACGATCCGCGTCACCAGCGCCAAACAGAAATACAGGACTTTTCATGAGCTACGATCGCCAATGGGTGGCTGATGCCATCAACATCATCGAAGCGGACTTCAACCGGTCTGCCGACACCCATCTGATCCGTCTTGATCTGCCGTCACTTGATGGCATAGGGCTTTACCTGAAGGATGAATCGACCCATCCTTCCGGCAGCCTGAAACACCGTCTGGCGCGCTCGTTGTTCCTGTATGGCCTTTGCAATGGCTGGATATCCAAAGACACCCCGATCATCGAGGCATCAAGCGGCTCCACTGCCGTGTCCGAAGCCTATTTTGCCCGCCTTCTGGGGCTGCGCTTCATTGCCGTGATGCCTAAATCAACGTCGCAGCAGAAAATCGATCAGATCGCCTTTTATGGTGGCGAAAGCCACCTGGTCGATCACAGCGGTCAGATTTATGCCGAATCACAGCGCCTCGCGCGCGAGCTGGGCGGCCATTACATGGACCAGTTCACCTATGCCGAACGCGCAACCGATTGGCGAGGCAACAACAATATCGCCGAAAGTATCTTTGATCAGCTCAAACGCGAACCCCATCCGGTTCCGCGCTGGATCGTGGTCGGTGCCGGTACGGGCGGGACATCTTCAACCATCGGCCGCTATATCCGTTACGGACAAATCCTTGGCATGGGATGCGAACTTTGCGTCGCCGACCCGGAGAACTCGGTTTTCTATGATGCCTACGAAACCGGTAAATGCGATATCACCGGGGAAAAGGCATCGCGCGTCGAAGGCATCGGCCGCCCCCGGGTCGAACCCAGTTTCAACCCGACTGTGGTTGATCACATGATCCGGGTGCCTGATGCTGGCAGTTTTGCCGCCCTGCAATATCTCGAAAGACACATGGGCCGTCGTTGTGGCGGGTCGACCGGCACTAACCTGATCGCCACCCTGTCACTGATCAGTCAGATGAAAAAGGCCGGTGAAACCGGATCGGTCGTGACCCTGCTGTGTGATGGCGGTGACCGCTATCGCGACACCTATTACAACCCGGACTGGATCGCCAGACAGGGTATCGACCTTGCACCTTGGCATGCGGCCCTCGAAGCCTTTGATAAAACCGGTGTGTTTGAAATGCCGATGGATTGCTGCACGGCTCACTGACCATCGCCATGTGACTGGAAACAAAAAAGACGGGCGGATTTCTCCGCCCGTTCAGGTGCTTCATCAAGGTTGAGGCAAAACTTAGCCCGAAATCGCGATCTTGCGCGGCTCCGGCTTCACTTCCGCTACTTTAGGGAGAGTGAGCGTCAGGACACCGTTCTTGAACGATGCCGCAATCTTGTCTGCATCGACGGTATCGGGCAGACGGAATGAACGTTTGAAGCTGCCATAGGTGCGTTCGACAACGCGGGCACCATCATTGCTTTCACGGGTTGATTTCTTTTCACCCGTAATCGTCAGGACACCTTCAAGCACCGAGACATCAACATCGCCCTGTTCAACACCCGGGAGTTCGGCGGAAAGTTCGATATTGTCATCGGTCTCATGGACATCGATACGCGGGGTCAAAAGCTTTTGCGGCGCTTCATTGCCATTTGTATCGGCAGAATTCACAAGCCCGTCACGTCCAAAGATCGAGCCGATCATACGATCAAAATCACGTCCGAGAACACCAAACGGATCACCATATGCCGGACGCGAAACCAAACGACGAGCAGTACCATTTACAGTCTGAAGACCAGTCATAATTACCCTCCTAAACAGACAGGTAGTTCTTGCGCCGCAGGTCCAGTCATGCTGCAACCCTGACGCGTACAAGGCCACCATGGCCCTTCAATTCAACAAATAGATCAGGGCGATTTTTCCGCAAGTAGGCGCACGCATTTTTTTGAAAAAATTTTTGCACCTTACTTCACTATCCTCCCTGCCCTTATCTGCCCGATCATTCCACAAGACGGAAAACCCTTGGGTCCCTATGGCGCGAACAGCAATTTCCAACTAGCTTCATGTCATTGTCGGCAGGAACCCCTGCCCCCACTGATACAGGACACCTCCATGAGCCACCTTTTTACGCCGCTCTCCATTGGCAAGCTTGAACTGGAAAACCGCATTGTCATCGCACCGATGTGCCAGTATTCCGCCGCGAACGGAAAGTTTACCGCATGGCATGACATGCATCTGGGCAATTTGGCCCAATCAGGCGCCGGCCTTCTGATTATAGAAGCCACCGCAATCGAACCGGAAGGTCGCATTACCTATGGTGATGTTGGATTGTGGGATGATGAAACCGAAGCAGCTCTTGGCAAAACCATTACCGCTGTGCGCAGCCATTCCGACATGCCGATTGCCATTCAACTGGCCCATGCCGGACGCAAGGCATCCTGCGAAAAGCCCTGGGATGGCGGCGGCGCCATCGCGCCAGATCACAAAAATGGCTGGCAGGTTGTTGCACCGTCTACAGTTCCGTTCCGTGCAGGTGATCCAGAACCCGAAGCACTAAGCACGTCACGCATTCGAGAAATCGTTCAGAGCTTCGCGGACGCTACAAAGCGTGCGGATCGCCTTGGTATTGACGCGATCGAGGTTCATGCGGCACATGGCTATTTGCTGCATCAATTCCTGTCGCCGCATTCCAACAAACGTCAGGATGACTATGGCGGGTCGCTTGAAAACCGCATGCGGATCGTGATCGAGGTTTATGATGCAGTTCGCGCCGCGTTCGATCCTTCCAAACCGGTCGGCATTCGCATTTCGGCATCCGACTGGGTCGAGGGCGGCTGGGATATTGACCAAAGCGTCCAACTGGCACGCGTCCTCAAAGAACGCGGCTGCGATTTTATCGATGTATCATCCGGCGGTCTTCACATTGACCAGAAAATCCCCCTTGGTCCGAACTATCAGGTTCCCTTTGCGGAACGCATCAAATCGGAAACCGGCATGATCACCATCGCGGTTGGCCTGATCACGGAACCAGAACAGGCAGAAGCCATCGTCTTCACCGGTCAGGCCGATGCCATAGCGCTTGCGCGCGGCATACTCTATGACCCACGCTGGCCCTGGCATGCTGCTGCAGCACTTGGTGCCGAGGTCAAGGCTGCCAATCAGTATCTGCGCTGTCAGCCAAGAACGCTGAAAAAACTGTTCGGTTAATCCGGAAAATCCCCGCATCTCATCTGGCTGCGGGGATTATTATCTCAATCGATACCGAAACAAAAAAGGGCCTCGCAGTGCGAGGCCCTTTCCGTAGTGAGAAGGTCGGTTGGTGGTAAAGCTTAGAAGCCCATACCGCCCATGCCGCCCATACCACCCATGCCGCCCATGTCAGGCGCGCCACCGGAGGATTTGTCTTCCGGCTTTTCAGCGATCATGCATTCGGTGGTGATCAGCAGACCTGCGACCGATGCTGCGTCCTGCAGGGCAGTACGAACAACTTTGGCCGGATCGATGATGCCTGCTTTGACCAGATTGGTGTATTCACCTTTCTGGGCATCGAAGCCGAATTCAACATCATCCTGCTCAAGCAGCTTGCCAGCGACAACCGCGCCATCAACACCTGCGTTCTGAGCGATCTGACGGACCGGAGCCTGCAGCGCGCGACGAACGATGTCGACACCGATGGTCTGGTCGTGGTTTGCACCTTCAAGACCGTCAAGAGCACGGGTTGCGTACAGCAGGGCCGTACCACCACCAGCGACAATGCCTTCTTCGACAGCAGCGCGGGTTGCGTGCAGGGCATCATCAACGCGGTCTTTGCGTTCTTTCACTTCGATTTCCGAAGCACCGCCGATTTTGATTACGGCAACACCGCCAGCGAGTTTCGCCAGACGTTCCTGCAGTTTTTCACGGTCGTAATCCGAAGAGGTTTCTTCGATCTGTGCTCGGATCTGGCCAACGCGGGCTTCGATCTGTGCTTTCTCACCGGCACCATCAACGATGGTGGTTTCTTCTTTGGTGATGGTGATCGACTTCGCGGTACCGAGCATGTCGAGCGTTACGCTCTCAAGCTTGATGCCGAGGTCTTCGGAGACAACCTGACCACCGGTAAGGATGGCGATGTCTTCGAGCATTGCTTTGCGACGGTCGCCGAAGCCCGGTGCTTTGACAGCAGCGATTTTCAGACCGCCACGCAGCTTGTTGACGACCAGCGTCGCAAGAGCTTCGCCTTCGACGTCTTCAGCAATGATAAGAAGCGGCTTGCCCGACTGAACGGCAGCTTCCAGAAGCGGCAGCAGCGGCTGCAGCGAGGAAACTTTTTTGTCGAACAGAAGAACATACGGGTTGTCGAGTTCGGCAACCATCTTTTCCGGATTGGTTACGAAATACGGCGAAAGGTAACCACGGTCGAACTGCATGCCTTCGACAACGTCGAGTTCAGTGTGCAGGCCTTTGGCTTCCTCGACGGTGATAACGCCTTCATTGCCAACCTTTTCCATGGCTTCAGCGATCATGTCGCCGACTTCACGGTCACCGTTAGCCGAAATGTTACCGACCTGAGCAATCTCATCCTTGCCCGACACTTTACGTGCACGGCCCTGGATGGCTTCGATTACTTTGGTGGTCGCAAGATCAATACCGCGTTTCAGGTCCATCGGGTTCATGCCGGCAGCAACGGATTTGTTGCCTTCACGAACGATTGCCTGTGCGAGAACGGTTGCAGTGGTGGTTCCGTCACCAGCCAGATCGGCGGTTTTGGAAGCCACTTCGCGCAGCATCTGTGCGCCCATGTTTTCGAACTTGTCAGAAAGTTCGATTTCCTTGGCAACCGAAACACCGTCCTTGGTCACGCGCGGTGCGCCGAAGGACTTTTCGATGACAACGTTACGGCCTTTCGGGCCGAGCGTCACTTTAACGGCATCAGCAAGGATGTCGACACCACGCAGCATTTTCGCGCGTGCGTCGGTGGAGAATTTTACTTCTTTAGCAGCCATAATATTCTTTCCTCTCTATGAGACGGATGAACGTGGATTTAAGTCACCAGAAGGCTGACTTATTCCATGATGCCCATAATGTCGGACTCTTTCATGATCAGCAGCTCTTCGCCATCGACCTTGACTTCGGTGCCCGACCATTTGCCGAACAGAACCTTGTCACCAGCCTTGACGTCAAGCGCGACAAGCGAGCCGTCTTCTTTGCGAACACCGGAACCGACAGCGATGATCTCGCCTTCCTGCGGTTTTTCTTTCGCGGTATCCGGGATAATGATGCCACCGGCAGTCTTGGTGTCGGATTCGACACGACGCACCAGCACACGATCATGTAACGGACGGAACTTCATGTTAGACAACTCCGTGTTTAAGTATGGCTCGATTAAGTACAAAACTAACCGGGATGAGCCCGTATTAGCACTCACCCCCGGCGAGTGCTAACAGCATGTATTGAAGCCATCGGAATTTGTCAACAGAAGAGAGCAAAAGGACGCAAAAATGTCATGATTTCAGGGTTTTTCTCGCACTTGCGAGAATTAAATCGGTGCCCTTTGCCCGCGCACCGCGTCATGATCATTTCGGTGAAATATCTCTATCACGCGCGCAGTCTCATGACAAAGGGCAATATTGTGACGTCATTCCTCATATCTGTCATACCCACCCTGGTAGATGCTTTCCGAGATTTTGTTTCAACCAAGGTCCCAAGCATCTTTATAAGTTATGTTAAGTGAGATATTCGTATTGTTGAACATTGGCCCGACCGGAACGCTGGCCTGCGGTTTGCCCCCCCTTCCAAAAAGGTGATTCTATGAAGCTTGAATCTCTGGAAATCCCCGAGGTAAAATTGCTGTTCCCGAAAAAATTCGAAGACGAGCGGGGCTTCTTTTCTGAAACCTATAATCAAGACGTGTTTGCAAAAGCCGGGATTACCCAAGGCTTCGTCCAAGACAATCATTCGCTGTCAAAAACCGCCGGTGTTTTACGTGGCCTGCATTTTCAGCGCGAACCATTTTCCCAGGATAAACTCGTTCGGGTTTTGCGTGGCCGCATCCTTGATGTCGCGGTCGACATTCGCCCCAATTCGCCGACACTTGGCAAATCGGTTATTGCCGAAATCAACGCAGATGACTGGAACCAGATTTTTGTTCCGCGCGGCTTTGCCCACGGTTTTCTGACGCTCGCCCCCGATACAGAAGTTGTCTACAAGGTAAGTCGCCCTTACACCCCATCTGCGGAGCAGACCATTCTCTGGAACGATCCTGATCTTGCGATTGATTGGCCGATGGATGAAAGCCGGTTGGTACTTTCGGCCAAAGATGCCAATGCCATGTCGTTCAAGGACTACCTCAAAATGGTCTGAGACCGAAGCTAAACCCGGGATTACATCCGATGCAGGCTGCGCAAAACGGATCGCAGATAGTCGCGATACGAACTGGCACCAAAAGCATCAATCAGCTTTTCAAATTGACCCTCATCAATTAGGCCTGTGCGTAATGCTATTTCTTCGGGGCAAGCAATTTTAAGGCTTTGCCGCTTTTCTACTGTTTCAACAAAGTTTGCGGCATCAAGCATCGCACCGTGGGTTCCAGTATCAAGCCAGGCATATCCGCGCCCCATCTTTTCCACCTGCAACTGCCCACGTTCCAGATACGCATTATTGACATCGGTAATTTCAAGCTCGCCACGCGCCGATGGTTTTATGGTTCTGGCGATTTCAACAACCTGCGCGTCATAGAAATACATCCCGGTCACGGCATAATTCGATTTCGGCTCTTTCGGTTTTTCCTCAATTCCCTTTGCCATTCCATTGTTATCAAATTCGACAACACCGTAGCGTTCCGGGTCCTGCACATAATAGGCAAAAACCGTTGCACCGGCGGTCTGCCTCATCGCATTGCCCAAAAGCTCGGTCAAACCATGCCCGAAAAATATGTTATCCCCCAGAACCAAGCAGCACGGGTCGTTGCCTATAAAAGTTGCCCCGACCCTAAACGCGTCGGCAAGACCGCGAGGTTCTTCCTGTACCGCATATTCGATCTGGAGCCCCCACCTTTGACCATCGCCCAACAGTTCGCGAAATAACGGCAAATCTCGCGGCGTACTGATCAAAAGAATTTCTCTGATTCCAGCCAACATCAACGTAGTCAGCGGGTAGTAAACCATTGGTTTATCGTAAACCGGCAAAAGCTGCTTTGACACAACCATCGTTGACGGGTGCAATCGCGATCCCGTTCCACCCGCTAGAATGATGCCTTTACGCATTTTCTATCCGCCCGCTTCAAGATTGTTCAAACATGCCGGAAGGCTCTCCGAAATATCGGGCAGCCCATAACCGAAAGTATCGGTAAATTTTTGTGTCGACATTATGGAATAGGCTGGACGCCTGGCAATCGTTGGAAAGGCATCAGAGCTTACCGGATCAATCCTGCAATTTCTTCCGGTCCAGTTTGCCCCAAACTGCTCAACCGCAGCATCATGAATACGTTTGGCAAAATCAAACCACGTCATCTGATTACCGGCAACAAGATGGTAAGTCCCAAATCCGGAGAAAGCCGGATCAACTATCAACGGCAACAATCGCAATGTTGCATTCGCCAGATCAATTGCCGATGTCGGACATCCACGCTGATCATTCACGACCGTCAAGGCATCGCGTTGTGCCATCAATCCCAGCATCGTTTTAACGAAATTCTTGCCAAACGGGCTGTAAACCCAGGCTGTACGGAAAATAAGGTGACGTTTAGCCGCAACCCTAACCGCGTTTTCGCCTGCCAGTTTGCTGGCACCGTAAACGCCAAGTGGCGCGACCGGATCATCTTCCCGATAAGGGTGGTTTGCCCCCCCATCAAAAACATAGTCGGTTGAAAAATGGATCAGTGGAATATGAAGATCGTCGGCAGCCCGGGCCATCATATCAACCGCATCGCAATTGACCTGATAGGCGTTCTCACGATCATTTTCGGCAAGATCAACAGCCGTATAAGCAGCAGCATTGATGACAACATGCGGCTGATTGTCCCGAATTGCCGAAGCAATTATCGACAGATCAGATAAATCACACTTGCTTCGATCCATGAGTATTAAACGGACTTGCGGGAAAGTCGCACCACATAGCGCCAGACTTCGTCCCAATTGGCCGTTTGCGCCAAAGACAAGTGCATTAATCATCACTATTTCACCGTTCCGAGCCGCTCACCTGCATATTTATCTTTCAGGATCGGCTCCCACCACGCCCGATTTGCCAGATACCATTTCACAGTCTGCTCCAGACCGCTTTCAAAGCTGTGTTTTGGTTCCCAGCCAAGCTCGTCGCGTATCTTCGATGGATCAATCGCATACCGCCAGTCATGCCCCGGGCGGTCAGTGACAAACCGAACCTGTGCCTCGAAGTCACTTTTCACAGCGTCGAACTCGAAGCGAGTTACAACGTCAAAGATGCTGCGTACAACCTCAATATTTGCAACTTCGTTGCAACCACCGACATTGTATTTCTCGCCAATTCTGCCCTCAGTCAAAATGGTAAAAAGCGCATCAGCATGGTCTTCAACATGAAGCCAGTCCCGCGTATTTTTACCATCGCCATAAACCGGCAATTCCTTGCCATGCAAAACATTCAGGATCATCAGAGGGATCAGCTTCTCGGGGAATTGATAGGGCCCGTAATTATTCGAACAATTGCTGATAATCACCGGCAACCCATACGTATGATGCCAGGCGCGCACCAGGTGATCCGATCCCGCCTTGCTTGCAGAATATGGCGAATTGGGCGCATAGGGGGTTTCTTCTGTAAAAAGCCCCTCGTCCCCAAGCGAACCATATACCTCGTCAGTCGAAATATGGTGAAATCGAAATTTCGACCTCCTATCGGCAGATAAGCCGTTGAAATAATCCCGTGCTGCTTCCAGCAGTGTGAATGTGCCAACAAGGTTCGTCTGAATAAATTCAGACGGCCCATCAATCGAACGGTCTACGTGGCTTTCTGCCGCCAGATGCATCACAGCGTCGGGCTGAAAATCATCAAATATCCGGTCAAGTTCCGCCCGGTTGCAGATATCCTGCTTCACGAAACGATAGTTGGGTAACGAAGAAACACTTTCAACAGTGCGCAAATCGGCCGCATATGTCAGCTTATCAAGGTTGAGAACCTCGATCTTTTTCTGCCCGGCCAAAAGCCGGCAGACCGCCGACCCGATAAACCCTGCACCACCTGTCACAATGAGTTTCATCAGCCCCGCCCGTTTGTCCGCCTTTGTCGCCCAAAATAACGACTTTATTCCACCGTAACCGACTTGGCGAGGTTACGCGGCTGATCGACATCCGTCCCCTTGTGAACAGCCACATGATAGGCCAGCATCTGTACCGGAATCGTATAAAGGATTGGCGCAACGAAATCGGCAACCTTTGGCAGTTCAACCGTGGCGGATGCCATATCACCAAGCTTCGCAAGCCCCTCTGCATCGGAAAGGAAAATCACCCGCCCGCCACGTGCAGCCGCTTCCTGCATGTTCGATGCAGTTTTTTCAAACAGCTCGTCGGACGGCGCAATCACGATGATCGGTACCGATTGATCGATCAGGGCAATCGGGCCATGCTTCATCTCGCCTGCAGCATATCCTTCGGCGTGGATATAGGAAATTTCCTTAAGCTTGAGCGCCCCTTCCATCGCAATCGGATAGCCAAGACCACGCCCCAGATAAAGCACATCGCGTGCATCTGCGATATTGATCGCAAGCTCGCGGATCTCATTGTCATGATGAAGAACTTCCGCCGCATGTTTTGGCACTTCGGTCAACGCATTGACAATGGCGGCCTCTTCGTCCTTGGCAAGCGTGCCGTTATCACGTCCGATCGTCACCGCAAGGCAGGCGAGAACGGTT
Source organism: Thalassospira lucentensis (assembly GCF_032921865.1). Classification (NCBI taxonomy): domain Bacteria; kingdom Pseudomonadati; phylum Pseudomonadota; class Alphaproteobacteria; order Rhodospirillales; family Thalassospiraceae; genus Thalassospira; species Thalassospira lucentensis. The sequence goes on from NZ_CP136684.1 coordinate 4,452,212, forward strand.
AACTGCGTCGTGAATGCCTTGGTCGAAGCCACCCCGATTTCCGGACCGGCATAGGTCAGCAAGACCACATCGCTTTCGCGTGCAATCGTACTTTCCGCCACATTGACAATGGAAACGATCTTCTGCCCCTTGGACTTGGCATAACGAAGGGCCGCCAGGGTATCAAGCGTCTCGCCAGACTGCGAAAGGAATAGCGCAACGCCCCCTTTGGGAAGCGGCGGGCAGCGATAGCGGAATTCAGACGCAATATCGATATCAACGCCCAGTCCGGCGTAACGTTCGATCCAGTGCTTTGCCACCATACCGGCATAGTAGGACGTGCCACACGCGACAATCGTCAACCGGCTGACATCATTAAACGAAAACGGCATATCAGGCAGTTTGATCGTGCGCGTCGCCGGATTGATGAAGGCATGGAGCGTATCGCCAATTACCGCAGGCTGTTCAAAAATTTCCTTCTGCATAAAATGGTTATAGTTACCCTTGCCCATCATGGCCCCGGAAACAGCCGACAGCTTGGTTTCGCGGGTAACGTCATTGTCATGCTCGTCACGGACCTGAACGCCATCGCGGGTCACTTCGACCCAATCACCTTCTTCAAGGTAAATCAGCTTGTTCGTCAGGTGCGACAGTGCCATGGCGTCCGATCCAAGATACATCTCGCCCTCGCCCAGACCAACCGCAAGCGGCGTACCACGGCGCGCACCGAAAATCACGTCATGCTGCCCGGCAATCATGATCACCAGTGCAAAGGCACCCTCGATGCGATGCAAGGTGGCGGCAACCGCATCACGCGGCGATTTGCCCTGATCAAGGAATTCAGACACAAGATGAACGATAACCTCGGTATCGGTATCCGTGGCAAAAACCCGGCCCTTGCTGGAAAGCTCCGCCTTGATTTCCTGATAATTTTCGATGATGCCGTTATGCACCACTGCGACCTTGCCGTCAGTGTGCGGATGGGCATTGTTTTCAGTCGGCACACCATGCGTTGCCCAACGGGTGTGACCAATCCCGACATCGCCCGACAACGGTTGTTCAACAAGACGGTTGGCAAGATTGATCAGCTTGCCCTCGGCACGGCGACGGTCGATATGACCATTCACAAGCGTTGCAATCCCGGCACTGTCATAGCCACGATATTCAAGCCGCTTGAGCCCCTCAAGAATACGGTCGCTGACGCTGTTCTTGCCGATAATGCCGATAATGCCGCACATATTACTGTCTTCCCCGTCGAAATTTTGCCCGTCGCGCGCAAATGCGGCGCGTCAATTACCGTTACTTGCCCAGAAGGGCCTTCATCTTTTCGCGAAATAGCTTGGCCCACCCCGGCTTATCAAGCCTTTGCGCACGCTCAATCACCAGAGCATCGGCCTCGACCGTGCCAGTAATCGTGCTGCCCGCACCAATAATGGCACCCTCGCCTATCGTTACAGGGGCAACCAATGCCGAATTGGAGCCGATAAATGCACCAGCCCCGATATCGGTATGCTGTTTGCGGTATCCGTCGTAATTGCACGTGATGGTCCCGGCCCCGATATTGGCCTTTGCCCCGACCCGGGCATCACCGATATAGCTCAGGTGATTGACCTTCGCCCCATCTTCAACAACAGCCTTTTTGATCTCGACAAAGTTGCCAACCCGGGCACCGGCACCAATTTCCGCCCCCGGCCGCAACCGGGCATAGGGACCGATATCGGCCTTATCACCCACGACACAGCTTTCAAGATGGCTAAAGGCCTTGATCGTCACGTCATCGCCAACCGTAACACCCGGTCCAAAAACCACATTTGGTTCGATAATCACATCACGGCCCAGTTTGGTGTCGCACGCCAGATAAACCGATCCCGGATCAATCAGCGTCGCACCATTGGCCATCGCCGCCTCCCGCAAGCGTTCCTGCATCAGCGCCTCGGCCACGGCAAGCTGGCTTCTGGAATTCACACCAAGTGTTTCTTCCTCGGCGACCTCGACGGCAACGCAACTGTTTCCGTTGGCACGCGCCACCTCGACTGCGTCGGTCAGGTAATATTCGCCCTTGGCATTGGCATTTCCAATTGCTTCAAGGGTTTCAATCATGCTTTCCGCCCTAAAGCACATCACACCGGAATTGCAAAAATTGATCGCACGTTGCGTTTCGTCACATTCCTTGTCTTCAACAATCGCCAGCAACTCGCCATTTCCCGGGTCGGTCACAAGGCGCCCGTAGCCCGTTGGATCTTCCGGGCGAAAGCCCAGAACCGCAACCGCGTGATCGCCATCCTCACGCGCGGCAACAAGGCGCGACAAGGTTTCGGCGGTAAAAAGCGGGCTATCGGCATAAAGCACAAGCACATTGCCCATAAGGCCACGAAGGGCCTCTTTGGCGGCAAGCACCGCATGCGCGGTTCCAAGCCGATCCGTTTGTTCGAATGTCGGATGCGGGGAAACGGCTTCAATCAGCTTGGGCATATCGGGGCCGACAACAACCATGGTTTTGGTTGCATTCAGGTTTGCCGCCGTATCAATTACATGATTGACCATCGGCTTGCCTGCAACCTTGTGCATGACCTTCGGAAGCGCACTTTTCATTCGCGTTCCCATACCCGCAGCCAGAACCACCACACTTAATTCACGCGACATGCTTTAACCCTTTAGTGCCATGCGTTGCACGGCGTCCCCTTTTGTTTCGATCCGACCACAATATGCTCGTCCAAACCTGCCACAACCGATTTGAAGCAACTCCTAACCTATAATCCCCAAAGGCAAAAGCCCCGAAAGAATCACGTTTTGTTACTTCGTGTTAGCAGATGTTACCGTTTGTTAATGGCACCATTTCGGTTAAGGTCCGATAAACTGGTATTCGTTTTCAAAGGCAGCATCGCAAAATGGCAAAATTCATCCTGTTCGATCTTGACGGCACCCTGATTGACGGGGTGGATGATCTGCTGTTTGCGATGAACGAAACCCTTGCCGCCCACGACCTTGCGCCACTCGCCCGTCCCGAGCTCGAAGCCATGCTGGGCGATGGCACCAAAATGCTGACCAAACGCGCGTTTGATGCGCGTGGGCTCACGATTGATGGTCAACAACTTGATGACTACGAAGCCGATTTCACCACGCGTTATATCAGCACCGACTATGCCCATACCCGGCTGTTTGAAAATGCCGAAGCAACCCTTCGCAATCTGGCGTCCGATGGCTGGATCATCGGTCTGGCATCAAACAAGCCCACAGCCCCCTGCAAACGCATTCTTGAAAGGCTGGGTGTGTCCGATCTGTTTGCCGTGATTGCGGGGGGTGATGCAACGGACGTTAAAAAGCCCGATGGCGGCCATTTGACATTCGCCCTTGATCAAGCCGGATATGATCGGGCACGGGGTGATATTGCCATCATGGTTGGCGATCACGCCAATGATGTGAATGCCGCGCGCGATTTTGGCATTCCGGCCATTGCGGTTGCCTTTGAAGTCGATGATACACATGCAAAAAATCTGGGCGCGGACGGGGTTGTTACTGCATTTGAAACTCTGCCGGACGTGATCGGAAAAATCGTCAAACAGGCTGCTTGACACCCCCGGATCACCTCCTTATAACCCCGCGCTACCGACGGAAAACAAGCCACCCAACCGGGCCGCGATTTCCGAATTCGGGCGTATAGCTCAGTTGGTTAGAGCGTTCCCTTCACACGGGAGAGGTCACAAGTTCGAATCTTGTTACGCCCACCATTTTCCCAAACAATCGATCCTTTCACATAATTGCCCGCGCAATCCACCCGCGGGGAAACTGACCGTCTTTATTATGTGTGAAGAACAAAAAACCGGTCAGCAGTTTCCTGCCGACCGGTCGGAGTGCGCAATCAACGCTATCGCGTCTTGCGGGAGATTTGATCTAGTGGCTGTCTTTCGGAATTTCCTTGCCACGATGACCGACGAGGAAGTCGAAATCGGCCCCCTTGTCCGCTCCAATAACGCTTTTGTAATACAGGTACGCATAGCCACTTTCGGGTACCGGCACCGTTGATTTCCAGTTATCAAGGCGCTTTTTAAGCTCCTCGTCACTGATATCGAGATGCAGTTTGCGGTTTGGCACATCCAGCTCGATCATGTCGCCATTCTGCACCACCGCCAACGGGCCACCAGCAGCAGCTTCGGGGGATGTATGAAGGACAACCGTGCCATAGGCCGTGCCGCTCATGCGGGCATCGGAAATACGCACCATGTCGGTAATGCCCTTGCGCAGTACTTTGGGCGGTAGCCCCATATTGCCGACTTCGGCCATCCCCGGATAGCCTTTCGGCCCGCAGTTTTTCAGGACCATGATGCAGTTTTCATCGATATCAAGGTTCTCGTCATAGATCTTGGCCTTGTAATCATCGATGTCTTCAAACACCACCGCACGACCGCGATGGGTCAGGAGCGCCGGTGTTGCCGCCGACGGTTTCAAAACCGCACCATTGGGCGCAAGGTTGCCTTTGACAACCGCGATGCCGCCGCTTTGGGTCAGGGCCTTTTCGAACGGGCGAATGACATCGTCATTCCAGTTCTGCACATCCTTGACCTGATCCCACATGGTGTCGCCCGAAACGGTCAGTGCATCATTATGCAGCTTGCCCGCCTCGCCCAGCGCCTTGATCACGACGGGCAAACCACCAGCATAGAAGAATTCCTCCATCAGGTATTTGCCCGATGGCTGCAGATTCACAATCGTCGGAATATCACGGCCCAGACGGTCCCAATCATCAAGTGTCAGGTCGATGCCAACACGCCCGGCAATGGCGAGCAAATGGATCACCGCATTGGTCGAACCGCCAATCGCACCATTGACCCGGATCGCGTTTTCAAACGCTTCCTTGGTCATGACGTCCGATGGTTTCAGATCATCCTTGACCATCTGCACGATCCGGCGGCCCGTCACATGCGCCATCACGCGGCGGCGGCTATCCACGGCTGGGATCGCGGCATTGCCCGAAAGCGCCATGCCCAATGCCTCGGCCATGCTGGCCATGGTGGATGCGGTGCCCATCGTGTTGCACGAACCGGGCGAACGCGACATGGCGATTTCGGCTTCAAGGAAATCCTCGGTGCTGATCTTGCCAGCCTTGCGGTCTTCGGAAAGCTGCCAAAGCGACGTGCCCGAACCGATATCCTGCCCGCGCCATTTACCGTTCAGCATCGGCCCGCCGGTAACCACGATCGCCGGGATATCAACGCTGGCAGCCCCCATCAGAAGTGCCGGGGTGGTTTTGTCACAGCCCACCATCAGAACCACACCGTCAAGCGGCGTTCCGCGCAGCGCTTCTTCAACATCCATGGCCGCAAGGTTGCGGAACATCATGGCGGTCGGGCGCAATGTGCTCTCACCCGCCGAGAAAACCGGGAATTCAAGCGGCAAGCCACCGGCTTCGTAAATGCCGTGCTTGACGCGCTCCGCCAGATCGCGCAAATGCGCGTTGCAGGGGGTCAATTGCGACCAGGTATTGCAAATCCCGATCACCGGACGACCGTCAAACAAATCGGACGGCAGGCCCTGATTCTTCATCCAGCTACGGTGATAGATATTGTCCTTGCTGGTTCCACCGAACCAGCCTTCCTGCGAGCGCAGGACACGCGGCCATGCCGCCGGTTTGAACTTCGTCATGCCCGTTCTCCTTTATGAGTTTTTATCGAGACGGGTCCGATCCCATATGGATGTGGCATTCCATATGGGGGACTTTGAACGGCACGGCTTTGCAATTACCTGACCCCAGACAATTGATCCTGACCGAACCGTGCCGTTCCTCGTCTGCATGTTGTTACGCTTTGTTCTTGTTATAAACGTCAAAGATCACGGCGGCGAGCAGCACCAGGCCCTTGATAACCTGCTGCCAGTCGATACCGACGCCGATGATCGACATACCGTTATTCATGACACCCATGATCAGCGCGCCAACCACGGCACCGATCACCTTGCCAACCCCGCCAGACATTGACGCACCACCGATAAACACGGCCGCAATCACATCAAGCTCGAACGCAAGACCGGCTTTCGGTGTTGCTGTGTTCAAGCGCGCGGCAAACACCAGCCCGGCGAGTGCGGCAAGCATGCCCATATTGGCAAAGGTCAGGAAGGTCAGGCGCTTGGTATTGATGCCCGAAAGCTTGGCCGCCTTTTCATTCCCGCCCAGCGCATAAATACGGCGCCCAAGAGTCGTGCTGTTGGTGATGAAGGTAAAGATCGCAATCAGAAGCGCCATCACGATCAGAACGTTCGGCAAACCGCGATAGGTCGACAGAAGATAGGTGACATAAAGGATCGCAAGACCCGCAATCGCATGTTTGGCGGCAAAGAATGCCATCGGCTCTTCGACTTCGGCAAACTTCGCCTGTTTGGCACGGGCCCGCAGACCAAGAACCGGCAGGATCACGGCAATCGCAACACCAAGAACCATCGAAAAGACGTTAAACCGGCCTTCAATCAAACCGGCAAAGAAGTCCGGAAGGAAGCCAGACGACATCCCCTGGAAGCTGTCCGGGAACGGCCCGACAGATGCCCCACCCAGAAGGGCTAGCGTCAGCCCCTTGAACACCAGCATGCCCGCAAGGGTCACGATAAAGGACGGAATACGCCAATAGGCCACCCAGTATCCCTGTGCGGCACCGATCACCGCACCGACGATCAGACAGGCCGGGATCACAATAACCGTCGGCAAGTCCCAATGGACAATCATCACCGCAGCAAGCGCGCCGATAAAGCCAACGACCGAGCCGACCGAAAGATCGATATGGCCACCGACAATCACCAGCAGCATGCCCACTGCCATGATGATGATATAGCTGTTCTGAAGGAACAGGTTGGTCAGGTTGACCGGTTTGAGCATCACGCCATCGGTCATCACCTGGAAGAAGGCCAGAATCGCGATCAGCGCGATCACCATGCCGTATTCGCGCATATGCGTGCGCAGGTAATAACCCATTGATTTGCTGCTAGAAGTATCCGTCATTGTCTGCTTCCTCACGCTTTCAGGATCATGCGCATGATTTTTTCCTGGCTGGCATCGTTTGCCGCCAGTTGCCCTTTGATCTCACCCTCGTTCATCACGTAGATGCGATCGCACATGCCCAGAAGCTCCGGCATTTCCGACGAGATCATGATGACCCCCTTACCGTCGGCTGCCAGCTGGTTGATAATCGTATAAATCTCGTATTTCGCACCCACATCGATACCACGCGTGGGCTCGTCCAGAATAAGGACCTCCGGCCCGGCAAACAGCCATTTCGCCAGAACGACTTTCTGCTGGTTACCACCCGAAAGATTGACCGCCTTTTGCGCGACATTCGGGGTGCGGATATTGATTTTGCTGCGGTATTCCTCGGCCACCTGACGTTCGGCGCCTTCATTGATGACACCGCGTTCGGCAACACCGTCAAGATTGGCGAGCGTAATATTGGTCGTGATGCTTTCTTCAAGCACCAGTCCCATTTCCTTGCGGTCCTCGGTCACATAGGCAAGACCCGACGCAATCGCCTTTTCGACGGTCGTTACATCCGCAAGCTTGCCATTGATCAGGACTTCGCCGCTGATATCCGCGCCATAGGCGCGGCCAAAGATGCTCATGGCAAGTTCGGTTCGCCCGGCCCCCATCAGACCGGCAATCCCGACAACCTCGCCCGCCGCAACATCGATATTGACGTTTTTGACAACCTTGCGTTCAGGATGCAGCGGATGGGTCACATTCCAGTTGCGGACTTCCATCAGCTTGGCCGTACCGATATTTGGCGTACGATCCGGATAGCGGTGCGCCATATCGCGCCCGACCATATCCTTTACGATATCGTCCTCGGTAATTTTGCCGCCGCGCGCATCTAGGGTCGAAATCGCCTTGCCATCGCGAATGATCGTGATGCGGTCCGCAACGCGATTGATCTCGTTCAGTTTGTGCGAAATCAGGATCGACGTAATGCCCTGCGCCTTGAATTCCAGCAACAGGTCCAAAAGCTTCTGGCTATCATTTTCCTGCAAACTTGCCGTGGGCTCGTCAAGGATCAGAAGCTTAACCTTTTTCGAAAGCGCCTTGGCAATTTCAACAAGCTGCTGCTTGCCGACACCGATATTCGTAATCAGTTCGCTGGGTGTTTCGCGAAGGCCGACCTTTTTCAAAAGCTCACCGGTGCGCGCAAAGGTCGCCGGCCAGTTGATCACACCATTTTCACAAATCTCGTTGCCCAGAAAGATGTTTTCGGCAATCGAAAGCAACGGCACAAGTGCCAGTTCCTGGTGAATGATGATGATGCCGCGCTCTTCGCTGTCGCGGATATCCTTGAATTCCTGCACATCCCCGTCATAAAGGATGTCACCTTCATAGCTACCGATCGGGTAAACGCCACTCAGTACCTTCATCAGGGTCGATTTACCGGCCCCGTTTTCGCCGCAAAGGGCGTGGATTTCGCCACGTTCCACCTTCAGGCTGACATCGTCCAGCGCCTTCACCCCCGGAAAGGTTTTGGTGATGTTGCGCATTTCCAGGATGGTATCCATCCGGTCCTCCCACTGCCGATGCTATTACAACGGCCATATTCTCGGTCGCAGTCTTGTTTACCTGCAACTGTCCATTTTCGGCAGCACAGGAAAAAGGCGGGCCAGCATTCAAGAGCGAGCCCGCCCTTTGTCACGTTCAGCTCAGCAAATTACTGAACCTGATCCTTTTCGTAGTAGCCCGAACCGACCAGGATTTCTTCCCAGTTGGATTTGTCGACCATGACCGGTTCCAGCAGATAGGACGGCACAACCTTGACACCGTTGTCATAGGTTTTGGTGTCATTGATGGTCGGTTCTTTACCGGCAAGAACGGCATCAACCATCGAAACGGTGACACGTGCAAGTTCACGGGTATCCTTGAAGATTGTGGAATACTGTTCACCGGCAAGGATCGACTTGACCGACGGCAGTTCCGCATCCTGACCGGTTACAACCGGCATTTTCATGTCGCCAGAACCATAACCAACGCCCTTAAGCGACGACAGGATACCGATCGAAAGACCGTCATAGGGCGACAGGACACCATCAACCTGATCGTCAGTGTAATAAGCCGACAGCAGGTTATCCATACGGGCCTGTGCAACCGCACCGTCCCAGCGAAGGGTACCGACCTTGTCCATGCCCATCTGGCCGGATTTGATCACAACCGTGCCCTCATCGATCAACGGCTGCAGAACCGACATTGCGCCGTTATAGAAGAAGTAAGCGTTGTTATCGTCCGGCGATCCACCGAACAGTTCAACGTTGAACGGCGGTTCGCCCTGCGCCAGAAGACCGTCAACAAGCGAGGTTGCCTGCTGCACGCCGACCTGGAAGTTATCAAAGGTCGAATAATAATCGACATTGGCACTTTCGCGGATCAGGCGGTCATAGGCGAAAACCTTGATCCCGGCAGCCTTGGCATTTTCAAGTGCATTCGAAAGCGTGGTGCCGTCGATTGCAGCAATCACAAGGACATCGACGCCCTTGACGATCATGTTTTCAATCTGGGAAAGCTGGTTGGGAATATCGTCTTCTGCATATTGCAGATCGGTTTTGTAACCGGCGTCTTCAAACTGCTTAACCATGGACTCGCCGTCCGAAATCCAGCGTGCCGAGGATTTGGTGGGCATCGCGATCCCGACATATCCTTTTTCATCGGCATGTGCATAACTGCCAGAAATCATCGGGCTCATCATTGCGGCCGCGCCAAAGGCGACCCCTGCCATTACGGCACTGAGACGTTTCATATCTTTCCTCCCTAAAAGACACGGCCTTTACAGCCTTTTGCCCGACTTTCCAGGCAAAGCTGCCTGTATGCGCCGCGTCTTTGTTTTTCGCTTGGTGATGCATCCCGTTTTCCCGCGGGATGCGGCGCCATTATTCCGAGGCCAGACATAACAATCAAATAAGGAATTTCGAAACTTGCATATCAAAAATGATATATTAAACTTGCCCGGCAAGGAGAATCATCATGACCGACCCCGCCAAGACGCTGCCGCTCAGTTCCGCAAAATCCCTGCTGTTTCGATCCGGCAATCTGTTTCAACGTGGCCTGAAGCTTAGCCATCTGCGCATGATCGTCGCGATGGAGGAAACCGGGCAGATCAGCCAGGCCGCAGACATGTTGCAAACATCGCAGCCCGCGGCATCGCGTCTGTTGTCGGAAATGGAAACCATTCTTGAAGCCCGACTGTGCGTGCGCGGATCACGCGGTATTGAAATGACCAATGCCGGTCGAGCCCTTGCCCGACGTGCGCGCAGCATGCTGATTGAAATCCGCGAGGCCGAACGCGAGATCGAGGATATCAAACATGGCGGCGGCACGGTTTTTATCGGTGCGGTGACCGCCGCGGCAGTCGATCTGGTCGTGCCCGCGATCCGAACCGTACAGTCGATCAATGCCCTGCTTGAAGCCCATGTTTCGGTCGGGCCATCGCATTTGCTGATCAAGGATCTGCTGGCGGGCGATCATGATTTTGTCATTGGCCGCGTGCCCGAGGACATGGACCCGCGCCAGTTCAATATCCGCGAAATCCGAAGCGAGAAAATCCGTCTGATGGTCCGCGCCGGGCACCCATTGCTTGCCGAAAACAAAGCGGTATCCCTTGCCCGTCTTGCCAAGTTCGAATGGATTTTACCGCCACCGGGCAACCTGATGCGCCGTACGATCGAAGATGTCTTCATCTCACGCCATTTGCCTTTGCCGCATTCCAGCCTGAATTCCGCGTCACTTCTGGTCACCCTTTCCACCCTGTCGGGCACGGATGCCATTGCGCCAATGGCCGAAGAAGTCACATCGCTTCTGAGTATCGGGGGCATGATTGCCGAACTGCCATTTGACGATGCGATTGAAATCAAGCCCTACAGCCTGATTACCGCGCGCGGGCATCGTCTGTCGCCATCGGCACAACTTGTTTCGGATCATATTCTGGCCCGTATCGAAAAGCCCGCTCCATAATTTTGTGCCGCTGTCCCGGCCCCTACCAAATGCGAGTGGCGCAATGGCATATGTTTCGCATAAGATTTTGACACAAATACAGAACATTTCACCGGACACGTAATGCGACCTGTAACACTTGCAGTTTTGACAGTTTTGACAGTTTTGACAACCGGACTGGCTCATTTTCCCGCCACAGGCTTTGCGCAGGAAAATGCTGCCGAGATGCCGGTGGCCGATCCCTACGTCCTGTTTGACCTGCGCGACGATTTTGTCTGGAACCTGACGCATTACCAGATCCTCAACCCCGACGAGGATGTTGTAAGAACCCTGATCGCCGAAGCCGATCAGGGTCAGATGATTTTTGACATGGTCCTGCGTGATACAGTCCCGCCCTATTGCGAATTGCGGTTTGATCCGACGATTTGTGATGATCGTGGCACCCCGGTCGACTGGTATAGCGACCTTCCACAGACGATCTGCATGGATATTCCGGCCAATGTTACCTTTGACCATGCCGACCGGTTAAAGGGGGCAAAGTACCTGTGTCTTGAACCACGTGAACGACTTCTGTTGCCCGAAAGCTGGCAAAGCAGACAATCGGGTGCGCAAACCTATCTGTCGCAGCGGATCGAACCTGGGGCTGTTACGGTCCGCGACGATATCGCCACCATCGATATCCTTGTCCTTGATGCCATAAACACCCCGCTTTCGACATTGACACCCGAAGGATATGGTGACGCCAAAACTGGCATGACCGAGGATGAAGTTCGTGCTGCCATGATCGAACCGATGACATCAACCCGCGAAGGGACCGAGGATGCCGAATGCTATCACCTGCAATCGGCTGGCGGCCCGACGGGGCTTGGCTTTATGATGGTCGATAGCAAACTGGCCCGCATTTCGGTCTATGCCGACGAATATGACATCGCCACCAGCCTGATCCGAACTGGCCGCGCCATTCAGGTCGGCGATACCATTGATGACGTGCGCGCCGCCTATGGCGATGGCCTGATCGAGGAAGAACACGAATATGACGGCCCCGATGGCCGTTATCTGACATGGTGGGCAAATGATGCCAAAACATCGGGCATCCGCTTTGAAACCGGGCGGGACGGCACCGTAACCGCCATCCATGCGGGGACCGGCTCTATCGCCCGCTCCGAAAGCTGCTACTAGGCGTCCATCTCTGTATTGACAGCCTTTCGCCAGCGGATTAATGCCCTGCGTCTCCCTGCCTTGCGGGCGTCCTGCCCCAAAGGCCCAAACAATCATTTTTACGCCATCAGCTTGCCGCAAAGCGCTTTCATATCGTGCGCCTTGTGCAGGAAATACGAATGCAATCGCCTTATCCATCCAATCTTGTTGTTATCACCGGCGGGCCCGGTGCCGGCAAAACCACATTGATCAATTATCTTCACGAACGCGGCTATGAAATCAGCCGCGAAGTCGCGCGTGCCGTGATCGAGGAACAGCAGGAACGCGGCGGCAATGCCCTGCCCTGGGGCGATAACGAAGCCTATGCCGGGTTAATGACGCGCGGTTCGATCCGAGCCTGGCAACATGGCATGGGTCAGGACCCGCAAACGGTTTTCTTTGATCGCGGCCTGCCCGATACGCTCGCCCACCGGGAACTTTCCGGCCTACCCGATGATCCCGGGCTAAAACGCGCCATTGAAACCTATCGCTATCGCAGAACGGTTTTCATCCTGCCGCCATGGTCGGAAATCTACAAAAACGACAATGCGCGAACACAAAGCTTCTCTGAGGCCGTCAGAACATATGTCGTTCTGTATCGCACCTATCTGCAATGCGGTTATGAGCCGGTTGAAATCCGTAAAGGTCCCGTCGAACAACGCGCCGCCCAGATTCTTGCCCGCCTGAAACTTTAATCCGCCTTAGACAAGTCAAAAGAACACGCCTATGCCCCGACGGTCCGTCCCTCACAAGATCATGACTTCGCTCCTCGTTACTCTCCTATCGCCATTCGCCCCTATCGCTGCCAACGCCACCTGCTATGACTGGCCGCTTCGTGAACGTCAGGGCGAATATGCCTATGACGGCGACACCATCTATGTGAATATCCCCGGCCTTCCCGGCGAAATTGCCGAAATGTCGGTACGTGTGCGTGGGGTGGATACGCCCGAAATCCGTGGCAAATGCGAAACCGAAAAATCCCTTGCCGGCAAAGCCCGCGATTTCGCGCGTCAAAGCCTGAGATCGGCCAAACGCGTTGAATTCTGCGAACCTGAATGGGGGCGTTATGGTGGGCGTGTCGTTGCATCGGTGCGCATTGACGGCAAGGCACTTGATCAGGAACTGATCAATCAGGGTTTCGCCCGCCCTTATGACGGCAAAACAAAGCGCCAGCCGTGGTGCCAAGGGTGAACAAGCCACCAAAATCCATAACTTTGCCGTGAAGGCACTGGACATTGCGGCCAATCCGACCATCTTCGGAAGCATGACCAAATCACGCCTGCCGGAGTAACCATGACGAAATACACCAAGAACCCGGACGCAATCAAAGCCCTTGACGCCAACCAGTATCACATCACGCAAAACAGCGGCACCGAACCACCGTTTCGCAATGAATTCTGGGATCACAAGGAAGATGGGCTTTATGTCGATATCGTCTCGGGCGAGCCATTATTCACATCCCGCGACAAGTTTGATTCCGGCTGCGGCTGGCCAAGCTTCACCCGCCCGGTCGAAACCGATCATGTCGTCGCCCGCGAAGACAATACGCACGGCATGCGTCGGATTGAAGTCCGCTCCAAACATGGCGACAGCCATCTGGGCCATGTCTTCCCCGACGGCCCCAAAGAAGCCGGTGGCCTGCGTTACTGCATCAATTCCGCATCGCTTCGCTTTATCCCGGTCAGTAACCTTGAGGCCGAGGGATACGGAGACTACAAACCGCTTTTCGATTAAAACGACAAAGACCGGCAAATTGCCGGTCTTTTTCTTTACGGGCCTAAAAATCCCCCGGTGCGCATTGCAGACAGGTCAGCCCCATATCGCGCCATTTATCCACCACCCGCTTGCGATCATCGACCACCAGCCATGGGTTAAAACCATCCGCCCGGATTTGTGCCAGAAGGTCTTCCTTGACTTCCTCGTCCGTGCGGTGATCGGCATCTTCTGGGCGCAGATACATGCCGTCAAACGGAATGCCATGCGCACGAAGCCATGCTTCGGAGCGGTGCTGCCACCCAGCCGGGCGGCCCGAACAGATCACAATCGCCTGCCCGGATTGATGCAAAACCCGCAAAAGCCGTTCGATATCTGCAATCGGGGCGGCCCTGTCCATTTCATCGAAAAACGCATCCCAGTGCTTTTCCACCCCATGCACCAGATGCCCCAATTCATCAGCATCGAAATGGGCCAATGTGCCATCCATATCAAACACCACCGCATCACGAACGGACGATATGTTTACCCCTGAAGTACTGGTTGTGGGTTGGCTCACGCGGAAATCTCCCTGATCAAATCTTCGGTCAAATTTTCATATCCCCATCCCATTGCCGTCGGACGAAACAGGATCGGTGTTGCATTGGCAATGCGCGGGCCTTCGGCATCAAAACCGGTCATATAAAGAATGCAGCGCCCGACACCCGAATGGGCTACCACCACGGTCAGGCGATCACTGACCTCGGCCAGCGCGGTCTGCATGGCAAACGACACGCGCTGGCACATGGCATCAAATCCCTCGCCATTGGGCGGGGTATCGAACCGCGAACACACTTCGGAAATCGGGCGCCCTTCAAGGTCACCCCAATGGCGCTCGCGCAACCCGTCAAGAATGTGCAATTCATAATCGGGCAAAACCAGTTCGGCTGTTTTGCGCGCCCTGTCCTGCGGGCTGACATAGACCGCCTGCCATTTTCCCATCGCCATCAATGGTGCAATCGCACGCGCCTGTTCGCGGCCCGCATTGTTCAATGGCGGCTCGCTTGACCCGGCGATGATTTCGGCCTTGTTGGCATCGGTTTCCCCGTGCCGGATAAACACAAACGGCACTTTCGGAAAATCGAACGTCTTTGCAGGATAAATCATGTCTGGTTTTCGCCCATTTACAGATAAAACCGATCCGAAAGCTGTAACCGCCCGTCAAAGCCATCGACAAGGGCAAAGTCCTCCGGACGGCCATTAAACAGCGGCACGATCTGCATCGCGTGGCAGTCATTGGCCATCGCAACCACATCGTCAAATAGCGGATGCACGTTCCAGCGCCGGAAATGCGCATGGCCCTTTTCAACCATCCTGCGCGCCTCGACCGGCATGAAGCCGGTAAAGATCACATGCGCATCACGGCCAAGCCGACCTTCCTGTTCCCATTTTTCAATCAGTTCGCCCGCCGTACCATATGTCCCGCATGGGGCGTGACACAAAAGCAATCTGGCATCCGGGTTAAAATCGCGCGCCTTATCCTTAAGATCGCGCAATTTACGGATCGCATCAAACGACACATAGTCCGATCCCCCGTCGCCCAGAACCTGTTTAACGCGCCCATAGCACCGCGCATCCATCGACCAGTCGGCCATGCCGTGTTTTTCAAACAGCAACGCCATTTCAGCCGCCCGCCCGCTCGGCGGTACAGGAAACAGGATCTGGCCATCAAGTTTGGACATCTTGGTCAAAAGCCCATCGATCCGCACCTGCTGTGTCAGGCGCTCCATACCATAGGACGCGTCCATCAAAACCGTCGCCGCGTCGGGCGGCGTGTCATACAGGAAGTAATCAAACTCCTTGCAGAAATCGCCGGTGTAAAGCACCCCGCCACCCAGTTCAAAATGCAGCCATACTCCGCCAAAGGCATGCCCGGTCCTCCCGGTCGTAACCGTCACACCGTCAACCTGGATTTCCCCATAAGGTGGCAGGATAATCACATTCGCACCGGCGGGTAATGACCGTGCCGTGACTTCGGTACAATAAATCGGCAGGCCTGCCGCAATAACTTCGGCCGCGGCCCCAATATGATCGACATGATCATGGGTAATGAAAACAGCGTTAACTTTATTGAGCCATGCCGGGTCAAAACCGCTGTCATTTTCCGGACCGACCCCGCAATCAAGCAGCCAGCGCCGGTTGAAAAACTCCAGCCGCAGACAGGCCGGGCCCTTTTCACCAAGTCCCGATAAAACACGCATCCGGGCAGACATCAGGCGGCCTCACCTTCTGAACGGTCAAAGACCCAGCCGTCGGAAATCACAAGCCCGACCGTCTCACCAATCCGTGCCCGTCTGGTTGCGTAAACCGGCAGGATCTGATCGGCACCGACCCTCACCTGAAGCCGGAACCGACCGCCCAGATAAACGCAATCCTCGACCGAACCGCGCAATGTCCCGGCTTCATCGACCCAGACATCTTCGGGCCGCAGGCAAAGACCAAGGTCCTGCCCGTCGCTGTTATTTGCCGCCTTCTGGCAAATCCGCGCATGGATCGCCGCCTCGCCCAACCGAACAGAACACCGCCCGGTTCCCCGCATGGAAACATCGCCAATCGGCAACACTGCCCCGGCCCCGACAAAGCCTGCGACCATATGATCGGCCGGTTCCCGGTAAAGGGTTTCCGGGGCCGCCACCTGACGAATGCGGCCCTTGTCCATCACGGCAATTCTGTCGGCCATTGCCATAGCTTCGGCCTGATCGTGGGTGACGTAAATCATCGTCGCCCCGGTCCGGCGATGAAAATCCAGAAACGCCTGCTGCATGGTTTCGCGCAAGTGAACGTCAAGGTTAGCAAGCGGCTCATCAAGCAACACCGCACGCGGCTCCATCACTAGACAGCGCGCCAGTGCCACCCGCTGTCGTTGCCCACCCGAAAGTTCCGTCGGGCTGCGATCGGCACAGGGTTCAAGAGCGACAATCGACAATGCCTCGGCAATTTTCGCATCGCGTTCCGCCCGGCCAAGCCCGCGGACCTCCAGCGGGTAACCGACATTTCGCGCGACCGACATATGCGGCCAAAGCGCATAGGACTGAAACACGATGCCAAGGTTGCGTGCTTCGGGATTGACCATCACCCCGTTGGCCGGATCGGCAACCGCCTGCCCGCCCAACGATATGGTGCCATGATCGGGCTCCTCGAACCCGGCCAGAAGACGCAGCAATGTCGTCTTGCCGCATCCTGATGGTCCCAAAAGGGCAACAAATTCGCCATCCTTGATATCAAGCGACACCTGATTGACCGCACGGTAATCGCCAAACGATTTGGTAATCCGCGAAAGATTTATGTCTGCCATGGCACAACTCCCTTGGGCAAACGGCGTGATGCCAGTTGAAAACAGGACATCAACGCAATAACGACCAGCACAACCAAAACCGCCACGGCCGAGGCTAGAACGGTGTCGCCACTGTCATCGAGATTGAAGATCAAAACACCCAGCGTCTCGTTCCCGGCCGACCACAAAAGGGCCGAAACCGTCAATTCGTTAAACGCTGTCAAAAACACAAGTAACGCGCCGGCTGCCGCCGACGGTGCCGCCAATGGCAGCAGGATATCGCGCAACCGGCGGCCAAGCCCGGCACCACATGCCTGTGCGGCTTCTTCTAATGCCGGATCAAGCTGGGAAAAACTGTTCATCACCGGGCGCAGTGCAATCACCAGGAACCGCGCCAGATAGGCGACAAAAATGATCGCGAGCGTGCCATAGAGACTGACATCAATCACCGGAATGCGGATGAACAGAAGAATGCAGGCAATCGCCAAAACCACACCGGGCAAGGCATAGGGCACCTCGACCAGAAGATTGACCATATGGGTCAACCGGGTTGGCCGCCGGACAATCACATAAGCCAGCGGCAAACAGATCGCGACCAGCGTCACCGCCGCCCCAACCGACAACATGAAACTGTTATGGAACGCGCGGATGGTCGATGGCTGAACAAACAGAACTTCGTAA
Source organism: Thalassospira lucentensis (assembly GCF_032921865.1). NCBI lineage: Bacteria > Pseudomonadati > Pseudomonadota > Alphaproteobacteria > Rhodospirillales > Thalassospiraceae > Thalassospira > Thalassospira lucentensis. The sequence continues at coordinate 4,470,031 of NZ_CP136684.1, forward strand.
AACGCATCGAAACTGTAATTGGCAAGGCTCAGCTTCACCCCGAATGCCGGAACCAGTGCGGTCGCAATAAGTGCCATCAATGGGATCACCAGAATGGCCATCAAAACCGCCCAAAGCACCGCTTCAACCAATGTCCGCCGCTGGCCCAACCGGATGTCAAGCGGCCGCCCAACCATCCCCATCAGACGATAATCGCGCTTGCCCAGTAACCGGTGATGCAACGCCACACCGCAAATCGCAATCGCCCCGATCAGCATCGCCAAGACCGATACCTCGCCCAGAACCGACGGACCAAATCCGGCCAGTTTCTGATAAATCAGGGTCGGCAATGTCGAATAATTGGCCGGTATCCCCAGCATTGCCGGAATACCGAAATTGCCAAGGGCCGTGACAAACGCCATCGCCGTTCCGGCAATCAAACCGGGGCTGGTCAGCGGCAGGATGATCTGCCACCACAACCGACCGCCACGCGCCCCCGCCAGACGGGCGGCTTCGATCTGTTCGCGCGGCAGCAGGCGCAAATTGGCCCGAAGGGTCAGAAACACGATCGATGCATGCTGAATCCCCAGCAACAGCGCAATCCCCTCTGCCGAATAGAACGGCTGGGGCGATCCCATCGCCGGTGCCATGCCCAGCGCATTCAAAAGAGCACTGCTCGGCCCGGTCAATTGCACCCATGCCAATGCCGTAATCTGCGGCGGGATCATCATCGGGATCATGAAACAGAAAACCAGAACCGCCTTGGCGCGGATATCTGTCAATGCGACCAGAAAGGCAAACGCCCCCCCGATCAGAAGCGAGATAATCGTGCCAAGCCCTGCGGTATAAAGACTGTTGACGGTCGCCCGCCAGGTCGTCGAACTGCCCAGCACATCGCGGATATAATCCGCACTTGGCACACCACCGATAAACACGCCCTCAATCGCAAGGCGCACAATCGGTAAAATCGAAATCACGAACACCGGCAATAAAAGCCATGGCAGCAACCGGTCCGAAGACCGGTTGCCAACCGTCGGGCTTGCAAAGCCGGGCATGAAGCCGCGAAGGCGACTTGCAGCCTGCATTATTCAGCCCCGAAAATGTCCGCGAACTTTTTCTTGTTCGCTTCTGCCTGTTCGAGTGCCACTGCCGGATTGAAATCCATCAGCTTGATGTCACTGCGTGCCGGGAAACCATCCGGAAGCGCCATATCGCCGCGTGCTGGGACATAACCCATATCCAGAACCAGTTCCTGCCCCTTGCTCGACAGAACGAAATCAACAAACTTGTGCGCCGCATCGACGTTTTTGGCGTCTTTCATGATCGCAACCGGCTCGGTCACATAGGTAACACCCTCGGTCGGAAAGACGAAATCAACCGGCGAACCTTCAGCCTTGCCACGGATCGCAAGGAAGTCGACAACCACGCCATACGGCTTTTCGCCCGACGCCACAGCCTTGAACACGCCGCCATTACCGCCCTGTGCGCGTGCTTCGTTGGCGGCCAGTGCCTGGTAATAATCCCAACCCAGTTCCTTGTTTTCCGTCAGGGTCGACAGGTGAATAAGCGCTGCACCGGAATAAAGCGGGCTTGGCATCACGACCTGATTTTTCATCGCCGGATCGGAAAGGTCCTTCCAGCTTTTCGGGGCTTTTTCAACACCGGTATTATAAACGATACCGGTCGTGATCAGCTTGGTGGAATAGTAATAGCCATCCGCATCATAAAGGGCGGCTTCATAGGCCGAGGCTTCGGGCGATTTATACGCCTGCAAAAGACCTTCGCCTTTCATGCCTTCCAGTGTCACGGTATCGGCAATCAGCAAAACATCCGGGCGCGGATCGCCAGCGGCGATCTCGGCGCGCAGCTTTGCCATCAGCTTGGTGGTGCCGTCACGCACCCATTCGACTTCAACATCCGGATAGGCGGCCTTGAAGGCATCGACGGTGGTCTGGGCATCCTGATTTGGCTGGCTGGTATAAAGAACCAGTTTCTCGGCAGACTGACCAACAACCGGCAGCATCATCGCCGCAGTTACCACGGCAGCAAGAAGAACGTTACGCATCATCCACATCCCTTGATTGCGTGGGGCGTACCGTTTGCGGCCACCCCGAAGGTTTCGTTCGAAAACAATCCGACGGGGACGCTATATGGATTTCGATTTCAGTTGTGTGACAAAGCAAAGAATTAAATGTTTCAACAAGTCTACCGGGCTTTTCAGGCATAGATAACCCTGTTTATACTTCCTGATATCGCGAAACACATACTTTCGAACGAAAGAATATCAAAGGAAACCAATGTCTGATCCAGTGCCTCTTGACCGCCGTCGCGACCGGATTGTCGCCCTTGTCAAATCCTGCGGCTTCATGGCGGTCGAGGAACTGGCACGCCGCTTTAACGTCTCGGTCCAGACAATCCGGACCGATCTGCGCGATTTGCAGGAACAGGGCCGGATTTTCCGCCGTCACGGGCTTGCTGGGCCAGCCCCCGATCCGGATAACTCGGCCTATGAAAAGCGTGAAGTCTGGAACCGCAGCGGCAAACGCGCCCTTGCCACAAAAATCGCCGACATCATCCCCGAGGGATGCACAATCGCCATTGGCACCGGCACCACCGCCGAACTGGCGGCCCAAAGCCTGGCTTCACACCGCAATCTTACGGTGCTGACCAATAATATCCATGTCGTGCTGACATTGCAGAACGCACCCAACGTCACGCTGCGCTTGGCAGGCGGAACCATTCGCACCCGCGATCTTGATATTATCGGGGCCGACAGCGCGGAATTTTTTGGCTCCTACCGCGCAGATTTCGGGATTGTCAGTGTCGGGGGGATGTCGGAAACCGGCGACCTTATGGACTTCAACATGGACGAAGTCCGCGCGCGGCGCGCCCTTGTCGCCTGCTGCGATCACCCGATCCTTCTGGTCGATGAAAAAAAAGTCGGTCGCAAGGCCCTTTGCCGGGATGGCCATGCATCAGATTTCAAAACCGTGCTGCTCAACACCGCCCCGGGCGATATCCTGCAGCAGCAACTGGTTCGAGGTCGATCACAGGTGATCGTCGCGAACTAGGGTTACGCTGCGCCCAAACACCCCGTCGCCGACAGTGTCGGCTCTTCGCAGACATTCAGATCGCGGCAAACATGCAGGGTATGGTTCGGTGCCACCGCGATCCAGCTATCACTTTCGGTATCAAGCGGCTCGGACACGACAATCACATGATCCCCGCGCTTGCGCCAGTAAAGCGATGGCGGCTTGTCATCGCTAGCATGACGGATGGCACAAACGCTTTCGCCATTTGACAGGCATGCGGTAAAGCGGAAGGGGGCGGTTGCCCCGCGGTCTTTCATTTCACGTTCGACAACCTCAATGGTTTTGCGGATCGCGCGATGCGGATCAGTGCGCAAACCGAATGTCAGCATCAGACAGAAAATCAGCTCGCTATCGGTCGTGCCATGGCGGGTTGCGTAAAATTCGTCATCAATCATCGCTTCGAGCACACGCCGCACCAGCGGATAATCGCCGATCTGGCCGTTATGCATGAAAAGGTAATTTTCATGCGCAAACGGGTGGCAGTTCGTGCGGCTGGTTTCAGTTCCCGTCGATGCCCGGACATGGGCGAAAAACATGCCCGATCGGATATGATGCGCAAGCGACCGAAGGTTCGGATCGTTCCAGGCTGGCAGGATTTCACGATAAAGGCCGGGTGTTTTGCGTTCGTCATACCAGCCGATGCCAAACCCATCGCCATTGGTCGGCGTCTTGGCCTGTTCGGCATGCAGGCTTTGCTCAACAAGGGAATGGCGTGGCTCGAACACCAGTTTTTCAAGATAAACCGGATCTCCGATATAGCTTAGCCAGCGGCACATATGACTTCCCTTGGTTGACGTTACGGCATGAAGCAGCGCGACGCGTTATCTATGCCGGGGAACTACATTACGGTCAATGTGATATTTACGGTTTTGGTCGATCTTCCTGACACCCTGCACAATCTTCCGGATACAGTTGGGGATGGATGATAAAAAGAACAATAAAGCACTTGCCAACCGGGGGGATTATCCGTATTTTCCGCGCCACAAAATGAATCGTGCTGATGTAGCTCAGCTGGTAGAGCGGCGCATTCGTAATGCGTAGGTCGTAGGTTCAAATCCTATCATCAGCACCACTATAACCCCGTCGGGCGAATAGCCCTGCGGGGTTTTTTGTTGTCTTTCCCTGCACGCGATTTGACGTTTTTTGTCACAACCTCCGGTGCTCCCCGTCCTTCTGGCATGTGAACCGTCGCAATCCTTGTGAAATCCGGTTCGGCGCAGGCATGCACCTTCCGCAGCGTTTCGCAAGTGCAACCAGGGGATTGTCAGCATGACCGACAAAGACCACCAGCCCAACAGCACTGTAAATGGCACCGCCAGCACCGATAACGGCAATAGTAATCCCCCCAAAAGCCCCTCCGTCGATAACTGGCCATGGGCGCATGTACTGGGTTTCGACACGGCAAAGGAATGGGGGCTTGATGCCGTTATTCCCCGCCCGTCTCCGGCATCTCCAAACCCTGATCCGTCCAACACTGCGGCTGGCGGCGACAATCCCGGTCCGCTTGACGGGCTGTCAGGCCATACGCCATTGGCGGGGCAGAACCTGATTGAGTACGCCATGCAGAAAATTGAACAGGCCTTGGGGCAGCCGATGCAGGCGGTTCCGCCTCTCTCATCCTATGGCTATGACGAATATGGCAACCTGACCACGACTGCGGGGTCGGCTTCACCGGTACCGGCATCTGCGCCTACGACGCCCCCCGCGACAGAAAACACGGCACCGAACACATCAACTGCCATACCAACGGACGAAGCTCCAACGGACACAGATGGCAGCATCAATGATCTGGCGAATGAAGAATTACCACGTGGTTTTGTGGCCCCCGGAGATACGACTGTCTCACCTGCCTCCCCGACCCGCGGGATGTCCAGCACCTCCGGCCCGCAATCCTATCGCGTCGATCTGATCCGCGAAGACGGCCGCACAACGCGGCTTGAAGGCATTGTAACTTATGGCGATCTGTATCGTCCGCTTTTGCCCGAACTTTCCGGCAATACACAGAATGCCGACATATCCGACTGGTCGATCACGCTTGATCAATTACCCAATCCCGGCCCCAGCGGCAGCGACACGGATGCCATTGTCACAGCCCGGCTTGATGCCGCCGAAATTCCGGCCGACATCCGGCAATGGTCTTTGTCGGTCGGGCCACAAAATATCAATACTGCGCGGCTGGCAATCGATATCCCCGCCACCCTGCCGTCACTGACGCGTGCCAGCATCATTGGCGGATTACCATCCAGCGAATGGCACATGGTCGCTGCAACACTTGCCGCGGGCGCTGAAAGCACGGACACCGGCACCCCGATCCAGGAAAGTACCGAACCCGTCGCCCCGGCAAGCCTTGGCATGGATCAGCAGCTTGGCAGCCCCGACAGCACGCAGGAACCCTACATCGCCACCCTGCGCATCACATCAGCGATCACCAGCACCCCGGCGTCGATCCCGGTCCAACTGCAATATACCGGCACCCTGCCAAGCCCGATCCTGCAGGGCGATGTGCCCCTCACGACGGAAAGCAGCCTGTCACTTCGCATGCAGGTCATCGCACCAACCGATGGCAAATCGGGTGCAACCCTTGTTGCACTGATCCTGCGCGGGGCTGCGTCGGGCTTCTCAGTCACGGCACAGTTGCGCGGTGATCAGAAAATCTCGACCCCGACCGCGATGCTCGGTTGCGTTGATCCGGGGCAGGATACCGAATGCCGTGCCGAAAGCATGATCGCCAATGCGACCTCCAGCCTGCAAACCAGCCTGATCAGTATCACCGATGCCCCCGATGATGACGGGCTCGCCGCCTATGGCTTCGTCCTGCCCGCCCCGTCGGGTGACGACGACACCGACAACACCGTCCAGGCAGCAAAATCCGCCAAAGCGGATGATCCGGCGCCGACACCCCCGGCCAAAACGCCCCCGGCAAAAGGCAAGAGCAAGGCCGTGACTCCAGACACCACCACCGCCACAGACGACACAGACGGTGCCAAGAATGCTGACGATGCCGGAGGGACCGATGACACCAGCGGCACCACCGACAACAACACTGGAAAACCGGACAAGGGAGCCTCCTGATGACAAGCGGCCCGAACTTTCCCGGCGTCGAAACGGCAAGCAGCAAAAAGGATGCGGTGAAAAAGGCCTTCAATCAGGAATATCAGGCTACCATGAAGGCAATGGCAAATGCCGCTGATCGCGCCCGCGCCCAAATTCTTGATCAAAAGCTTGCCGCGGCCAGCCATTCCAGGTCAACACAGGATGCCAAGGCTGCAGTCGCGCAATCCCCATCATCCGGTCAAAGCCCCGCCAAATCAGGCGGCGCAACAGGCAGCACGCCCCCGTCCGATCCCGGCGCGATGGTTATGATCGAAATCGCCAATGAACTGCGTCGAATCATCGTCGCGGAAATCGACATGCGCATGAACCATCTCGCCAGACAGGTCGAAGAGGCAATTGCAAGCTCGCTTTCCGCCACGCCAGAGGATGCGACATCGTCGCCGGTCAAAACCGATGATCAGGTCCCGACCGACACCGCCGCAGACACCTCGGCGAAGCCTGATACCTCAGCCACACCCCTGGCTCAAACGGAACCAGCATTGCCCGAAAGCTCCCCGGATCCCCAACCACCGGAAAAGGAATGATTCGGCATTTTGCCAAAAGTTGCAAAACACCTCTCCGACACGCCACCAGAAGAAGGGGCACACTACCCCAACGGGAATGCAGATAAAGCGGATAAAAAACAATAACTTGAAATAAAAGTGATGCAATTTTTCATCTCGAGAATACAACAACTTTAGATTGCATTTTTCTTTTTATTCACAATTCAAACTGCACACCGTCATAATAGTCGCGAGAGACCTAAACAGCCTTTGGTTGTAATCTTTCTGAGGAGGGGTCCGAAGTGCAGTACGAAAAAAATAGCGAACCGGGACGATCGGAATTATCGGAGAACGAAATCACGTTCGCCAAATCACTAGATGATGCCTTGGAAAGGGCATTAGGGACAGGAGACAATGTAACATCCATCTGGTCGCATCTCAAAGACGAGCAACGCGCCAGACTGGCTGCGGACTACCTGGCCGCCCTTGATAACAATTCACGTAAAAGTTGTAATTTCGAGAATACGACCCAACCAGATCCTACCCCGCAGGAACCGCAGGCCGCCACAGAGCCCCCCGCCATTCCCCGCGGATATCCGGCAAACTTCAATCCTTTGGCCGGCTTACCAGGGCTGGAGCCATCATCCAACGGACCGAGCCCGACCGATATCATTGCAGGCAGTCTCGGCAACTTTGGCGGCATGCCCGGCATGAACGGATTTGCCGGATTAAACGGTCTGGCTGCCCCCGGAAACCCGATGAACCAGATGCAGCGATCCTTGCAGGATGCAATGTCGCTACTGGGCGATCTCGGTTTCGAACAACCCGCCCCCTGCCAACCACTTGGCACACCGCAATCTTCCCCCGCCCATGCAAGATCATGGCAACCCGATCCATTCGAAAACGCAGACGCCTCCGGCATGGAACCGGCTGCCCCAAATTTCTGGCCGCTCTGGATGGATCAACAGGACAGCCTTCTGAAACAATGCCTGAAACTGATGTCGGGCAATATGGACGACGCGCAGGATGCATTGTCGGAAGCCATGCTCAAGGCATCGGTCAAGTTCGAAGATTCCATGGACGAAATCCGCAATCACCGCGCCTGGCTTTCCCGGATCGTACATAATGCCTGCATCGATCTGCACCGCCAGAACCGACGCAAGGCGGAATACAAGGAAGAAAACCACGGCACCGCGGATGCCGCCCTCCCGCCGATTTCCGGTCGCAACGAACCCAGCCCCGAGGAATCCTTCCTCGCGACCGAAATGTTCGACCACCTTGAACGCGCCTTGCGCGCCCTTCCCGAAAAATTGCGCAAGCCACTTCTGATGCGATGTGTCGAAGACCGCAGCTATGACGATATCGCGGACAATCTCGGACTAAGCAACTGCGCCGTTCGTAAACGCGTCCAGCTTGCCCGCGATCATCTGCGCGGTGCCGGTATTCAGTAACCGCACCCTGATCCGCAACCCGGGCAGAAGGGCAAATGCCGTTCTGCCCGTTTTAAGACCGGCCTGAAAATGTCAGGCCTCCAAAAGACTTATCAAAGCCTTTTGCTGGCAAAAAAATTCACCCGTCCCGTCACAAGCCCGAATTGCCAGCGTCGATAGGATGAATTCGGGACGGAGAAACCCCGTCAGGATTTCCACCGCAAGCAGCATACGAAGGAGTTTTGAAATGGCGATTCCGACCCCGGTAAACGGTCAAATCACCGATGCCGTCACCCAGGCAAACGTCAAGGTGCTCGGTGATGCCCCTGCTATGGCCATGGGCTCTATCTTCCAGTCTCTGGCACATTCCACGGGCATTCTCTATGAAAATGCCGTCAGCGCCCAGCAGCAGCTTGGTATTGCATCCCAGGCCGCCACCAACCAGGGCGTCATCCAGATCTATTCGGTCGACACCATGGCCGATGCCGTCGCGACCTCGAAAATCGCGCAAAGCGATGTCCCCGACAACATGCTTTCGCTTCTGACCACGCTTCAGGCTGTCAAAAGCTAAGCCGCTTCCTCGAAGACCTCCCCGATTGGGCGGCCCGTTTTCCGACCGGCCGCCCAATATCGTTTCCCGGTAATTTTGCCCGCAGTTTTTGGCGGTTTGGCGTCACAAAGGCCCATCGTCCCCGTCAAATGACTGATCGCCGCGCACCACGCGGAACGGGCCGGTTTCCGGCATATTTTTCCAGGCAACCAGGAGACAGATTATGGCTGATAATACCCCGGTCAATGGCATGATTACCGATGCAGTGACCCAGGCCAATGTCAAAGTACTGGGCGATGCACCGGCCATGGCCATGGGCTCGCTGTTTCAGTCGCTGGCACATTCCCACGGCATTCTCTATGAAAATGCCGTCAGCACCCAGCAGCAGGTCGGCATCTCGTCGCAGGCTGCAACCAACCAGGGCGTCATTCAGGTCTATTCCGTCGACACCATGGCTGGTGCCGTCGCAACGCAGAAAATCGCCACCAGCGATGTTCCGGACAACATGCTTGCATTGCTGTCCGCCCTGAAGGCAACCACCGGCACCGCAGTGTCGTAATCCTTCATTGGTTTCGCCGCCCGAACCGGCCCGGCATGCAAAAGCTTGCCGGGCTTTTTTTGCGTCACAAATTTCGTCCTTCACCGTCATTGCGGTGTAATCCACGCGCCAGCCAAGGAGACCGTGATGGCACCGGCAAAAACCGACCCGTCCGACACCAATCCCGACGCAACCAAAATCGCCGACGCGATGATCAACCTGCAGGATGAGGTATCCCACCAGATCAGTGATGCTGTCAGTCTGGTCAACGTTGGCACCATCGGCATCGGCCCGGCTTACGCCACCCTGCAGGCCATGCTGGCCCAGTCACAGGCGCAGGGTGTTCTGATGGCCAATATGGTTTCCGGTCAACGGCAGCTCTCGATGACTGGCATGGCGACCCTGACCAAAAGCATCGAACAGATGATGTCGCGTCCTAACCGATAAGGATCAAAACGATGAGCTCTCCGCGCGAAGTCGACGAACAGATCACCGATGGCGTGACCCAGACCAACACTACCGTCATTGGCACCGCGCCGGCCATGGGAACCATGCAGACCTACCTGTCGCAGGCACAGGCACAGGGCGTACTGTTTGCCAACATGGTCAACGAACAGCAACAGCTTGCGGTGGCCAGCCTGGCAACCACCATGGAATGCGCCCGCAATACGCTGGCCATCGGAGACAAGGGCCCAAAGTCCTAAGGGGGGATGACAGCGGGACAGCAAAGCGCCCCCCCACCCTCAAGAGCGCACCGCCCCCCGCCCCCGTACCACCACCGGAAGATCCCGACAAACATGTCGAGCTGACCGACGAGGAACTCAAACGTCAGCAGGAAGAATACGAAAAACAGAGACAGGCCCAGCAATAGGAACATTTTAACCGGCGCGCCGGTTCTGATCGTGCCTGCGGGCACCCATCCAAGGCAAAGGCATGATGTCATGAGCGATATCGTCAATCCGCAAATCACCGATGCCGTGACACAGACCAACGTCAAGGTGCTGGGCGAAAGTCCTGCACAGGCGGTATCGATCGCCCTGCAATCGCATTCCCATGCAACGGGTCTGGCCATGGAAAACGCCACCCTGACACAGGGAAACATGCAACAGGTCGCCAATACCGCAACTTCGAAGCTGGTGGCAATGATCACCGCCCAGGCCGGTGGCTAAGGAACGCCCCGTTCGGGAATTTTGTCACAAAGATCAATCATCTGCGTCAAAACGGGTACGGTCATCGTGACCGCCAAATCGGAGGAAGAAATGGCTATTCCAACCCCAGTGAACGGTCAGATCACAGATGCGGTGACCCAGACATCGGTCAGCGTTCTCGGCTCGGCCCCGGCGAACGCCATGGGCATGATCTATCAAAGTGCCGCCCACTCGACATCGATCCTGTTCCAGAATGCCATTCAGGCCCAGCAACAGGCTTCCATGTGCTCGCAGGCTGCCACCAATATGGGTGTCATGCAGCTTTATTCGGTCAATACCATGGCCGGGGCACAGGCAACCGCCAAGATGTCGCGATCGGACAACAGCAATACACTTCTGACCCTTTTGGTCATTTTGGCAGCAACTCGCCGTTAGGCAGAATTCGGATGTCACGCGCCGTGCGTGTTATCCGAAGATTTCAGTGAGGGCGTGACATGGCAGACAACACCCCGGTTAATTCCCAGATTACGGACGCGGTCACACAGACCAACGTCAAGGTTCTGGGCGAAGCTCCGGCACAGGCAATGGGGCTCGTGTATCAGACGATGGCACATTCCATCAGTCTTTCGATGCAGAACGCCATGCAAACCCAGGGCGGCCTGCAACAGATTGGCAACGCCGTAACTTCCAGCGCGTGTCGCATGATCCTCGACAGCACCGGTGGCGGCATGGGTGGCGGCGGAAAAACCTGACGCTGCCAACATACGCACCACGCCCGAATACCCGGAAAGTTTACGCCCTGAATTTGAAAATGCCCCGTTAACGCAATGAGGCCCGTCATGGCAGATGATACCGATCCCAACGCATCCAATACGGCTGATAGCAGCACCCCGCCCGCCGCCGGTGCGGACAGTTCGACGGATACCTCCACAGACGGCTCACCGGGAAGTTCGGCAGCAAGCCCCTCTTCGGATGGGGCGTCGAGCCCGGGATCCTCTGGGGCATCGGGTGAATCTTTCGATAGCCCGTCTTCGACCAACAATCCCCCGTCGGGTGGCGGCGGCACCAGTTCACCCCCACTTAGCACCGCCCTTAATCCGCAAATCGTCCAGGCGGTCGGCACGACAAATCATGCCGTACTGAACGGTGCTGGTCCGGGCGCAAACGGGATTGCCTATCAAAAGGTCGCACAGGCCGCCGCCTATGCCGTACAGGACAGCACCGATTACATGCGCAACATCATGTCGATGGCATCCGCCACAACCGGTGTGGCCCTGCAAAAAATGCTGGTGGAAAAGAAGACCGATCCCTACGCCGATATCATCAAGGCAGCGACACAGGCTGTCACCGACGCCCAGCAGACATTTACCAGCGTCGGCACCGCTTCAAGCAGCGTGGTCAAGGATTTCGACAGTATGGCGTAAGCTTTGGCTTACGCCCAAAGGAAATCACCCGGCCTGCATCAACTGGATGCGTTCGCAGGCTTCCTTGAAGTCGGGCGCAAACAGTTTCAGGCTCAAACCTGTTCCCTGAAGCTCGAATGCACCCATTTCCTCTGTCGGACAGGAAATGAATTTTGCCACCTGATGGCTGACCAGAACCCGCTTGTTAAGCTGCTTGGTCAGTTGCTCGATCCGGGCGGCCTCGTTGGCCGCTTGCCCGATCACGGTAAAGTCGACACGATCAGGCACGCCGACATTGCCGTAAATCACATCACCGACATGCATGCCAAGGCCATAGTCAAAGGCGGGTAAACCGCTTTCTTCGCGCTGACTGTTCAATTGATCAATATTGATCTGTGCTTCGGCCGCGGCATAAACCGCCGCCGTACAGGCCTGCTCCAGATCCTGTTCATCCTCGCGGATCGGGAAAATCGCCAATGTCGCATCCCCGATATAACGCAAAACCTGCCCGCCATGTTTCAGGACCGCACCGGCAGTCGCGGCAAAGAAATCGTTCATTTCGCCGAGAAATGCGTCATCGCCGACGCTGGCGGCAACCGATGTCGAATTTCGCATATCCGAAAACCAGATCACCGCACGCGTCTTCGTACTGTCGCCCAGTTTGATCTGCCCATCACGCACCCGCTGCCCGGCGTCCGACCCCAGATAGGTCTGAAGAATGGTTTTGGTTTCTTCATGCATGATCCGCATCTTGCACGACACGGCAAAACGGCGCTGGATCGCCGACAGGATCGCCAGATCCTCGTCGGTAAAGCCACTCGGGCGGCGCGTCATATAGGTCATGAAGATACGGTTCGTACCAAGCGTGCTGTCACGATCCGTAGTGAACGGCGTCATCAGCGCCAGATAATCCGTCCCGCCGGTTTTGCGGAAAGTCTGCAAAACATTGAAATCAAGGATCGCACCGGGCCCGATCAGATGTCGGCGCATGAATGTGACATCGTTGTCCGACATCCACTTCATCGGACTTTCAAGCCAGTCGGGGTTCTTTTCGCGCACATCAAGATGTAGCGACCGCTCGACCCGCCCCTGATCCTTTGACCAGATATAGGAAACCCCTTCATACAGCGGATGCAGGGTCTTGAACCCGACCATGACGCGTTCGATCGGAATACCCGCCGCGACAAGTCGTGACACCATGCCTTCGACAATCGCGTCAATATCGGTATCTTCCAACGCACGTTCCATCAGCCAGTCATTGACCGCCCGCACAAAACCGCCGCCTGACAGGGCACTGTTCGTCCCCGGCAGCGATGTAACATTGTTCGTGGGTTTCGCGTTTTCCGACATGACGGGCTCCGTCCAATTCTTACGCTAATATGACACCGCATAAATGGGACAGGCTTGCGATTTCGCAATCGCAAAATCGCAAAAACTGCTCTGACCGGTATTATTCCTGACAAAATCGGGGCAAGCCAGCGAAACCTTAGTTACCTGCGATAAAGAATTAATGGGCAATCGGCGGTAGATAAATCCGGGCCAAAAGCCCACCAGACGGCGCATCTTCAAGATAAATTTCGCCACCATGGGCCCGGATGGCGGTGCGGGCAATCGCAAGTCCAAGCCCGATACCGCCCGTTTCACGATTGCGCGAGGATTTAAGCCGGAAGAACGGCTCGAACACCTGATCGCGCTGATCGGACGGGATACCCGGCCCGTCGTCACTGACTTCAATCCATATGCCACCATCATCGGCGGGCTTTAGCAACACTTCGACCTGATCGCCAAATGTCAGGGCATTTGAAATCAGATTGCCAAGGGCGCGCTTGATCGAAAGCGGACGACACGGATAAACCCGCGGCTCGCCATCACCAAGGAATTGGATCGGGCGACCGGTTTCAGCCAGATCCTCGACCGCCGCCTCTATCAGGGCAGCGATATCAATCTTGCGGGTCGCTTCGTTGGCCGTTTCCTCGCGGGCAAAGGTCATTGCCGCTTCGACCATCTGTTCCATTTCGTTTAGCGTTTCGATGATCCGCGACCGGTTTTCGGCATCCTCGACAAATTCCGCCCGCAGGCGCAGGGACGTGATCGGGGTGCGCAAATCGTGCGAAATCGCCGCCAGCATCCGGGTACGATCCTCGACAAAGCGCTTCAGCCTTGCGGTCATACGGTTAAATGCCTTTGCCGCACGGCGGATTTCAATCGGGCCGTTTTCCGGAACCGGTTCGGGATAATCGCCGCGTCCTACCCGGTCGGCTGCCTGCGCCAGAACCGCCCAGGACCGCGTCATGCGGCGCGCCAGGAAGAACGCGATAAATCCGATCAGGATCGCGGAAATCGTAATCCGCAAGATATTTTGCAACACTACGCGCGGCGGCGGAGCCACTCCGTTAATTCGCGCCTCCAGCCAGACAACAGGTTGCGCCGCGCCGGATGCCGATGCTGTCGGCCCTGCACCGTTTGCACCACCATCTGCCGTCACCCCCACCGGGAAAATTGGAACGCTGATCTGCATTAACGGTGCGGCGACACAATCCAGATGATCAAAGAAGCGCGGGCCGACATGACCTTGGCGATAATATCCATTTTCCTTGCGCCAATCCTTGCCGCGATCCCTTTCCTTGCCACCATCGTCGTCATCATGATGTTTTTTGCGGTTCTTTTTCTCGCGCTCCTCGACCGCGTGACAGTCATCCTCCGACAGGATATGAACACGCGCCGGCACCGCCGGCCCGTCAAGCGCCTGATTAAGCCGCTCGCTCAGCGTATAACTGATATCTGACATCGGCAGACTGTTATCGGGATTATCAACCAGACGCATGATGCTTTGCGGCGACTGACCGACTTTCAAGACATCGCGCCAGTTCTCCGATGGCGTTGCCGCCAGAATGCGCGAAATCGCTGCCACCCGCGCCAATGCCCCGCCGCGCCGTTCGCTCAGCAATGCGTCGCGACGCTCTTCCGCCAAAAGCAGTCCCAGAACAACATGGGTAAGAACCACGGCACCAAGGATCAGCAAAACCAGTTGCCCGACCAGCGTCTGCGGCCACAAACGGGAGATGAAACTGCGCCGTTTCATTTCTTCACCACATCGCAGGTAAACATATATCCCCCGCCCCAGACGGTTTTGATCAGGGTCGGGTTTTTGGGATCGGGTTCGATCTTTTTGCGCAGGCGGCTGACCTGATTATCGATGCTGCGGTCAAACGGAATGGCCTCACGCCCCTTGGTCAGGTCCAGCAACTGGTCGCGGTTAAGCACCATATTGTGGTGATCGACAAAGGCACATAGCAGGGCAAACTCACCGGCACTAAGCGGCACCACAACATCGTTCTCGTCACGCAATTCATGCCGCGTACGATCCAGTATCCAGCGATCAAAACTGATTTCACCCCCGGCCTTCTGGCCGCGCCGCCCGCTTGGCAAACTTTGCGCCCGCCGAAGAACCGCCTTGATCCGTGCGAGCAATTCACGCGGGTTGAACGGCTTTGCCAGATAATCATCAGCCCCCATTTCAAGGCCGATGATACGGTCGGTTTCCTCGCCAAGAGCGGTCAGCATCACGACCGGCACATCATAATTCTCGCGCAGCCACCGGCAGAGGCTCAACCCGTCTTCGCCAGGCATCATCAGATCCAGAACGATCAGATCAGGCAAAACATTTTCGCCCATCAGCTTGCGCAGTTCACGCCCGTCGGACGCCAGCGTCACGCGATATTCGTGCTGGCGCAAATAACGCCCCAGCAGATCGCGAATATCGCGGTGGTCATCAACGACAAGAATATGGGCCGGATCACTCATTAAGCTGTGCCTGTGTTTTCGATAATCTCTGATCGCAGCTTATCGCGCCGGATGTCCCATCAAAAACAGCAATTTGTATCAGATTGTCGCAAAAACCCGTTTTGGTAGACATTGCGACCATTTCCCCGGTTTACCGGGATCATTTCGCGACAAATCAGCGTCATAAAGGCCTCAGCCAAACAAAACGTCCCCCAACGAAAAGAGGCCCCCATTGACCCGTAACAGCAAACTTAAAATCGCATCCCTTCTGATCGCGACCAGCATTGTCGCAACCCCGTTTGCAACTGCCATTGCATCGGGCGGCGATCATCGCCCCTGGCAGATGAGTGACGATGACCGCGGCGATGGTCCGAAATTTGGTAAACATGACGGCGACCATCACAAGGGCATGTACAGCAAACACGGCATGCGCCGCACCACCCCGCTGACCATTGACGAGGCCCGTATTCTGGTCGATGCAATGCTGCTGCGTCGTGGCGCCACCGATCTTAAAACCGGCGATGTCGAACTGGTCGATGACGGCAAGGAAATCGAAATTACCCTGCTGAATACCAATGGCGATGTCATCGATACCGTAACCTTCGATGCCAAATCGGGTCGCCCGGATCGTGGCGAGATGCGCGACATGCATCGCATGATGCCCAAACCCGACCGTGAAGATCGCTTTGACCGTCGCTTCACCACCGAACAGATGACCCTTCTTGCCAGTGCCATGGTGATCCGGTTTGGCGGCGGCGAACTGACACTGGGCGAAATCAAGGAAACACCACGTGGCACCTATATGGCGACCGTCACCAACAAAGCTGGCGATATCGTGCGCGAAATGGAACTCAGCCGCGTAACCGGCCGCCCGATCAGCTAACCGCGGTCGGCCCGAACGGTCCGAACTGTTCCTTAGAATTCCTTCGCCCCAACTCCCTTTGTCCGGGTTCGTCCCCCACCCAACCGATAGCCCGGACAACACTGGCGCCCCCAACATTCCCCCGGGGGCGCCACTTTTTTGGGCCACCTGTCGATCTGCCGACCGGCCATACCCATTCCTTTCCCGCTTTCACTGCCCCGATCAATCGACACTCTGATTTGATGCCTCAAACATCTCCGATACCGCCATTTCGCATCAATTTTGGTTTGACGCGCTTCAGATCCCTGATCATTCTGCGTTTTTAGAAACCAAGAAGCTGCGTCATGATCGCCACCAACCTTTTGCCCATCCCACGTACCGCACTTGAAACCGACATTCCCGCGATCACAAAACTTTGGCAGGAAACCGGGCTTTATCGCCCCTATAATCCGCCGGAATGGGATGTGCGTTTTGCGCTTTCGGATCGCAATTCGACCCTGATGGTATGGGAAGATATCAACAATACTATCATCGCCACCGTGATGGTCGGCCATGACGGGCATCGCGGCTGGATTTATTATCTGGCCGTCGCGCCGAGCCATCAGAAAACCGGGCTTGGCAAAAAGCTGGTTGCCATCGGCGAGGACTGGCTGCGTAACCGTGGGGTCTGGCGGATGCAGTTGATGGTGCGATCAGAAAACAGCACGATGCAGGATTTCTATCGCCATCTTGGCTATCGCGCACTTGATGTCACCGTCATGCAAAAAGATATCGACATCCCGCCCGCTGACCGCTGAGAAAAAGAAACAGCTGTTAAGGTGCCACCGGCTGCCCGTGCGGCGTTCGTTCAGGGCTGTTACTGTTGTCGCCTCGATCATCGCGCGTAATTGCCAGTGACGCCCGCGCAATGCGGCGTGCACGTTCATATAAGCGGTTGATACGCTCGACCAGCGCAACTTCTGTGCGGTAACGGCGGATATCGGCATCTCTTGGGCCGATCTCGTCGCTGATGCGGCGCAGGGTAACATCCATTTTTTCGATGAACTCGCCCTTGCGGGCCAACACACGATTGGCGGCTTCGACATCATCACTGGCAAAGGCCGTCAGTGCCTGTTTAAGGCATTCTTCAGAAAAAGTGAATAATTCGGACATTTTTTCACGGCTATCTAATAATGGCAGATTGCGTTCGGCTAACAATCTGCCAACCAGCTCGGTCATTTCCTCGCTGATAATATCGCCGATAGCCTCCAGATGATTGCTGATCGCAAGCTTGTTTAACAGCCGGTTCTGATCCGATGGCAGCAATTCCGAATGGCGCAGTTTTCCGGCGAACCGCGCAATCGCATCCTGAAGGCTGTCAACCCCGTCATCAAGTTCGGCAATCTTTTCAAGTTTCTCAAGTGTCGGGTTTTGCATGGTTTCACGCCCACGCCTTACAACATCGCACACGATATCGCCCATATGCATGACCTCGTTACGCAGCAGCATCAGCGCGGCAGACGGGGTATCGGCGATGTCGTCGACCAGAAATTTTGGCGCAGGATCAAGCGGGGGTTCAAACACATCGTGCACTGGCACGCATTTTTCGATCAACCGTGCAATCCATGGCACGAAACCGATCATGATTACCACATTGGCAATGTTGAAAATGCTGTGCGCATTGGCAATTTCACGCGCAATATCAACCTGCCCACCGTTTTCACCCAGCGATATGACACGCACGATATCGGCCAGTTGCGGAATAAACGGCAACCAGACCAACACCCCGACCACGTTAAAGAACACATGCCCAAGGGCGGTACGCATCGCATCGCGGTTCTTGCCGATTGTCACCAGAAGCGCTGTGACACAGGTACCGATATTGGCCCCGAAAATCAGCGCAATCCCGCCTTCCAGCGGCACCAGTCCCTGCCCGGCCAGCACAATGACAATACCGGTCGTCGCCGCGCTTGATTGCACCAGTGCGGTAAAAAGTGCCGCAATCATGATCCCGATCAGCGGATTGGTCATTTGCGCCATCAGATCAATGAAGGGCGCATAGGTGCGAAGCGGTTCCATCGCATCGCTCATCATGCCCATGCCAAAGAACAAAAGCCCCGTTCCCAGCAACGCCCGCCCGGCAAGCGACCAGCCACGATGGGGAACGAAGCTCATGACGCCAAAACCGACCGCAATCATCAGCGGTGCGATTGCATCAATCCGAAAGGCAATAATCTGTGCGGTCAGCGTACTGCCGACATTCGCCCCCATGATCACCGCAATCGATTGCCCGAACCCCATCAACCCGGCCGACACAAAACCGACCACCAGAACGGTGGTAACACTGGAAGACTGGACAAGTCCGGTCATCGCCGCACCGGAAAGGGCCGCCATAAACCGGTTTCGCGTCATTTTCGCAAGGATCGCGCGCAATCTCCCCCCAGCCAGCGTTTTAAGCGCTGTCGCCAGATGATCCATGCCATACAGGAAAAGGGCAAGCCCGCCCAAAAGACCAATCGCCATCCAGCCCGGATGCAATTCCGACACCGCGGGATCATTGGCTGCCGCAAGAATGCCGTGCATCGGAAGAACGGCCAGCAGAACTGTCAGAACGGATAAAAAGGCAGATAAGCGAAGGAATGACATCGGCACGGAACCTGCCATAAACTATTGATATGCCATCATAGCACACAGAAATCCCGCGTATAGATCAGACTGGATTACCCCGATGTGCCCGCCCCGAACTGGCACGAAAGGATGCGCATATCGGCACGACATTATCCCATCGCGCAAACAGGAATTCCGCGATTTACTGGCGCAGTTACGCAGTGAAATCGCGGAACGATAATTCCTGCAGATTATTGTGCCGCAATCCGATCCGATTTTACCGATGCCAGACGTTTGCGCAGCACGGCAATCTGATCTTCTGTCAGGCGCAAACCAAGTTTCGAACGACGCCAGACAAGGTCTTCGACGCCACGCACCCATTCCTGATCAATCAGGTAACGGACTTCGGCTTCATACAAATCATGACCATAACAAACGCCAAGGTCAGCGATGCTGTTGCAACCATCAAGCAGCTTTTCGATCCGGCTGCCATAGGCGCGAACCAATCGTTTCAGGGTTGCGGCTGGCAACCAGTCATAACGGATACCATAGGATTTCAGGGCCTTTTCAAAGGATCTATCGGGCAAATCACCACCGGGCAGAACCTCGCCCGAAGTCCAGGGACGATCGGCCACGCCAAGCTGTTTTGAAATCAGTTGCAAGGCATGTTCGGCCAGTTTGCGATAGGTGGTGATTTTACCGCCGAACACATGCAGCGCCGGGGCTTTGCCCCGCCCGGATTCAAGTTTCAGCGTATAATCGCGCGAGACTTTCGAGGCGTTGGTAACTTCGCCGTCTCCCGCATACAGCGGGCGCACACCGGAATAGGACCAGACAACATCCATCGGTGAAATCGGCGTTTCGAAATAATCACCAGCCAGCTTGCATAGGTAATCGACTTCGTCAGCACTGATTTCAACCTTGGCCGGGTCGCCGGTAAAATCGACATCGGTGGTACCGATCAGGGTAAAATCATCCTGATAGGGAATGGCGAAAACGATGCGGCCATCCGGGTTCTGGAAAATGTAGCAATGATCATGATCGAACAGTTTCGGAACCACGATATGGCTCCCCTTGACCAAACGGATGTTCGCCTTGGTTTCGGCCTTAACCACACCGTTTTCAGGATCGATCAGCGAAGCACACCACGGCCCGGCGGCATTGATCAGCATCTTGCCACCAACAATGCGCTCGGCACCGCTATCGCGATCATGCAGGATCACCTGCCATTTGCCATCCTGCTGGGTTGCACCGACACATCGGGTGCGTGTCAGGATTTCGGCACCGCATTCGCGGGCATCCATGGCGTTCAGGACCACAAGCCGCGCATCATCGACCCAGCAATCGGAATAGACAAATGCCTTTTCCATCCCGGTCTTGAGCGGCTGCCCCGCAACGTGCTTGCGCAGGGAGATACCTTCGCTTCCCGGCAGTTTTTTACGGCCACCAAGATGATCATACAAAAACAGGCCAAGGCGGATCATCCATGCCGGGCGCAGGCCGGGAACATGAGGCAGAACAAACCGCAACGGCCAGATGATATGCGGCGCATTGCCCAAAAGGACTTCGCGTTCGCTCAGCGCCTCGCGTACCAGACGGAATTCATAATGCTCAAGATAACGCAGGCCGCCATGGATCAGCTTGGTACTGGCCGAAGACGTGGCACTTGCGAGATCGCTCATTTCGCACAGCAGGACCTTCAGCCCGCGACCGGCCGCATCACGGGCGATCCCCGCCCCGTTGATTCCGCCGCCGACGATGATCAGATCATATTCCGAATGGTTCTGCATGGCATGAATTCCGCGCTTTAGTTTCGATATTAACCATAAAATATTTCATTTTCGAAAATTTTCAAGCACTGAATTGTGACAATTTGTAGTCACATGATACCTGACGCCACAGTTACTCCTCTTAAACATCGGGAGAATTTACGCAAAAATTTCGATTTTGAAAAATATGAACAGATTTATTTGCGGCACATACGAAAACACCCCGCCAGAGGACGGGGTGTTGGGATGCTTCAGAAGCCGGAATATGAAGACGGAATCAGGAAAGCCAGCGACGCTGCCAGTCAGACAGCATGGCAATCGCCCAAAGCTGATGCGACCAATTGCGCCGTCCTGAGACGTGCTCGTTAAAGCGCTTGTCGATTTCCGCACGGTTCAGGCCAAGATCAGAATATAGCGCATCGCGTGCCAGAAGGTCCCCCACCCATTCCTTAAGCGGCCCGCGTAACCATTCGGCCAGTGGAACGCCAAAACCGGTTTTGGGACGGTCGATCAGTTCGCGCGGAACATATTTGTAAAGGATTTTGCGAAGGGCGACCTTGCCGACCGCCCCATCCAGCTTAAGGTGGGTCGGCATACGCCAGCCAAATTCGATGACGCGATGATCAATCAAAGGCACACGAACTTCAAGCGAGCTTGCCATTGATGCCCGGTCGACCTTGGTCAGAACATCATCCACCATATACATCATCGTATCCATGACCTGCATCGAGGACACATAATCAAGATTGCGGTTACGGCAGAACTTTTCGCCCGGAACGCGGAATTTCTTATGAGCTTTACCCGGTCGATCAGCCATCAGGACATCGGGGTCCCAAAGCGACAGCAACACCTGATAACGATCCAGATCATCGCGGATCGACAGAAGTGGTGCGACCTTGTAAATCTTGTCGCCCAATGCCGTCGTCCCGCGCTTGCCGGGCAAAAGACCGATCAGCGCATCCCATTGTCCGGGCGACAGCGCCGTAAGCCCCTTGGACACCAGCGACGACCCAAATGGGATATTTTTAGCGACGTTGCTGATCTGGCGCGCCCACAGATACCGATTATAACCACCAAAGGTTTCATCCCCGCCATCCCCCGAAAGGGCAACCGTAACTTCCTTGCGGGTCAGGGTCGAAATCAGGCTGGTCGGGATGGATGAACTGTCAAAGAACGGCTCATCATAGATTTCCGAAAGGCGCGGCACCAGATCAAGCGCATCCTGCGCAGTGACGTAAAGTTCGGTATGGTCGGTACCAAGATGCTTGGCGACTTCACCGGCAAAAGCCGCCTCGTTATAGGCATCATGATCGAAACCGATGGAATATGTTTTGACCGGCTGGTCTGAAATCGATTGCATTAGGGCAACGATTGTCGAGGAGTCGATACCGCCCGAAAGAAACGCCCCCAGGGGCACATCGGCAATCATGCGCCGTTCAACGGCATCGCGCAGCAAATCTTCAAGCGCGTCAATCGCACTTTGATCATCGCCACTCCAATGATGGTTCTGACCGCTTAGAACCGCATCTTCGACCGACCAATATGCAAATTCCGACGCATGTCCTTCATCCGCAATTTCAAGGATGTGTCCCGGCTGCAACATTTTGGCATGGGCATAGATCGAATGCCCTGATGGCACATAGCCAAACCGCAAATAGGCATCAAGGGCCGTCCGATTGACTTCGCGCGAAATGACATTTCCGCCAATCAGGCCCTTAAGCTCTGACGCAAAAGCGATATTGCCGTCAAAACGCGACCAGTAAAGCGGCTTGATCCCCAAACGGTCACGCACCAGCGTCAGCTTGCCGGTCTTTTTATCCCAAAGGGCGATGGCGAACATGCCAATCAAGCGCTTGACCGTATCGCGCACGCCCCAGCGCGCCATGCATTCAAGGATCACTTCACTGTCGGAATGGCCACGCCACGCGATATTTTCACCGGCCAGTTTGGCACGCAGGTCTTCGGCGTTATAGACCTCGCCATTATAGACCATGACATAACGGCCATCGGCCGAATGCATCGGCTGTTTTCCGGCATCGGAAAGATCAATGATTGCAAGGCGACGCTGCCCCAGTGCCAGTCCGGCATCGCTATCGCACCAGACATCGCCGCCATCGGGCCCGCGATGAAGCAATGCATCGGTCATGCGCGTAATGGTGTCGCGCAATTTATCGCCGTCGCTATTGCGACCGAGCCACAGACCGGTGATGCCGCACATGAAAATATCCCTTTATTATTTGCCCCTACTTAAAAACGATCCGGACGCGTTCGACAATCAAAATCATGGGCTTGCCGACACGGATTTGCAGTTTGTTTCGGGGATTTTGGTCGCATGCAATGGCAAGCGGTGATAAACAGGCAGCATTGCCCATCAAGCTGGAATGACCATGCTGAAACTGGATCGACTGTTCATCAAAATCCTGCAGGTTTTGCAAACCAACGGCCGGATTTCGAACCTTGATCTTTCAGAAGAGGTCAACCTGTCACCATCACCCTGTCTGGAACGGGTGCGCAAGCTTGAAGAAGCCGGGCTGATCACGCAGTATCTGGCGGAAATCGACCTTGATAAAATCGGCGCCAACCTGCACATCATGGCAGAAATCACGTTGGGCAATCATCTGGTTGACGATTTCAAACGGTTCGAAGCCGCGATCACCGACGTCCCCGAAGTCATATCATGCTACAAAATCGCCGGTCCGTTCGATTACACGATGGATATGATCTGCCGCGATATCGCGCATTTCAATCAGCTGAAAGAAAAGCTTCTGGCCGCCAAAATCGGGATCGAACATTTCCGCGGCCATGTGGTGATGGAACGCACCAAAACATTTTCGGGCTATCCGCTCGAAAGCCTGACCGCGCCCTCGCCACTTGACGGCGTGCTTAAGGGCTAGGCTTCACGCCTTATATCGAACCGATCCATCTTGCGATAAAGCGTATTGCGACTGATGCCGAGCGCCTTGGCGGTTTTGCTGATATGCCAGCGGTGCTCATCAAGCACCTGACGCAATGCATCGGCTTCAGCCCGCTTCAGGATCGATCCGGCAGGGGCCGGGTCGCGCGTAACGGTTTCGTGGAAATCATCGGGCAGGTGCGACCTCAGGATCAAACCACCCTCGGCAAAGACGCAGGCATATTGCAAGACATTAACTAGTTCGCGGATGTTGCCCGGCCAGTCATGGCGTGACAGCAATTCAAGAACATCGTCCGAACAACGAACATCCCCCGCCATATCGCCAGAAATACCGCGAAGAAGCCGGGCGATGAGATCGGGCAGATCGGACCGTTCGCGAAGCGCTGGCAGGGAAAGCCGCGCCCCTTTGATCCGGTAAAGCAGATCTTCGCGGAATTTGCCATCCGCCACCGCACGGGTCAGATCGACATTGCTGGCACAAATCAGACGGAAATTGACCGGCACGGACTTGGTACTGCCCAGCGGCTCAACCGTGCGCTGCTCAAGCACGCGCAAAAGCCGTCCCTGTGCCGATAACGGCATATCGCCGATTTCATCCAGAAACAGCGTCCCGCTATCCGCCTGTTTGATCCGCCCGCCAAAACCATCACGCGCCGCCCCGGTAAAGGCACCACCGGCATGACCAAACAATTCGCTCTCGATCAGGCTTTCGGGAAGGGCCGCGCAATTGATCGCGACAAAGGGTTTGCGCGCACCAACAGACGCCGCATGGATGGCACGCGCCATATGTTCCTTGCCGCTGCCGGTTTCGCCCGACATCAGAACATTGATACGGTTGGTCAGAAGCTTGCTGCCGACCTTGTAAAGACGACGGATTGCCGGGTCCTGATCGGGGATGTCACCGGTTTCGTTCGCCGCTAAACGCGCAGACGAACGCGATACTGGTGCGGGCCGCATCGAAATGAATTTGCGGCGCTGCTTTTCGGGCAAGGTCACCCGCCCGAACAAAAGCCCCCCACCATTAACCGGCAGGGCCTTGGCCGATCCCGAAGTCGACGTTTCCTCGCCCACGCCAAGGGTCGTGATCAGACCATCAAGATCAAAACCGAACATCGATTGCACATCGCGCGCATTGTCCGCCGCTGCCAGCAAACGGCGCGCGGTTGAGGTCGCCCCGCGGATGTTGCCATCCGGGCCAATCGAAATCAGGGCGTCACGGGTCGATCCGACATGCTGGGCATCGGGATGAAGATGCAGGACCAGATCAGACGCACATTCATCAAAGAACAGAATGCGTTCAAGCGCATCGGCATAATCGGCAATCAGGCTTCGGACCCGCAAACAATCCGTACGTTTGATGTCGTCGCGCACGGCAGAAACATCAAGGACCGAACAAACCTGCCCTTCAGGGTCAAACACCGGTGCCGCCGTACAGGTCAGCACCGCATGTTGCGCCAGAAAATGTTCGTCCTTGTGGATGGTGATCGGACGACCTTCGACGATACAGGTGCCAATACCATTGGTCCCCTCGCGTTCCTCGCTCCAGACGGCACCGGGCAAAAGGCCGTTGGTGCGAAACGACGGCAGCAGCGTGTGGGCCGCCACACTGTCAAGGATCACACCGTCATTATCGGTCAGGAAAACCGCATAGCCCGATGCATCAATCTTGCGATAAAGGGTGCGCACCAGATCATGGGCATGATGATAAAGCCGCCCGCTGCGGTCACGACGCTGCCGGGTTTGGCTTTCGGGCATGACTTCCGGACGGCGTAGCGTGTCATGGGCAAGGCCAAAGCGCTGTTCGCAACGTTGCCAGCTTTCAAGAACGGCGCGATTTTGGGCGACGCCACTTAACTGCAACGCAGCTTCGATCCGTCCACCATGATGGTTTCCAGACATAAGACGTTATCTCCCTTGTGCCGGTGTTTTATCGGGAATGCGTTCTGGCATCGCCCGGCTTGCGGATTTGTCCGCGTCCGATCACAGGCAGGATCGTAACACACCAAAGCCCCGAAACGCCAAAAGGTTTCACGGCAAATCCGCGGCATAATCGGGAGTGTCACGAATATGGGACAGTTTGTATCACCTGTGCCACCGTCGGGAACGGAATGACACAATCGCTCCTGATCACCGCCCTCCTCCAACCGATTGTTAAAAGACGAAAAAACGGATCATTCGATCATCTGGCACGGGATTTTACTAATTGGCACGGGCTTTGCGGAAATGTCAGGGCCAAAACCAAAAACAGGTGGCAAAGCCGCCTTCCGATCATGGAGGATCCAAGATGATTTACAAGAATCCGGGCGACGCGGGCAGCGTCGTTGCATTCAAATCCCGTTATGACAACTATATCGGTGGCGAATGGACCGCCCCGGTCAAGGGCCAGTATTTCGAAAATGTCTCGCCGGTGAATGGCAAGCCGTTCTGCGAAATCGCACGATCCAGTTCGGAAGATATCGAAAAGGCACTTGATGCCGCCCACGCTGCAGCAGAAGCATGGGGCAAAACATCGGTCACCGAACGCGCCAATATCCTCAATAAAATCGCCGACCGCATGGAACAGAACCTTGAAATGCTGGCGGTTGCCGAGACATGGGATAATGGCAAGGCGGTGCGTGAAACGCTGGCCGCCGACATTCCGCTGGCGATTGATCATTTCCGGTATTTTGCCGGTGCGATCCGCGCACAGGAAGGATCGCTTGGCGAGATTGACGACAACACCGTCGCCTATCACTTCCACGAACCGCTTGGCGTTGTCGGGCAGATCATCCCATGGAACTTCCCGATCCTGATGGCAGTCTGGAAACTCGCCCCGGCACTCGCGGCTGGCAACTGCGTTGTCCTGAAACCGGCCGAACAGACCCCGGCATCAATTTGCGTGCTGCTGGAACTGGTTGGTGATCTTCTTCCGGCTGGCGTGCTGAACGTTGTGCAGGGCTTCGGGGTCGAAGCAGGCAAACCATTGGCACAAAGCAACCGGGTCGCCAAGGTCGCCTTTACCGGTGAAACCACCACCGGCCGCCTGATCATGCAATATGCCAGTGAAAACATCATTCCGGTCACGCTGGAACTGGGTGGCAAATCGCCGAACATCTTCTTTGATGACGTGATGGCACAGGATGACGATTTCCGTCAGAAAGCCGCCGAAGGCCTGACCATGTTCGCGCTCAACCAGGGCGAGGTCTGCACCTGCCCGTCGCGCGCACTTATTCAGGAAAATATCTATGACAAGTTCATGGATGGCGTGCTTTCACGCGTGGCCCACATCAAGCAGGGCAACCCGCTTGATAGTGAAACCATGATCGGCGCGCAGGCATCGACCGAACAAATGGAAAAAATCCTGTCCTACCTTGATATCGGCAAGCAGGAAGGTGCCGAAGTCCTTTGCGGCGGTGGCAAGGCGGAACTGGGTGGTGATCTTTCGACCGGGTTCTATATCCAGCCAACCATCTTCAAGGGCCATAACCGGATGCGGATTTTCCAGGAGGAAATCTTTGGCCCGGTTGTTTCGGCCACGACCTTCAAGGACGAGGCAGAGGCGCTTAAAATCGCCAACGATACGCTTTATGGCCTTGGTGCCGGTGTCTGGACCCGTGATGGCACACGCGCCTACCGGTTTGGCCGCAATATCAAGGCCGGTCGCGTCTGGACCAATTGCTATCACCTCTATCCGGCACATGCGGCCTTTGGCGGCTACAAGCAATCGGGCATCGGACGTGAAAACCACAAGATGATGCTGAACCATTATCAGCAGACCAAGAACCTGCTGGTTTCCTATGATCCGAAACCGATGGGCTTCTTCTGATCGGAATGTTCTGGCCGGGGTCCTGTTCATCCCCGGCCCTTCCCGATACAGAGGAGGTTGTCATGACAACAGACCAAATTCCGGTAAGGGTCACAGCCACCGATGCGGCCATAGCCCTGATCCGGAAGCTCAAGGACATTCACGGACCGCTGATGTTTCATCAGTCAGGTGGATGCTGCGACGGCAGTGCACCGATGTGCTTTCCGAATGGGGAATTCAAAACCGGCGATCAGGACGTGTTGCTGGGCGAGATTGAAGGCAGCCCGTTTTATATCGGACGCGCGCAATTCGAATATTGGCGTCACACACAGCTGATCATTGACGTCGTGGATGGACGCGGCGGGATGTTTTCGCTTGAGGGACCCGAAGGCAAACGCTTTCTGACCCGATCACGCATCTTCACCGATGACGAATGGAATGCACTGAAACACGCCAAACAAGGAAACGAGCAATCTAAAACAGAAGCAAGAACGTAAAGAAGATTACCAACGCAGATCTACCCGTGACATTGCGCGATCCCTGCCTCCCAAAGAGTCTGCTCCGCAATGTCTGAAGATGCCGGACGCATCTTCCCCTTGCCCGTCGCCATCCCCCCCGAACAGGCGACGGGCTTTTTTTATCCCTATCGAAGCCATTAAAATTATTGCGAAAAAATCTGGAACAACGTCCCTACTGCATGTGTTCTGCAATTGGAAAGCGACCCCGGGACGCAAAGCGCCCGGAACTGAATTCCAACACAAAAGGAGCATCACATTATGCGACGCTCAATGATTACACTGACCGCCCTTTCCGCTATTGCCATGGGGACAGCCCCCGCGATGGCAGCAGAGCAGCAGAAAGAAAATCCGCAACTTCCCGAAACGACGCAGCAGTCGACGCAGAAAAATCCTGCGATCCTTAACGAAGCGGAATCGGTGCATCTTTCGGGGATGGTAAAAGAAATTACCGATAACCAGTTCACCATGAACTACGGCAATGGCGAAATTGCCGTCGATATGACCGATTACACCTGGTTCGACCAAGGCTTCATCAAAGCTGGCGACAAGGTCCGCGTTAATGGTGAAGTTTCCGAAGGGTTCTTCACCGACAAGATGGTTGTCGCGACGTCGATCTTCCTCCCGGAACGCGGCGCCTATTACACCAATGGCGAGGATCGCACCGGCTTTGTGAACAATAGCGGCCTTGCAACAGGCGACGAATGGGTGACATTCACCGGCGAGGTCACGGAAATCCGCGAAGATGAAATTGCCCTGAATACCGGCAATACATCAATCACTGTCGATACCAGTGATGTGCCGGAAAACAGTGCCGATGGACAGACCTATCAGAAAATCAAAACCGGGGATCGGGTTTCGGTCGCCGGGGAGATGGATGCAGCCGGCCTGTTTACCGACCGGGAGCTTGTTGCATCGTCGATTGTCGTCATGAATGACAGCGACACCTACATGCAGTAACCCGTTAAAGATAACCGTTACCTGAAGATATAAAAATGGCCGACGCCGGGAAACTGGCGTCGGCTTTTCTGTTCAGGATCAGGCCAAAATCACCAGAACCAGAAATCCCAGCGCGCACAGCACCAGAAGCGATAGAAGGGCCGCGGCAATCACCCGCCCTCCGACATGCATGAAGCTTCGGATATCGACACTTAACCCCAGTGCCGCCATGGCAAGGATGGTCAGGAAGGATGATATCGTGCGCATCGGTTCCAGCGCGATTTCGGGGATCAGACCAAACGAACGGGCTGCCATCATGGCCACGAACCCGACAATGAACCACGGCACCATCTGGGTCAGAGGCAGGCGAACCTCGCGTTTGCGCCCGCCCATCAGGGCAAGCGTAAAGATCACCGGGCCAAGCATCAGAACGCGGATCAGCTTGACCAGGGTGCCGACCTGCACGGCCAAGGCTCCTGCCGGGGCGGTCGCGGCCAGAACCTGCGGGACGGCATAAACCGTCAGCCCGGAAAAGATACCATATTGCGCGGCACTCAGGCCCAGACCGACATGCACCAGCGGCAAAACAAAGACAAAAAGAACCCCCAAAACGGCAGTAAAGGCGATGGAGGCCGCAACATCATCGGATTTTGCCGAAATCACCGGGGCGGTGGCGGCAATCGCCGAATTGCCGCAGATCGAATTGCCGCACGCCACCAGCATCGACAAATGCTTCGACAGGCCAAGTGCCCGCCCGATATGGAAGCTTAAAAACAGGCTGGCACAAACCACCAGAACGATGGCCGCAATCAGGCCAAAGCCCGCCTGCCCCAGGGCCTGCGCACTGATTGAGGCACCCAGAAAGACAATCGCAATTTCAAGCACCGTCTTGCCACAAAACCGCACACCGTCATGAAACGGCTTGGCAAGGCCGAACACGGATCGCACCACTACCCCCAGAAGGATCGCAAAAACCAGACTTTCGATCCAGCCATGCCCCAGAAGGCTACGCTCCGCCTGCTCGACCAGTTTCGCGATCAACGCAATCGCCGTGGTCAGGAACAGACCGGGCAAAAGAGATTTCAGGTGCGCTTTAAAAAACATGATTTGCCTGTGAAATGTGACAGGCAGAAAATCACACGATCAATCATTTACATCCATCGAATAAAAATGGATATTTCATTCGATATTTTCGAATGATTTATGGATAGACGCCATGATGACGCTTGAGCAACTCGCCATCTTTGTTGCCGTGGCCGAACGCGAACATCTGACAAAGGCCGCCGATGCAATCGGCCTGACCCCCTCCGCGGTCAGTTCGGCGATCAAGAACCTCGAAGGGTTTTATGGCGTTGCATTGTTCCATCGGGTCGGACGACGGATCGAGCTTAGCGAAACCGGGCGGCTGTTTTTAAACGAGGCCAAGGCGACCCTGGCACGCGCACGCGCCGCCGAACTGACACTGGCCGAACTTGGCGGCTTGCTGCGTGGTGAACTTAACGTCTATGCCAGCCAGACAATTGCCAGTTATTGGCTGCCGCCCTTCTTGATGCAGTTTCATGACCAGTATCCCGGTATTGCCATCAATCTTACGATTGGCAATACCAAGACCGTGGCCGATGCCGTCCGTGGTGGTGCCGCCGATATCGGCTTTATCGAAGGCGACGTAAATGAACCCGTCCTTGCCATGCGCGAAGTCGCCGAAGACGCCCTGGTGATCGTGGTCGGGCCCAAGCATCCATGGGCCGATGGAAGGCCGCTAAGCGCGCAGGACCTTACAACCCAAAGCAGCTGGGTGCTCCGCGAAGCCGGTTCCGGCACAAGGTCTGAATTTGAAAATGCCCTGCGCCAGTCGGGCGTTGATCCGCAAAAACTTAAAATTGCCCTGACATTACCGGCAAACGAGGCAGTGATCACCGCGGTTGAAACCGGCATCAGCGCCACCGCCGTTTCAAGCTTTGCCGTCAGTTCCCTGATCGCGCAGGGGCGGCTTTTCCGTGCGGCATTTCACATCCGCCCGCGCAAATTCATGATGCTGCGCCACGAGGAACGCCGCCAGACGCAAAGTTCGCTGGCGCTGGAAAAGCTTTGCCTTTCAACAAACGCATAATCGAATTTTTCCAGATCAAAATTGCGAATACGCAATGCACAATGCATGCGGGAACTTTATCTAATTGTCCTTATGAACACGGCCTCTGATCCTTTGCTTTCATCGGATCAGGTCATGTAATGAGCGATTTCGCGTTGCAGCGAAAAACGCGGCCGGACAGGAAGGCTTTGCCTGACAAAAGGACCAACGCCAATGTTTGATCCCGATATATTGGCCCGCATACAATTCGCGTTCACCATCTCGTTCCACATCATTTTTCCGTCTTTTACCATTGGATTGGCCAGTTTCCTTTTCGTGCTCGAAGCACTTTGGCTGCGCACGCGCGATGATACCTATCTGGCGCTGTATAAATTCTGGCTGAAAATCTTTGCGCTGGCCTTTGGCATGGGCGTGGTTTCGGGCATTGTGATGTCCTATCAGTTCGGAACGAACTGGGGGCCGTTTTCCGAATTTACCGGCGGGGTTCTGGGGCCGCTTATGGCCTATGAAGTGCTAAGCGCCTTTTTCCTCGAAGCCGGTTTCCTAGGCATCATGTTGTTTGGCCTTAACCGTGTCGGACCGAAATTGCATTTCACCGCGACCACCATGGTTGCGATCGGCACCCTGTTTTCGGCCTTCTGGATTTTGTCGGCCAATAGCTGGATGCAAACACCCACCGGCCATATCATCGAAAATGGCCGGGCGGTTGTCGAAAGCTGGTGGGATGTGGTGTTCAATCCAAGCTTCCCGTACCGGCTTGTCCATATGGTTCTGGCGGCATTTCTGACCACCGCACTTGTTGTCGGTGCCGTCGGTGCGTGGCATTTGCTGCGTGATCGGGAAAACCGCGCGGCACGGATCATGTTTTCCATGGCAATGTGGATGGCGGCCATTGTCGCCCCGGTCCAGATCGTCGCCGGTGACATGCACGGGCTTAATACCCTTGAATATCAACCGGCCAAGGTCGCCGCGATGGAAGGCCATTTTGAGACGCAGAATGGTGCCCCGCTGATCCTGTTTGGCTGGCCCGACATGGCGGCAGAGGAAACAAAATATGCCGTCGAAATCCCGAAACTGGGATCGATGATCCTGACACATGACTGGGATGGCAGGATCACCGGATTAAAGGATTTCGCCCCCGAAGACCGCCCGAATGCGACCATCGTATTCTGGACATTCCGCATCATGGTCGGGCTGGGCCTTTTGATGGCGTTACTCGGCATTGCCAGCCTGTTCGCCCGGTGGCGCAAATCGATTTATAGCTGTACGTGGCTGCATCGCTTTGCCCTGATCATGGGGCCAAGCGGCTTTATCGCCATTCTGGCCGGGTGGTTCACCACCGAAATCGGGCGTCAGCCATGGGTGGTTTACGGATTGATGCGCACATCCGAAGCCGGATCACCGGTCGCCCCGGCCGCGATTGCCGGATCGCTTGCCGCATTCGTTATTGTCTATACCATCGTTTTCGGGGTTGGCACCGCCTATATCATCCGCGCGATGAACAGGGACCCGCGCTTTGCCCATTCGCCCAAGGGTGAAGTGCTGCGCGCCGGTAGCCGTCCGGTTGCCGATCCCACCTTCCCGCAGGCAGGAGAATGATCATGGATTATCAACTGATCTGGGCCCTGCTGATTGCGGTTGCCGTTTTTGCCTATGTCACGCTTGATGGCTTTGATCTTGGCATCGGCATTCTGTTTCCCTTTATCAAGGACCCTGCCAAACGCGGCAGGATGATGAATACGGTTGCCCCTGTGTGGGATGGCAATGAAACCTGGCTGGTGCTGGGCGGTGGCGGGCTTTATGCCGCCTTCCCGCTGGCCTATTCATTGCTGATGACCGCGTTTTACATTCCGGTTTTCACCATGCTTCTGGCCCTTGTGTTTCGCGGGGTCGCGTTCGAATTCCGGTTCAAAAGCCGCGATCACCAAAAACACTGGGACTTTGCCTTTTCCGCCGGGTCGATCATTGCCGCCGCGATGCAGGGTGCGATGCTGGGCGCCTTTATTGAAGGGATTGTGGTTGAAAATGCCAAATTCGTTGGCGGCCCGTTTGACTGGCTAAGCCCGTTTTCGGTGTTCTGCGCATCCGCCGTTGTGGTCGGCTATGCCCTGCTTGGCACTGGCTGGCTGATCATGAAGATGGAAGGCAATTTTCAGGGACGTTTGCGTGGCCTTGCCAAGCCTGCGGTCATCTGGATGGCGGCCAATCTTGGTGTGGTGTCGCTGATGACAAGCTATATCCACCCGGCTTATGCGGCGCGCTGGTTTGATATGCCAAACCTGTTTTTCCTGGCCCCGATCCCGATTGTCACGGCCGGTCTGCTTTTCTGGCTCTGGCATGCGGTAAAGCACCGCGAAAAGACGGTATTTGGCATTACACTTGGAATTTTCTTCCTGTGTTATGCCGGGTTCGGCATCACGCTTTATCCCAATATCGTCCCGCCGATGATTGATTTCAGGACCGCCGCCGCACCGGATAACAGCCTGTCCTTCATGCTGGTCGGTGCTGCCATCCTGATCCCGATCATCCTGGCCTATACCGCCTATGCCTATTGGGTATTCCGGGGCAAGGTCGGGGATGAAGGATATCACTGATGTCCTTAGCACCATCCCCAAAAATCCGGCGTGTTCTTTGGTTTATCGGGCTCTATGCCGGGGGCATCCTTGTGATCGGGGCCTTGTCGCTTTTGCTGCGCAGCCTGATCACCGGGATTTCCTGAAAGGACCCGGTCACAAATACCGGATGTAACCGTCTACCTGCTGACACTTGTCAGCAACTCCGGCCCGGCAGAAAGGTCCCCCACCCCTGCCGGGCTTTTTTATTCGGGTCTACTGATCATTGGCCCAGATAATCGCTGTCCTCGACCTTTTCCAGCCAGTCGACCAGCGATCCGTTGACGGATTCCGCAATTGCGATATGGGTCATCGCGGTTTTATCGGTCGCCCCATGCCAATGCTTTTCCCCCGGTTCGAACCAGACGATATCGCCGGGGCGGATTTCTTCGCGGGGCCCGCCTTCACGCTGCGCCCAGCCAAGGCCGCTTGTGATGATCACGGTCTGGCCTAGCGGATGGGTGTGCCATGCGGTGCGGGCACCCGGTTCAAACGTTACGATGGCACCGCCGACGCGCGCCGGATCGGTGGTTTGAAACGGACTGTCGATCCGGACCGTACCGGTAAAGTAATCCAGCGATCCCTTGGTCGATGCCTTTGATGCGTTGCGTTGGATGTTCATGGTGATCCTTCGGCTGTGTTTCGCAATACGCCTTACTGATTGTGCACCCGCCGGATCAGCAAGGCCAGACGTTCGATGCCATCGCGAATGCGATCGGCCTTTTCCGTCGCGAAGCTGAGGCGCGCTGTATTACGGCCCGTGTGGTCACAGAAAAAGGCCTGACCGGGGACGAAGGCGACCTTGGCGTCGTGCAGGGCCTGTTCCAGCAACTGGCGACTATCGATATTTTCCGGCAGGGTCAGCCAGATGAACATCCCGCCTTCGGGTCTTGTATAGGACACGGTTTCGGGCATGAATTCGTCAAGGGCGGCCAGCATCGTATCGCGTTTGGCGCGATAGGCATCGCGGGTGGTATCCAGATGCCCCGGAAACAGTTTGCGTGCCGCACGCAGGGCGACTTCCTGATTGATGGTCGACACATGCAGATCGCCGGCCTGCTTCATCAGAACCAACCGTTCGATCACCGGACGCGGCGCACAGACCCACCCGATCCTAAGGGCTGGCACCAGCGTTTTGGAAAATGTGCCAAGCTGAATGACGGTTCCGGCCTGCGGATCGCCGTTGGTTTCATCAAGGGCAAGCAACGATGGCAAAACATCGCCTTCGTAGGACAGCTTGCAATAGGCCGCGTCTTCAAGAATGACCGCACCATATTTACGCGCAACTTCAAGCACCGCAAGACGCCGATCAAGACTATAGGACCGCCCGGTCGGGTTCTGAAAATCCGGCGCCAGATAGGCAATGCGCACACCACGTTCAAAGACAGCTTCGAGTTCGGCAATCACCGGGCCATCCTCATCCATATTCATCCCGACATAGGTCGGACGACGCATGGAAAAGGCCTGCATCGCGCCAAGGTAGCTTGGTTTTTCCACGACGATTTCACGCCCTGGTTCCAGTAGCAGACGGGCAAGCATATCAAGCCCCTGCTGCGCGCCACAGGTAATCAGGATGTTATCAATCCCGCGCACCGCCCCGCTGGCGGCCAGATCATCGGCAATCCATTGACGAAGCGCGGGCAGGCCTTCGCTGATGGAATATTGCAGGCTTTTGCGACCGGCAACCTCGTCGGTCGTCAGATCGCCATAGATGGCATTGAAATCGGCCAGCGGGAAAAGCGATGGATCAGGCACGCCCCCGGCAAAGGAAATGATTTCCGGCCGGTCGGCCACTTTAAGCAAATCACGGATTTCGGAAGCGGTAAGCGCACGGGCATCACGAACGATCAGGTCATTCCATTGGACAGTCATGGGGCTTCTCTTTAGGTCAGTGTTGTTGCCATTATTTGGTAAGAAAGACTGACCTAAATCAAGTTTATTTTTCTAAGGATGTTAATTTTGAAATAAAATTACCTTTGCGCTTTTTACTCGCCCGCATGTAATTCCGTTTCCATCCCCCGATCCCGCACCACCTGCCGGGCGTTTTTTGGCACCATAAACCCAATAATCAATCAACAATGTCAAAACGTCCCAAAGGTTATCATGACCGAATATGCAAAGTTTCAGCCCTGGCTCGACTGGCTTGATCAGCGTTTCGACAAAACGCTTGATCGCCTGAAATCGTGGTCGGCGATCAATAGTGGCACGGGCAATATCAACGGTCTTGACCGGATGCGTGACGCCATTCTGGATGCCTTTGCCGAACTTGACGCCACAACCTCCGTCATCGACCTGCCCGATGGCGAAGCAGTCGCCGCGGACGGCAGCATCGCGCCCGTGTGCTATGGCAAGCTTTTGCATTTTTCCAAACGGCCACAGGCCCCGGTTCGGGTTTTGCTGTGCATTCATTATGACACGGTCTTTGCCATCGACAGTGCCTTTCAAACCCCGCGCCTGATCGATGAAAACACCTTGAATGGGCCGGGTGTTGCCGATGCCAAAGGCGGCATCCTGACGATCCTCAATGCCTTAAGCGCACTGGAACGAAGCCCGTTTGCGGGTGGCATCGGCTGGGACGTGATCCTGAACCCGGATGAAGAAACCGGCTCCATCGGATCAGCCCCGTTTCTGGCAGAGCGCGCCCGTACCGCCGATTTCGGCATGTTGTATGAACCGGCACTGGAAGACGGCACCCTTGCCGGGGCACGCAAGGGATCAGGCAACTTTTCCGTCCGGATCAAGGGGCGCGCCGCCCACGCGGGGCGCGAATTCCATTCCGGGCGCAGTGCGATGGTCGCGGCCAGTGACTGCGTCATGCGCCTTGATCAGCTTAACGGCAAGGTTGGCGAGGCCACATTCAATATTGGCAAGATCGATGGCGGCGGGCCGGTCAATGTCGTGCCCGATAGCGCCGTGGTACGCTTTAACGTTCGGGTTTCAAACCATGACGAACGCCATCAGGCAGAAAATGAAATTGCCGATGTCATTGCCGCGATCAATCAGCGTGACGGCATCACGGCCGAACTGCATGGCCAGTTTGGCCGCGCGCCAAAACCAATGGCTGGCAGGACCAGGGCGCTTTTTGAATGGGTGCGCGAGCTCGGTCATGACCTTGATCTGGACATCTCATGGAAGGCAACGGGGGGCTGTTGCGATGGCAACAATCTGGCCGAGGCCGGATTACCCAATATCGATACCCTTGGGGTACGCGGTGGCCTGATCCATTCCGATCAGGAATTTGTGAAGCTCGACAGTTTGATCGAACGGGCAAAGCTTTCGGCCCTGATCCTGATGAAAGCCGGTTCAGGCGATCTACCCGACGCATTGAAAAAGACGGAGATATAAAATCATGATGCGTGTCCGCCCCGCCCGTATGAGCGACCTTGACCGGCTGGTTGATCTGGCATCCTCGGCCAGCAAGGGTCTGACCACCCTTCCGGCCAATCGTGACGTGCTTGAAGCCCGCATCACTGAAAGCATCGAGGCCTTCGGGGCAGATATCGACGGCCCCGGTGGTGAAAGCTATTTCATGGTTCTCGAAGATACCGCCAATGGCAAGGTCGCAGGCACCTGCGCGATCTATGCCGGGGTCGGGTTATCAAAGGCCTTCTATAACTACAAAATCCTGAAACTGACGCAATATTCGCATGAACTGAATGTCACGGTGACGTCACGCCTGCTGACCCTTGTGAACGATTATCAGGGTGCTACCGAGGTGGGCACACTTTACCTTGACCCGGACTATCGCAAGGACGGCAACGGGCAGCTTCTGGCGCGGTCGAGATACCTGTTGATGGGGTGCTTCAAGGAACGGTTTTCGAAAATGGTCATGGCCGAAATGCGCGGCTGGCAGGATGAAAACGGCAAATCACCGCTATGGGAAGCCTTGGGATCGCATTTCTTCAATATCCCGTTCCCCGATGCCGATTACATTTCGGGGATTGGCAATAACCAGTTCATTGCCGACCTGATGCCGAAATATCCGATCTATATCGAAATGCTGCCCAAGGCAGCACAGGATGTGATCGGCAAAACCCATGATGAAACGCGCCCGGCACTGAACCTTTTGAAAAAGGAAGGTTTCCGGTTTTCAAATGCGGTCGATATTTTTGATGGCGGACCCTGCGTTGATGTCCGGCTTGATGACATCCGCACCATCCGTCATTCCAAAATCGCTACCATCCGCAAAATTGTTGATCGCAGCCCGTCTATGGAACGCCACCTTGCCTGCACGCTGGAACTTCGCGGCTATCAGGCAAGCTGGCTTTATATGACGGTCGTGAATGGTACGCATGTCGATCTGGATCGTGACCAGGCCGAAATTCTTGGGCTGCACGCTGGCGATCAGATCCGTTTTGTCACCGATTAAACCGCAGGAGCAGGCATCATGATGACCCAGAAATCAAATCCCGCCCTGTTCATCAATGGCACATGGCAAACCGGCAATGGCAAAGCGTTTCACGCCGAGAACCCGGCCAATGGCAATATCATCTGGCAGGGTAATTCCGCCAGCCCCGATGATGTTATCGCTGCGATCATAGCGGCACGAAATGCCTTTCCGGCATGGGCAAAACGCGACCTGAATGAACGGATCGAAATCCTTGAACGGTTTGCCGGGTTGCTCAATGATCACAAGGACACACTGGCACGCACCATCAGCCTTGATGCCGGAAAGCCGCATTGGGAGGCCCTGACCGAAATCGGCGCAATGGCTGGCAAGATCGCGATTTCGATCAAGGCCTATCATGATCGCACCGGCACCCGCCACGGCGATGCGCCGGGCGGCGGACAGGCGATCTTGCGCCATAAACCCCATGGGGTGGTTGCGGTCTTTGGTCCCTATAACTTTCCCGGCCACCTGCCGAACGGCCATATCGTCCCGGCCCTTCTGGCGGGCAATTGCGTGGTGTTCAAGCCATCCGAACTGACCCCGCTCGTCGCCGGGGAAACCGTAAAGCTTTGGCAACAGGCCGGATTGCCCGACGGAGTTTTGAATCTTGTGCAGGGCGAACGCGATACCGGTATTGCCTTGGCGCAGCATCCTGGTATTGACGGACTGTTCTTTACCGGCAGTGTTCCGACCGGACGCCATTTGCATCATGCCTTTGCCGGGCAGATGGACAAAATCCTGGCCCTGGAGCTTGGCGGGAATAATCCGCTTGTGATATGGGACGCCGCCGATCTCGATGCCGTCGCCCATCATACCGTCATGTCGGCCTTTATCACGGCGGGGCAGCGTTGCACCTGTGCGCGCCGCCTGATCGTGCCATCCGGCGCAAGGGGCGATGCAATGATCACCGCGATCAATGATTATTGCGACAGGCTGATCGTTGGCGCACCGGATGATGATCCCGAACCCTTTATGGGGCCTGTGATTTCCAACCGGGCGGCCGATGGCCTTATCGCGGCACAGGCGAAACTTGTTGCCGATGGGGCCAAAATCATCCGCGAAATGACGCGTCCCGATCCTGCCCGCCCGTTCCTGACACCAGGTCTGATTGACGTGACCGATGTAAAGGATCGCGCGGACGAGGAACTGTTTGGCCCGCTCCTGCAAATCATCCGGGTCGATCACTTTGACGATGCGATCCGTGAAGCCAACAATACCCGTTTTGGCCTTGCCGCCGGGTTGCTGTGCGATGACGCCAGACTTTGGCAACGCTTCATCCATGAAAGCCGCGCCGGGATCGTCAACTGGAACAAGCAACTGACCGGCGCATCAAGTGCCGCCCCGTTTGGCGGCATTGGTGAAAGTGGCAACCACCGCCCATCCGCCTATTACGCTGCCGATTATTGCGCATGGCCGGTCGCAACCCTTCAGACCGACAAACTGGTCGCCCCCGATGCCGCCCCCAAAGGAGTACGCCCATGACCCGATACGCCATCGAAGCCAATTTTGACGGTCTGGTCGGCCCGACGCATAATTATGCCGGGTTAAGCTTTGGCAATGTCGCATCAACCAGCAACGCCAGCACCCTTTCCAACCCGAAAGCCGCAGCCCTTCAGGGCCTGACCAAGATGAAGGCCCTGCATGACATGGGCTTTGTGCAGGGCGTGCTGCCGCCTCATGAACGCCCGCATATAAAGACTCTGCGCGATGTTTTCGGCTTTGGCGGATCGGATGGCGATGTTCTGGCCTCGGCCTGGAAAACCAATCCGAACCTTGTTCTCGCGGCATCATCGGCATCCCCGATGTGGACGGCCAACGCCGCAACCGTTTCGCCCAGCGGTGATACCGATGATGGCAAGGTGCATTTCACCCCGGCCAATCTGTGCGCGATGTTCCACCGATCCATCGAACATCCGGTGACGGGTCGTGCACTTGCCGCGACATTCGCCAATCCCGATCATTTTACCCATCATCCCGCCCTGCCCGGCACGGATCATATGGGGGACGAGGGCGCGGCCAACCATACCCGTTTTTGTGGCGAACATGGTTTGCATGGGGTCGAATTTTTCGTTTATGGCCGTCACGCTTTTGATCCGGGTAAAACCCGGCCAAACCGTTATCCGGCGCGCCAGACGTTCGAAGCCAGCAGCGCGATAGCACGCCATCATGGCCTATCGGAAAACGGTGTCGTCTATGCGCAGCAGAACCCGGACCTGATTGATGCCGGGGTCTTTCATAATGACGTGATTTCGGTCGGCAATGCCAATGTGCTGTTCCATTACGAGGACGCCTTTGTCGACACGCCCGCCGTCATCAACGACATCCGGCGCAAGATGGACGGCATTGCCGATTTCACCAGCATTGAAGTGCCCAAAAGTGCGGTGCCGCTTTCCGACGTGATCAAAAGCTACCTGTTCAATTCACAGCTTTTGCGCCTACCGGAAAATGGTCAGATGATGCTGATCCTGCCGACCGAAGCCGAAGAAACCATATCGGTCCGCGATTACCTTTATGACCTGATCGGCAAGGGCAATACGCCAATCAGACAGATCAAGTTTTTCGACCTGCGCCAAAGCATGCGCAATGGCGGTGGCCCTGCCTGCTTGCGGCTGCGCGTCGCCCTGACCGAGGAAGAACTTGCCGCCACTAACCAACAAAGCCTGATTGACGATCAACGCTTTGCCGAACTGACAGGCTGGGTCGAAAAACATTATCGCGACCGGCTAAGCGCTGATGATTTCCGCGATCCAACGCTTCTGAACGAAGTCCGGACAGCGCTTGATGAGCTGACGCAACTTCTTGACCTTGGCCCGATTTACGATTTCCAGCGATAGAAGAAATAGCGAAGGTGCAGGCGAGTGCGCTTTCGCTATTTCAATTCGCCCAGTGTTACGACCATTTCCTGCTCGTTTTCGCGGCCTTCGCTGCCCGATACCCCGGCCCTGAAAACCAGAAGATCAATGCCGCCTTCTGCTTCCGACTTCACCTCTACGGTGAATTTGACGGTGACTTCGATCACTGAGCTGCTCAGATCACCGACAGTAGGATCATTGGCGATCCGAAAACTCGGCGGCAAAAATACTACCCCCGCAAGACCATCGCCAACACCCAGCATGCTGCTGACAATTGCATCGGCAACCGGATGTTGTTCAAGCGCGGCAGTTACATCTTTGCGGGTTGCCGTTTGGCATATCTCGACTAGATCACCATCGGTAAGCCTTGCCGCATCATCTGCCTGCAAGGTTATTTTGTAAATTCGACTGGCAACGGTACTCCGTTCCCCCGAGAGATTTGCCGAAACCGGTACAAAGCTAAATGCCCCACCGGCTTCGCCACCGACGGTGGATGATTTGGCTGTCGCCAGTGTTACTTTTGCATTTAATGGCCTGCGTCCATGCCACGGCAAATCGTCCGCCTGACAGATATCTGCAATTCTTAAAATGTTTTCGGCAATCTGCAACGACACCCGCAATTCTTTAAGCACATCCGAAACAGCTTTCTGTTCCATTGTGTTTTTGACAACCGGAACAGAAAGCTGGCCGATAGGGGCTCCCGCCGTGCAACCAGAAAGAAAGGCGACCATCCCCAGGATCAAAAATTTTCTCATCTTCCCCTCGTCAACCCTCAACTCTTGATTGTTTTTATCATAAAATCAGATGGCGAAGACAAACCGTTTTCTGAAATCAGCATTCTTCACCGTCGGGAAGTGCTGCTTCGAAATTTAATACCGGACCAACCATGGCAGAATAACCGGAATAACAAGCTTCACGCCCCACACAAAGTCCGGGAGACTCGCCATGTCGACCCTCTATGATACCGAACTCCTTAAAAGA
This sequence comes from Thalassospira lucentensis, assembly GCF_032921865.1. NCBI lineage: Bacteria > Pseudomonadati > Pseudomonadota > Alphaproteobacteria > Rhodospirillales > Thalassospiraceae > Thalassospira > Thalassospira lucentensis. Next base: position 4,511,843 of record NZ_CP136684.1, read on the forward strand.
TCGGATGCGGCCAATATCCTGCATCCGGCATCCGTGGTTGCCGATGTGTCAAACAACGGCCCGGCCCGCATTTTTGTCGATGGCAAGGGCGCGTTCATTACCGATACCGACGGCAACAGGATGCTGGACGGGGTTGGCGGACTTTGGTGCATGAATATCGGCTATGGCCGGACCGAGATCGGCGATGCGATGAAGGCCGCATCCGATCAGATGGGCTATTTTCATACCTTTGCCGGGGCATCCAACCCGGCCCAGATCGAACTGGCCGAAAAGCTGGTGGCAAAAATGCCCGATCACATCACCAAGGTGTTCTTTGGCAGTTCCGGGTCGGATGCCAACGATACATTGATGAAGATCGTCTGGTATTATAACGGGCTTCGCGGCAAACCGGAAAAACGCAAGATCATCGCCCGCAAACAGGCCTATCACGGCACCACCATTGCCACCGCCAGCCTGACCGGGCTTGCATCATTTCATCGCAATTTCGGCCTGCCGATCCCTGAAGTCAAACACACGTCGCTTCCGCATTATTACCGCGAAGCCAAACCGGGCGAGAGCGAGGAACAGTTTTCGGCCCGGCTGGCAAACGAGCTTGAAGACCTGATCATCGCCGAAGGCCCGGAAACGGTCGGTGCCTTCATTACCGAACCGATCATGGGCGCTGGTGGTGTCATCACCCCGCCAAAGGGCTATTTCAAAGCCGTTCAGGCGGTTCTGAAAAAGCACGATATCCTGTTCATCTGTGACGAGGTTGTTTGCGGTTATGGCCGCACCGGACATTGGTTTGGTCATCAGCTTTATGACATTCGCCCCGATATGATCGCCACCGCCAAGGGCCTGACCAGCGGCTATTTCCCGATGTCGGCAGCCTTTATCAGCGATGATATCTGGAAAGTCCTGCGTGACGGGTCGGCAACACTCGGCGCATTTGCCCATGGCTTCACCTATTCCGGCCATCCGGTCGGGGCGGCCGTGGCACTGGCGAACCTTGCAATCATCGAAGGTGAAAATCTGGTCGCGAATTCGGCGAAAACCGGAGCCTATCTGCATGCGCGGCTTAACGACACCTTTGGCCATCATGCCCATATCGGCGAAGTGCGCGGTGTCGGCCTGCTGGGTGCCTTGCAACTGATGGCGGACCGCGACACCAGAACCGGGTTCGATCTGAAACACAAGATCGCCGCGCGCTGTGCGGCGGCGATTGGTAATCATGGTGTAATTGTCCGCCCGCTTCCAACCGCAGACAGCCTGGCATTTTCCCCGCCCCTGACGCTAAGCCGGGACGAAGCCGACCAAATGGTCGATGCGATCAAAAAGGGCATTGATCAGGTGATGGGCGAACTGAGTACCGATGAACGCAAGGGCATTGCGGCCTGATTTTCGCCCCCCCAAATCCTACCCCACTTGCCCGACCGGAATACTGGTCGGGCCGTTTTTTTATGTGTAAGGTGGCGCAAACAAGATAACGGCGACCCCGATGATCAAGATCGACGAGATCAACCTTAAAATCCTGCGCGCCCTTCAGGCCAATGCAAAGCTGACCAATCTCGCCCTTTCAAAGCTGGTGGGACTAAGCCCGAGCCCGTGCCTTGACCGGGTCAAAAAGCTTGAAAAGGAAGCGGTGGTCAAACGCTATCGCGCGGTACTTGATATCGAAAAAATCTGCCCGCATGTCCGGGTCTTTGCCGAAGTCACCTTAACCGGCAAGACCGCCGCCGATTACAAACGCTTTGCCGATGCGGCCAAAACCATCCCCGAAGTCGTTGCCGCCTACCGGATTTCAGGACCGTATGATTATATGCTGTGCCTCGTTTGTCGCGATGTGCAGCATTATCATTCCCTGTCCGAAGACATGATCCACGGCAATCTTGGCATCACCAAATTCATCGGCCATGTCGCTTTGGCCCAGACCAAGGCATTCAAAGGCTATCCGGTTTGACGTCCGGGCTTCATCGACCACAAAGAAAACACCCAAAGAACATATTTCCTTTGTACTAGAAAATATGTGGTTATCTTTTTTGTGTGATTTGGATAGATCGCGCTTGCATCAAAGCCGTTTCCATATTACCCATCAAAGCAACGTGAAATATATTTATAAACACAAATTTTGTGTTGATTGATCGGCAGGAACGAGAATGCAGCCTAATCTGACCCATCTCCGCCAGCTTGAGGCCGAGAGTATTCACATTATCCGCGAAGTTGCGGCGTCGTTCGAACGGCCGGTGATGCTTTATTCCATCGGCAAGGATTCGTCGGTTTTGCTGCATCTGGCGCGCAAGGCATTTTACCCGGCCCCGCCGCCCTTCCCGTTGATGCATGTCGATACCACGTGGAAATTCCGCGAAATGATCGAATTTCGCGACAAGGTGGCGGCGGAATATGGCTTTGAGCTGATTGTTCACATCAATCAGGAAGGTGTGGAACAGGGCATTGGTCCCTTCACCCATGGATCGAGCCTGCATACCGACGTCATGAAAACCCAATCGCTGAAACAGGCGCTGAACAAATACAAGTTCGATGCAGCCTTTGGCGGTGCGCGCCGGGATGAGGAAAAAGCACGCGCGAAAGAACGCGTATTTTCGTTCCGCACCGAAACCCATCGCTGGGATCCGAAAAACCAGCGCCCGGAACTTTGGGATATATACAACGCACGGATCAACAAGGGCGAAAGCATTCGCGCCTTCCCGATATCGAACTGGACCGAGCTTGATATCTGGCAATATATCTATCTCGAACAGATCCCGATTGTGCCGCTGTATTATTCGGCCAAACGCCCGGTTGTTGAACGTGACGGCATGCTGATCATGGTTGATGACGACCGCATGCCGCTTAATCCGGGTGAAAAACCGGAAATGAAATCGGTGCGTTTCAGAACGCTTGGCTGCTATCCGCTGACCGGTGCGGTTAAGTCCGAAGCCGCCACCCTGCCCGACATTATCCAGGAAATGCTGCTGACCCGTTCAAGCGAACGTCAGGGGCGCATGATCGACCATGATCAGGCCGGTTCAATGGAAAAGAAAAAGCAGGAAGGCTACTTCTGATGTCACACAAATCCGATCTGATTGCCGATGACATTCTCGGCTACCTGAAAGCCCAGGAAGAAAAAAGCCTGCTGCGTTTCATCACGTGTGGCAGCGTTGATGATGGCAAATCGACCCTGATTGGCCGTCTGCTTTGGGATTCCAAACTGATCTTCGAGGATCAGCTTGCGGCCCTTGAATCTGATAGCCGCAAGGTCGGCACCCAGAATGGCGAAATTGATTTCGCCCTGCTGCTTGACGGGCTTCAGGCCGAACGCGAACAGGGCATCACGATTGATGTCGCCTATCGGTTCTTCTCGACCGACAAGCGCAAATTCATCGTCGCCGATACCCCCGGCCACGAACAATATACCCGTAACATGGCAACCGGCGCCTCAACCGCCGATGTCGCCGTGATCCTGATTGATGCCCGCAAAGGCATCCTGACACAGACACGCCGCCACAGCTTCATCACGTCGTTGCTGGGGATCAAGCATGTGGTGCTGGCAGTGAACAAGATGGACCTGATCGACTATGATCAGGCCAAGTTCGACACCATTGTTGCGGACTATAAAGAATTCGCCAAAGACCTTGGCTATAGCTCGATCACGCCAATCCCGTTATCGGCCCTTCGCGGCGATAACATGATCGAAGCCAGCCCGAACACCCCGTGGTACGAAGGCCCGACGCTGCTCGCGCATCTTGAAACCGTTCAGGTCGAACAGGATGCGATTGAAAAGCCGTTCCGTCTTCCGGTTCAGTGGGTCAACCGCCCGAACCTTGATTTCCGTGGCTTTTCCGGCACCATCGCGTCGGGCATTATCAAGCCGGGCGATCCGATTGCCGTCACCGCATCGGGTCAGACCAGCAAGGTCAAGGAAATCGTCACCTTTGACGGCAACCTTGATCAGGCCTTTGCCGGTCAGGCCGTCACCCTGACGCTTGAAGATGAAATCGACATTTCGCGCGGCGATGTTCTGGCCCGCCCGGATGAACGCCCGGAATTTGCCGACCAGTTCGAAGCCCGTATCATCTGGATGCACGAAGATCATCTTCTGCCCGGCCGCCCCTATATCATCAAGATGGGTGCACAGGTCACCAACGCGCAGATCAGCGACCTGAAATACAAGGTCAATGTCAACACGCTGGAACATATTGCCGGCAAGACGCTGGAACTGAACGAAGTCGGCATTGCCAATATCGCAACCGACAAGGCACTGGCCTTTGATCCCTATGATGACAACCGCCATTCGGGCCGGTTCATCATCATCGACCGTTATTCCAACGCCACCGTTGGCGCAGGCATGGTCAACCATTCGCTTCGCCGTGCGACCAACGTCAAATGGCAGGAAATGGACATCAACAAAAAGTCGCGTGCCTATCAGAAAGGTCAGCAATCGGCCGTTCTGTGGTTCACGGGTCTTTCGGGTGCCGGTAAATCGACCATCGCCAACCTGGTCGAGAAAAAACTGCATGCCATGGGCAAGCACACCTACACCCTTGATGGCGACAATGTCCGTCACGGATTGAACAAGGACCTTGGCTTTACCGATGCCGACCGGGTGGAAAACATCCGCCGCGTCGGTGAAACCGCCAAGCTGTTTGTCGATGCCGGGATCATCACGCTGGTATCCTTCATCTCGCCGTTCAAAAGCGAACGCCAGTTTGCGCGTAACCTTGTCGAAGATGGCGAGTTCATCGAGGTCTTTATCGACACCCCGATTGAAGTCTGCGAACAGCGCGACGTGAAAGGCCTTTATAAAAAGGCCCGCGAAGGCAAGATCGCCAACTTCACCGGGATCGACAGCCCCTATGAAGCACCGGAAAACGCCGAGATCACGGTCAATACATCCGATCAGACCGCCGAACAGGCAGCAGAGGTCATCGTTGCCAAGCTCGAAGAGTTCGGTGTTCTGGGTGCGTGGTATCCGGAAATCTGATCATCTGACGTCCATAATTCAAATGCAAAACCCGATGCTCCTGACATCGGGTTTTGTTTTGGCGCAATGACTTGGACCGTTCCTGACATTTCCTGGATTGATGATGCTTGACTCCTGTTTCATCCTGACCACATAAAAAGAACAAATCAGGAACAAATATCATGTCGGACAGACGTCTTCATCTTGCCCGTGCCGCGTTGCAACGGGCCGAAAAACAGTGGAAGGGACAGGTCACCTGTCTGCCCGGCGGTGCGGACAGGGTTATTCGCCGTGCCTTTGGCGGGGTCGATCTTGCACATCACATCAGCATAGGCGGAATTGCCCCGGTTGGCCTGCATGAAATCATCTGCGGCCATGATGATACCGGCGCATCTGTTCTGGCATGGTATCTGGCGCGGCTTTCCATCGGGGATCAAACAGGCAAAAGCCTGTTCTGGATCCGGCAAAGGCGCGCGATTGATCAGGGCGGGCTTTACCCGCTTGCGCTGCCAGAGACGGACATGCCGGTCATGATGGCGGTTGACCAGCAGGCCACCGCCCTTTGGACCTGCGAGGAAGCGGCAAAATCCGGACAGATCGCCAGCATCATAGTCGAAACCACGGATTATGACCTGACAGCAGCACGCCGCCTGCAACTGGCCTGCGAAGCCGGGCACACCCGCCTGATTGCGATCCGACATATGCGGTCCGATGGCAAAACCATCGCATCCAGTGCGCATACACGCTGGCGGATAACACCGGATGCACCGGCACATTCAACAACAGGCAACCGACACATACTCAGCCTGATCGGGGGACGCGGGGTTCGACCGGGCAGTTGGAGAATGCAAATTGATGCAACAACGTTTTCTTTATCTGTGGCTGACGCATTGGAAAACAGACTGCCACCGGATCGATATGCCGAAAACCGGGGATGACAGCCCCAAACCGGAACCGGTCGTGATAACACGCGCCGATCACAAGGGCGTTCTTGTCTGCGGCAGTGACAAGGCAGCACAATCACGCGGACTTGCACCGGGCATGCGCCTTGCCGAAGCACGCAGCATATACCCGGCTTTGCGCGACCTTCCCGAACAGCCCGATCTTTATGAACGCCATCTGGCCCGCTTGATCCGGGCGATGGACCGATACAGCCCGTGGGTTGCCCGCGACCGGTTCCTGCAGGAAGCCGGTCAGGACGGCCCCATGGATGGGGGCGATGCCGGATTGTGGCTTGAAATTACCGGCGGCAGTCATCTTTTTGGCGGGGAAAGCGCCCTTCTGGAATTGGTTCTGCGCGATGTGAAATCACGCGGCTATGACTGCCGTGCCGCCATTTCCGATACGGCAGGTGCGGCATGGGGGGCGGCACGATGCCACCCTGCCCCGGCTGAACAACGGATTTTAAGCCTGCCACGCGATCACGATATTGCCGCCGGTTTTCCGATCTCCGCCCTACGTCTGCCCGAACAGACACGGGTCACCCTGTTTCGGCTGGGGCTGAAACATCTGGGCGACATCACCCCGATGCCGCGCGCCAATATCACCACACGTCTGGGGCAGGAAGTTTTGCAACGGCTGGACCAGTTTTATGGTCGCCTGCCCGAACATCTGAATTTCAATCTGCCAGATCGGCCATGGCTGATCCGGCGCAGCTTTGGCGAACCGCTGGGCGATGCGGCCAATCTGGCAATTGCCGTTGAAAGCATGATCACGGAACTATGTGATAATCTGGCGCAGGAAAATCTTGGCCTGCGTCGGATCATCCTGCGCTGTGTGCGGGTTGATGGGCATACCCATACCATCACACTTGGCACCGGAAGCCCGTGCCAGTCCGCCCCGCATGTCTTGCGATTGCTGTCTGAAAAAATGCCCGGTGTCGATACCGGTTTTGGCATCGAACAGGTGATTGTCTATGCCCCGTGGGTCGAACATGTGGCCTTTCGCCAGTCGCGCCTTGATCAGCAACAGGAAGAAACCACCGACCAGATTGCCCTTGCCCAGTTGATCGACCGAATTTCCCATCATCTGGGTCCCCGCGACATGCTGTTTCATCCCGGCCACCACGCAAGCCATTTGCCTGAACGGGCTTCTGTGCGACAGGCCGTTAACGCCCGGACATATCCGGCCAGACGCACCGACATGACATTACCCAAACGCCCGGTGCGCCTGATCGACCCACCCGAACCGGTCGAAATCCTTGCGCGCGACACCAATGGCACGCCAAGCCGCCTGCGCTGGCGCAAAATGGCGGTCGATATCATCCATGCCGAGGGACCCGAACGGATTTGTCCGGAATGGTGGCAATGCCTTGATCAGGATGAATATGCCCTATCCCCGAAAACGCGGGATTATTTCCGCATCCGTGATCAGGCAGGCCGGTTGTTATGGGCCTTTCGGACCGGCACAACCGGGCAGGATATCTGGTCCATCCATGGATTATTCGGGGACTGACATGACCGATTTCCCCCTTCAGCAATCGGCACCTGCCTATGCCGAATTACAGGTCAGCAGCAATTTTTCCTTCCTGCGCGGTGCCTCCCACGCCGAAGAACTGGTTCTTATGGCCGCGACCAAAGGATTGCATGCCATTGCGATAACCGACTGTAACACCTTGGCCGGGGTCGTGCGTGGCCACACGGCACATCAGCCCCACAGGGACCGGCTGAATTATATTGTCGGCTGTCGGCTTGATCCCGTCGATGGTCCGTCGCTGTTATGTTACCCGACGAAACGCACCGCCTATGCCAGGTTATGCCGGTTACTGACCCTTGGCAAACGCCGTGCGCCAAAGGGCGAATGCGAAATTTATCTGGCGGATATCATAAGTCACGCCGACGGATTGCTCTTTATCGCGGTTCCGCCACAGGTCCCCGATGACACCTTTCGCACGCAGTTGATCGCCCTTAAACGCCACTTATCAGGCCGTTTGTGGCTTGCCATCGGGCGGTTCATGGACGGGTTTGATAGCGAACGGCTGGCCTTTACCGAGGCGGTCGAGGCAGAACTTGCCATCCCCGCAGTTGTCACCAATGACGTTCATATGCATGTCCGGTCGCGCAAACCGTTGCAGGATGTCCTGACCTGCATCCGCCATCATTGCCGGATCGAGGATGCCGGATATCGGCTGTTTCCCAATGGTGAACGCCATATCAAAAGCCCGCAGGACATGGCGAAACTTTTCCCGACCCATCCCGAATGGCTGGCCCGTACGATTGAAATCGCCGATCAATGCCGGTTTTCCCTATCCGAATTACGCTATGAATATCCCGATGAAAATGACGGATCGGGCGAAGGCACACAGGAACGCCTGACCCGCCTGACATGGGAAGGTGCTCATAAACGCTATCCCGACGGCATCCCCGACAAGGTCCGGGGCTTGATCGAAGCAGAACTTAAACTGATCGACGAACTCGGCTATGCCCCCTATTTCCTGACCGTGCATGACATTGTCGCCTTTGCCAGATCACAAAACATTCTGTGTCAGGGACGCGGATCGGCGGCCAATTCATCGGTCTGTTTCTGCCTGCATGTCACATCGGTCGACCCGGCCAAGGTGGAACTTTTGTTTTCGCGCTTCATCAGCAACGCGCGGAACGAGCCACCCGACATCGATGTTGATTTTGAACATGAACGTCGCGAAGAGGTGATCCAGCATATCTATCAACGTTATGGCCGAGACCGCGCCGGATTGACCGCAACCGTAATTTCATACCGGTCGCGAAGTGCGATCCGCGATGTTGGCAAGGTGTTCGGCCTGCCCGAAGATACCATTGTCAAACTGACCAAAACCATCTGGGGCTCGGGCAGCAAGGGGGCCCATGATGAAATGATGCGCCAGTCGGGCATTCATCCCGATGAACCGCGTCTGAAAGCCGTTCTTGATCTGGCCGGCGAACTGACCGGGTTCCCGCGTCATCTGTCGCAGCATGTTGGCGGCTTTGTCATCACCCGTGGCCCATTATGCGAATTGTCCCCGATTGCCAATGCCGCGATGGAGGACCGCACCACCATCGAATGGGACAAGGACGATATCGATGCGCTGGGTATCCTTAAGGTCGATGTGCTTGCCCTTGGAATGCTAAGCTGCATTCGCAAGGCATTCGATGAATTGCGAAACCACAAGAATATCGATCATGATCTGGCAAGCCTGCCCAAGGAAGACGGGCGGGTTTACGACATGCTGGAAAAAGCCGACAGCATCGGCACGTTTCAGGTCGAATCCCGCGCACAAATGAGCATGCTGCCGCGATTAAAACCACGCAGCATCTATGACCTGACCATTCAGGTTGCCATTGTCCGCCCCGGCCCGATCCAGGGCGGCATGGTTCACCCCTTCCTGCAACGGCGCATGGGCCGCGAAAAGGTCGATTACCCGTCAAAGGAACTCGAAGCCGTCCTGAAACGCACCTGTGGCGTGCCGCTGTTTCAGGAACAGGCCATGCAGATCGCCATTGTCGCCGCCGGTTATACCGGCGGTGAAGCCGATGAATTGCGCCGTGCCATGGCAACCTTTCGCCGCACGGGCACGATTGGCGCGCATCGCGACAAATTCATCAATGGCATGCTGAAAAACGGATATGATGCCGAGTTTGCCGAACGCTGCTTCAAACAGATCGAAGGCTTCGCCGATTACGGTTTCCCCGAAAGCCATGCGGCCAGTTTTGCCATCCTTGCCTATGCGTCATCATGGCTTAAATGCCATCATCCCGATGTGTTTTTATGCGCCCTTCTGAACGCACAACCAATGGGGTTTTATGCCCCGGCGCAACTGGTTGCGGATGCCAAAAATCATGGTGTCCGGGTGCTGGAAATCGATATCAATCACAGCTTCTGGGACAACCATCTGGAACGGGAACTGGGCCGCGCCAGCGGTCATCTTTCCGTCCGGCTGGGCTTTCGCCAGATCAAGGGGTTCGGGCAGTTCGATGCCCTATCCCTGATATCAAACCGCCCGGTCGGCGGGTTTCAGGATATCTTTCTGATGGCACGCCAGACCGGGTTATCGCCCGCCGCCCTTGAAAAACTGGCTGAGGCCGATGCGTTTGGCTCCCTTGGCCTGTCCCGGCGCGAAGCATTGTGGGCGGTCCGCCGGTTTGGCAAGGGGCGCAAGGCCCCGGCGGCCCTGCCCCTGTTTGAAGCAGCCCAGAATTTCAACCACAATATGGGCGTTTCCGCCGAATTCGGGCCCGAGGCCCCGGTCAATCTGCCAATCATGGGACCAGGCGAAGAAATCATCGAGGATTACGCAAGCCTGCGGCTGTCGCTTAAGGGGCACCCGGTATCGATGCTGCGCGATGCCCTGTCCGCAGCCGGGGTTTGCAAATCGACCGATCTGGTCAATTTCAAGAATAACGAACGGATCAACCATGCCGGTCTTGCCATTGTTCGCCAGCGCCCCGGCACCTCGTCCGGCGTGGTTTTCATAACGCTTGAGGATGAAACGGGCATCACCAATCTTGTGGTTTGGAGCAAGGTGATGGAACAGTTCCGCCGCGAGGTCATGACCGCAACCGTCCTTGGCGTATCAGGCAAGCTTCAGCGTGAAGACGGTGTCACCCACATCATCGCTGATAAACTTGTCGATCTGTCAGGAATGCTGCAAAGCCTGACGGATAACACCCGCATTGCGCGCGCCAATAACACCCATCCCCGCAATCTGCGCTGGGCCACACCCGCCGCAGGACCATCCGATCAAACCGGCCCCCTTGCCCAAAACCTTGAACAGCTTGAACAACGTCACGGCAAACAGCAAAACACATCACGCCTTAAGGTCGATAGCCACGATTTCCACTAATCCCTCAAACGAAAACACCCCGGCATTTGCACCGGGGTGTTTTGCAAAAGACCGACATGACCGATCAATCTTTATCAAGGTTCTGCCATGCATCATAGGCGGCAACAACCGTTGCCATCTGCGCGGTATGGGCCGCGATGAAGGCATCGCCATAGATCGTTTCATCGGGATATTCGGTAATCAGGGTCAATGGCACGTCATGACGATCATCAACCGAAATCATGCACGGAAAACCATTGATGATCCGAAAACCGGTTTCACCGGCATGAATGCGATAAAGATCAATCTGTGCCGCGTTGAATGCCAGAAGCCCCGGAATGGCGGCAAGTTTTCGGGTAACCTGATCGATAAAGTTTTCCGCCCGTTCCGACCATTCATCATGATGGCGCATGATCAGGAAGAACCCCTTTGGCAGGGTCCACATGCCAAACCCGCGCGGAACATATCCCGAAAGAGGCCGGGTCCATTCATGACATGGATAGCCATGCAGATTGACATGCAGGCTTGCCCCGCTGATGGCACGCGCCCGCACCCGGATTTCCTTTTCATAAAGGCCATCACCGCTGCGATATTCCATGTCATCGCCAAGCGCTGTATAGCGCGCCGCGTGATGCATATGGGTCGGATTATCAACAATCAGGCGCTGATGAAGGGCATAACCATCCGGGTTTTCCAGCGGTGAAATCGTGAAATGCGCCCCATCGCGTTTTGCCAGCTCCAACGCCCCGCGAAGCGCGCCCGCAACACCTGAAATCTCGTTGGGATGCTGCCCGCCACTGATCATGACCGGCAAATCCGTACCCTTGTGATAGCGCGCATTCAGAATGCGCCCGGACCGCGACGTCGCGTGGAATTCTTCGCCTTTGATCCCGTCAAGCTCGGCGCGGATTTGCGCAACCGTCAACGGGCGGGTGGCGCAATCAATCTGTTGCATCTCACCCGCTGTCTCGTCCTTTGACAGGGGGCGCAATTCAACCGTGACACGGGTCTCGCCATCCCCATCACCAGCACTGGACACCTGACGGATTTCCGGGACAATCTGCCCCGGCTGCAATCCGCGATCGCCCAGCGGACGACCTGATTTGACCTGAAAATATTCCAGCAGCGAGAAATAGAAATCCTCATGCAGGGCTTCATGCAGGCTCAGAACCTCGTGGCCATGGGCGATCTTCTGATCATGCCCGGGCAGCTCGACCGAGATATTCAGTTCTTCGAAATAGGGTTCCTGATCGCCCCAGTCATGATCGGCAATGGCCGACATGGTCCGGGCAAAAAGGGCCTCATATTCGGTTTCAATCCGTTCATCGCGGACAATCTGACCATCGGCATCGGTAATCCGCACCCACCCGGTCGGCGACAGATGGGTTTCATCAACTACATCCTGATGCACACGGTTTGGCGCAAAGACTTCATGACGGGTTTCAACCCCATCTGATCCGCGCAGGATCACATCATAGGTGCAATCACAACGATCCGATGCCTCGAACGTGATCGAGGCTGGCGCAACCAGGGCCGCCAAGGGATAGGTTTCAAGCAGGAAGCGATTATCCGCCGCATTTTCATGACGCGGATAACGCACCGTGATATCGGCAACGCCCGATTTTGCCAGATCAATATCTTCAAGAAAGAAATGCAAAAGAGGCTTATAGGCACTGCGAATGCGGGCCTTGATCCCCTGCTGGGCCAACTTTTCCTCGGCCGCGGCACGGGTTTGGGCATCGTTAAACAGCCATGCCTCGATAAGCTGCCCGGGGCGGGCAGCCTTGACGATTTCATCGATCAGGTTTGGAAGGGTCGGCGCAAAGGTGGTGGCGAAAATCTGTCTCATTTGGACGTCCTGCCTGTGGGATCAAGGCTATCGCGCAACCAGTCGCCCAGAAGGTTCAGGCCAAGCACGGTCAGAAGAATGGCAAGTCCGGGGAAAACCGATACCCACCAGGCATTCTGCAAATAGGTCCGCCCATCCGCCAGCATCCCGCCCCAGCTTGGGATCAGGGGATCAACCCCCAGCCCAAGGAAGGTCAGGCTGCTTTCAAGCAGGATGTTGGTCGCAACATTAAGCGTCATCAGTACGATGACCGGCCCGATCAGGTTCGGCAGAAGATGACGGAACAGGATATGAATATCGCGCACGCCAATCGCCTTGGCCGACTGGATGAATTCCCGATCCCGCAATGACAGAACCGATCCCCGCACCAGACGGGCATATTGCACCCATTGCGCAATGATCAGCAGAATGATCATGTTGGTCAGTCCACCGCCGATAATCGCGATAAAGGTAATCGCCAGCAAAATGAACGGCAATGCCAGCTGCACATCGGCAAAGCGCATCACGATCATGTCCCAGAAACCGCGATAATATCCCGATATCAGGCCCATGATCACACCAATGACAACCGCCCCGGCAACGGAAAGCAAACCCACCTGAAGCGATATTTTGCCCCCCGATACCACACGCGCCAGAACATCACGCCCCAGCGGATCGGTGCCAAAGATATGATCGGCATTGGTAAACGGCGCAATAAGGCGGGCCGAAAGATCAATCTTGTCCGCCCCACCGGGAAACAGCAGATCGGAAAACACGACCAGAAAACAGATGCCACCGGTCAGAACAGCACCCAGAACGAATTCAAGATTTTTAAAGCGCGCAAACCGCGCCTTGGTTGCAGTGGTCGCCATGGGGTTACTCCGTCCGGATACGTGGATCAATCAGGCCATAGGCAATGTCGACAAGCAGGTTCACCCCGACAATCATGATCGACAGAACCGTAATCACGGCCTGCAGAACCGGATAATCACGTGCACCAACGGCATCAAAAGCCAGCGTGCCCATTCCCGGCCAGTTAAACACCAGTTCGACAACAACAATCCCGCCCAGAAGATTGCCGAACTGCAAACCGAAATAGGTCACAAGCGGGATCGCACAATTGCGAAGCGCGTGTTTATAAAGAACGACCTTCTCGCTAAGCCCCTTGGCGCGTGCGACCATAATGTATTGCGACTGAAGGGTTTCCAGCATCGAGGTCCGCACAAGCCGCACATTGGTTGCGGTCAGGATCACCCCCATGGTGATCGCCGGCATGATGAAGTTTTCAATCCCCGTCATGCCACTTGGCGGCAGGAGCCGGAAAGTAATCGACAGCAACAGCACCAGCATGATCGCCAGCCAGAAATTCGGGAATGACAACCCGACCAGCGACAGGATGCGAATGACCTGATCGGGCCATTTGCCACGCGAAATGGCCGCCTTGATCCCCAGCGGGATCGAAATCACGATGGATACGAACATCGATGCAAACGCCAGCATCAGGGTCGCGGGCAACGCATTGCCAATCAGGGCGGAAACCTGCGTTCCACCAAGGAAGGACCGACCGAAATCAAGGCTGAAAAGCCCCAGCATGAAATCGGCATACTGAACAAAAAATGGCTGGTTCAAACCAAGGGATTCACGAATACGTGCAAGGTCTTCCTCGGTGATGCTGCCGGCCCCCTGGCTTAACATCAGCGCCGGGTCACCCGTCAGGCGGATGGCAAACGAGACAATCAATGTCACCGCGACGACCACGAAAATCGCCTGCAAAAGGCGTTTGATCAGAAAACCAGCCAAAACACTTGTCCTTTAAAGAAATAGGCATGAAAGCCGCCCGGCATCTGTCCGGGCGGCTTTCGCTTCACATCAGTCGACAGTCACTTCCGTCAGGCGCAGACGGCTGTCGGGAACCGGGGTGAAATTCTTGACGCGCTTGGAAACCCCAAAGATCGCATTAAGGTTATAAAGCGGCATTTCCAGCGCACGATCGGCCGTGTAATGCGCAATCGACTGCAGGATTTCTTCACGTTTGGCACGATCGGTAATCGCACGCTGGGATTCCAGCAGCTTGTCGAGTTCCGGGTCGCTGTCATACGGGTTCCACTTTTCGCCCGTGTGATACATGGAATAAGCGGTGTTATCATAATCAAGCGTCCAGCCACCCCACGACTGCTGGAACATCGCGCCGGTTTTACCCGCCGGAATGATGTCGTTAAGCAGAACGTTGGTTTCATATGGCTTGATCGTCGCATTCAGGCCAATCACCTGAAGGTAGCTGGCAACGGCCTGGACAACTTCGTTAAAGGTTGCGTCATTGCCGCGAATGTCGATCTGGATTTTCGTGCCCGGTGCAACACCGGCTTCTTTCAGAAGCGCCTGTGCCTTGGCCGGATCATACGGCAACGGTTTCATCGACGGGTCATTGCCAAACGACAATTCACCCTGGAAACTTGCAATCGGCGATGCCTGACCACCAAGGATCGAGTCAATGATCGCCTGACGATCCACACCGTAAATCATCGCCTTACGGACTTTTTCATCCGCCGTGATGCCGTTGCCGGTGTTAAAGCGAAGCGCATAAACCGTCGGGCTTACGGTGGTGACGATATCGATATTTTCGTCTTCCTGAATGGTCGGGATCATGCCGATCGGAATGGTCGGCGGAATGACAAGGTCAACGTTCCCGGCCTGAAGTTCCGCAACCGCGGTCGACGGTTCACTGATGAAGCGATACTTGATGGTCGAAAGTTTCGGCGCACCGCCCCAATGATCAGCATAGGCTTCAAGCGTCAGACCAACTTTCGGCTCATAGGAAACCATTTTGAACGGACCGGTGCCGATCGGATGGGCGTTAAAATAATCTTCGCCTTTTTCCGCGATATATTTCGGCGGAACAATCATCGCACCATAACCGGCAAGCTTGGTCAGAAGCACCGGATCCGGCTGGATCAGATGCATGTCGACGGTGTTTTCGTCAATAACTTCGACCGATTTGATCGCAGCATAGTTTGACCGCTGCGGTCCCTTTTTGCCTTCATCACCCATCAGGCGATCAAAGGTGAATTTGACCGCTTCGGCATTGAACGGTTCGCCATTCTGGAAAGTCACGCCTTCGCGCAGATGGAAACGGATGCGCGTGCCGCCATCAAATTCTTCCCATGATGACGCAAGCCCCGGAACCAGTTTGGCATCCGGCCCGCGATAGGTCAGACCGTCATAAATATTGGTCGCAACCGACGACCAGTTGACCAGAAACGTATCAACCGGGTCCCAGCTACCGGGGTCCTGTGGTGATGAAATGGTCAAGGTGCCTTCGGCATATGCCGGCGCAGTTGCCATCAGGCCGCCCGCAAAGGCAAGAGCCATCAGCGCACTGCGCATTCCCTGTTTTTTCGTCATGTTATTTTTTCTCCGTTGTTGGTGGCTTGGCGCGAGGAGAGACAAGGCTTGCGACCCAAGGGCCGCTTAACGTGCGTCGGCCACAAAGTGACCGGGCGCAATTTCACGATGGGCAAGAATGGCCGGTTCATCACCGACCCGGCGGATCGGGCTTGGAATTTCACCATCCATCAGGATGCGGTCGCGCACGATTGTGGGGTCGGCGACCGGCACGGCACTCAGAAGCCGCTGGGTATAGGGATGGGTTGGCGTTTCAAGAACCTGCTGGCGCGATCCAAGTTCGGCAACCTGACCAAGGTAAAGCACGGCGACCCGGTGGCTCATTTTTTCGACCACCGCCATGTCATGGCTGATGAACAGATAGGCAAGCCCGTGTTCTTCCTGAAGTTCCATGAACAGATTGATGATCTGTGCCTGGATCGACACATCAAGCGCCGAAAGCGCTTCGTCGGCGATGATCAGCTTGGGATTGGATGCCAGTGCGCGCGCGATACAGATACGCTGGCGCTGACCGCCGGAAAATTCATGCGGATAACGATTGGCATGGGCCGATGTCAGGCCGACCCGTTCCAGCAACTGGTCAACGCGTGCGGCAATCTGTTTTTCGCCCTCAATCAGGCGGTGCGTGCGGATCGGCTCGGCAATCGAAAACCCGATTTTCTTGCGCGGATCAAGGGACGCAAACGGATCCTGAAAGATATACTGGATTTCCTGACGCAGGCGCTGCTGTTCGCCTTTACCCATTGCACTAAATGCGCGGCCTTCGAAACTGATATTGCCCGCCGTTGCCTTCTGCAATTGCTGGATCGTTCGGCCGATGGTCGATTTGCCCGATCCGGACTCTCCGACAAGGGCAAGCGTTTCACCACGATAAATATCAAAACTGACATTCTCGACAGCGTGAACCCGGTGGGACACCCCGCCAAACAGGCCTTTTTTGATATCAAAGCGCGTCACCAGATCACGCACTGACAATAACGGGGCCTCGTCGTAACGTGCTGTGTTCTGGATATGCTCCGTCCCGACCAGGCGCGGCGTATCGCCATCCATCATCGTCACCGGGAACCGTTTGGGGAATGCTTCGCCCGTCATGCTGCCCAGTTTGGGCACCGCGGACAACAGGGTTTGGGTATAGGGATGGGCAGGATTGGCAAAAATATCGGCAACCGTACCTTCTTCAACCTTTTTGCCCTTCCACATGACGACAACATCATCGGCAACTTCGGCAACGACCCCCATGTCATGGGTGATGAAAATCACTGCCATGCCAAGTTCCTGTTGCAGGTCGCGGATAATGGTCAAAATTTGCGCCTGAATGGTCACGTCAAGGGCCGTTGTCGGTTCATCCGCAATCAGGACTTTGGGCCGACAGGCAAGCGCCATGGCAATCATGACGCGCTGGCGCATCCCGCCCGAAAGCTGATGGGGATACCGCCCCAGAAGTTCCTGCGCATCGGGCAGCCGCACCATATCAAGCAACCGTTTGCTTTCAACAAGCGCATCGGGCTTCGACATGCCTTCATGCAGCATCAGGGATTCCGCAATCTGATCACCGATGGTGAAAACCGGGTTCAGCGACGTCATCGGCTCCTGAAAAATCATCGCGATGTCTTTACCGCGAATGCGGCGCATCTGTTTTTGCGACAGTGCCAGCAGATCTTCATCGCGATCTTTTGACGTAAACCGGATACGCCCCGATGCATAGGATGCGCCCATCATATCGGCCAGACGCATGATCGACATCGATGTCACCGACTTGCCCGATCCGGACTCCCCGACAATTGCCAATGTCCTTCCGGGTTTCACGGCAAAACTCAGATTTTCGATGACCCGGCTGTCGCCGAACTCAACGGACAAATCTTCGACGGACAGGATCGGAACAGAAACAGAATCAGTCACGCAAACATCCTCGGCAATGTAAGGCGGATGCGCGGGTGGCGCGCACCGGTCAAACCGGTGTCAGTGCTGCAAGACGTGATTGGCGCCAGATCGGGTTTCTCGTCCGGCACGGTGGGGGCCGTGGCCTTCTGACGATGCGTAACGGAAAGTTGTAACGCGGTCCCTCTTAACGACGATTGCCAACAACCCTGATACCGAATTCATGGTTTTTTATTTTGTATACAAACCTCATCATTTATTCGACAAATTGTCAACGAATTGAATTTAACTAAATTCAATTCGGTTTGAATGCCCTGTCGCCGCATAATCCACCGCACAGCCCGGACGCATTAAAGGTTTGTTTCAAAACCATAATTTCGCAACGCAGCATTTCCCTCCATGTCACGGGTAATCCAACACACCCTGCAACCCAAAGACGAACGCATCACGACACTTTCGTAACACGCCCAAAAACTCCTCATGACCCGACCTCAAACCACCCTTCCCTTTGCCAAACCGGACCAGTTTTTCGGTCATCCCTTAAGCCCCGCAAAATTGGCTCCCTTCATTTTGCCAAAACGGCTCTTTATGACGCACCAATAATATCCCAGACTGCATTCTCCCTCGCCTCGCAACAAAGGTCATCAGATGCCATCCGAATATAAAAACGAATTTGGTCAGCCGGTCGGCCGCCCGGTTGAAAACTGGAAAGAATGCCCGATGCCACCACGCAGCGACATGGTCGGTCGCCATGTCATTGTCACCCCGGTCAATGTAAAACGCGACGCCAGACAACTGTTTGACGCCAACCGCGAAGCCATGGACGGATCGCGCTTTACCTATCTTTTCACCGACGCATTCACCGATTTTGACACTTATCAGGCGTGGCTTGAAAGCATGGCCGCCACCAGCGACCCGATGCTTCATACCATCATAGACAAGGCATCGAACAAGGCCGTTGGCATTGCCGCCTTCATGCGGATTGATACCAAATTTGGCGGCATTGAAATCGGCAATATCAACTATTCCCCGGCCCTGTCGCAAACCATCGGCGGCACAGAGGCGATGTATCTGATGATGAAACGCGCCTTTGACGAACTTGGATACCGCCGGTACGAATGGAAATGCGACGATCAGAACGCCCCGTCACGCGCCGCTGCCCTGCGATACGGCTTCACCTACGAAGGCACCTTCCGCAACCACATGGTCTATAAGGGGCGCAACCGCGATACCGCGTGGTTTTCGATCACCGATCTTGAATGGCCAGCGGTAAGGGCCGCGTTCGAAGCATGGCTTGCCCCTGGCAACTTTGATGAAACCGGCAAACAACGCAATAGTCTGCAAAGCTTCCGCAAGGTATAATCACACGCAGGGAACACAAGCAACGCGCGCATTCATGATCGCGCATAGCGGGAGGTTATGCCATGCCGTCCTTTTCCGTTTGCCTGCAAAAAAGCCTGAAACACCTGATAACAAGCATCTTTCTGGTCGGCGCGGCACAAATTGCACGCGCCGATATTACCCTGCCGATGCCCGCCCCGGACCAGATCAATCGGATCGAGCTTGACGGTTACGAGCAGCTTGAAGAGCTTTACGAAAGCCTCGATTACACCCAGCAAAGCTGGCAGGAAGGCAAACGTGAAGTCCCGCGCCTGTTCCTGCAAACCATCCCCGAAAGATGGCGCAGCGAGATTAGCGATCAGGTCACCGTTGCCACCAAAAAACGGATTTTCTTCCGCACATTAGGGCCGCTTGCCCTGCTCGCGAACGAGGAAATCGAATTTCAGCGCGTCGCACTGGAAAAGGCCATTGCCGATGGTGACAATACCGTAATTACGGAACTTGCCACCCAGTACAGGGTCGATGGCGCCCCGGGGGACAGCACAACCATCGCCGAACTGCGCGAACGGATCAATCCGGTGCCGCCGTCACTTGTTCTGGCGCAGATGGCAATTGAAAGTGGCTGGGCCACATCGCGCTTTGCCGCCCTTGGCAATGCCCTGTTCGGCCAATGGACCTATGATGGCGAAGGCATCACCCCCGAACAGCAACGCACACATCTGGGCGATTATAAAATCGCCTCCTTCCGAACCCCGTTCGGATCGGTGCGCGCCTATCTGCTGAACCTTAACACCCATAATGCCTATGCCGATCTGCGTGACATGCGCGCAAGCGACATCGCGGCGGATCGACAGTCAACCGGTATGGAACTGGCCGAAGCCCTGATCCGCTATTCCGAACGCGGGGAAGAATATGTCAAGGAAGTCCAGGCCGTCATCAGGCAGAACGGCTTGCAGGAAGTCGACAATGCCGTCCTTGAAGGACAATATTATCACCTGATCCCGATCGGTGCGACGGCACAATAGGTTCGCATTCACAAGCCGACAGCCGGTGCCGGGCTATTCCCCGACACCGGCAAAGCTGCGCATGTCGAATATGCTGTTATCCAGAAACGCATCCGGGCCGACAAACGCCCGGTCCGCGGCATCATTCACGCCCTCAACCCGCCAGTCATCATGCGGAAGCGCAACATCAAGCCCCTTGACCGCACGGCGATAAAGGTCGGGTCGGTATATGTCGGATATAAGCGTATTGAAATCGACGGTGGCATCCACCTGTCCCCACCGCTGCATCTGCGTGCCGACCCACGCCCCCTGCGACAGCCACGGGAACGTCGCGGTATAGCGATAAAACACATGGCGATCGGGTGCCTCAATCGGATTGTCCCCGGGTTTCAGAACCGGTCGGCCAAGCAACGATGCCCGCAGAATATCAAACGATGCGCCGACATGGTTTTCACCAGACAGCAATTGCGCCAGTTCGGTGCGATTTTCCGGCTGATCGGCCCATTCCGCCGACCGGACAAGCGCACGCACCAGTGCATCCACCGTATCGGGATTGGACTGCACCCAGTCTTCGCGCACGCCAAGAACCTTTTCCGGGCTGCGCGCCCAGATATCTTCCTTAAGCGCGACAATCACCCCGTCCCCATGGAACACCGCCCGCTGGTTCCACGGCTCCCCCACGCAATAGCCATCAACCCAGCCATTGCGCAGACTGTCAAACATCCGTGGTGGCGCAATCACGCCAATATTGACGTCCTTATCGGGATCGATACCGCCCGCCGCCATCCAGTAACGCAGTTCGTAATTATGGCTTGAATACGGGAATACGGTCGCAAAGGACATGATCGGACGACCGGCCGCCCGGTCCTCGTCGATCACTTTTTTAAGTGCCCGTGCCGAAAGCCCGCGCGGCCCGTGCATCGCCGCCGGATCCGCTTCAAGCATCCGCTGATAAAGCCGGGTTGAAACCGTAATCGCGTTCCCGCCGCGCCCCAGCGCCATCGGCACCGCAATGCGCTGCGACGGCATCCCGCCAAGCCCAAGCCGCGCTGCCAGCGGAATACCCGCCAGAAGATGCGCCGCGTCATAAACCCCATAAGACAGCTTGTCGCGAATGGCCGCCCAGGACATTTCCCGGATCAGGGTCAGGTCGATATTTTCTTCCTCGGCAAAGCCCTTGGCACGCGCCACGACAGGCAGGGCACAATCCACAAGTGGCACAAAGCCAAGTCGAACCTGTTTAAGGGACATGCATTAGAACTCCAACTGAAAGGCCGTGATCACGCTTTGCGCGATTTCAGAAATTTTGCGGTTCTGTTTCATGGCGTTTTTGCGCAGCAGGTTATAGGCCTCATCCTCGCTCAGCCCCTTTTCCTGCATCAGAAGTCCTTTTGCCCGATCAATCAACTTGCGATCATTAAGCTTGGCCTTGGCTTCGTCCCGTTCCCGGCGCAACTGGTCAAACGCGTTGAAACGCGAAATGGCCATTTCGACGATGGGCCGAATACGATCCTGACGCAAGCCATCAACGACATAGGCACTGACCCCGGCCTCAACCGCCTCGCGGATCGTGTTGCTGTCACTTTGATCGACAAACATCGCAATCGGGCGCGCAATAACACGCGATACCTGAAACATCTGTTCCAGCGTATCACGGTCCGGGTTTTCAAGATCAATGATGATGATGTCGGGGGCCAACGCCTGAATGCGTTCGACCAGATTGTATGACGTGCCGATGCGGCTGACGCGGGTATAGCCACTTTCGACAAGGCCGCGCTCGACTATGGCGGCACGGTCCGGGTTTTCGTCGATCACCAGAATGCTGAAGTCTTCAAGCTTCATTTAGAACCTTTTCCCTGACGATCAAGGTCTCTCTCCTGTCTGTTCTTTTTCGCCCGAACCTTGATGGCCCGGTGAGAACCGGGATGCGGCACCTGCCGCATCCCGGAAAGATCGTGTGTTACTCTGCCGGAACCGCCTGCGCACCGGATGGCAGCGCATCGCGTTCCTGCATGGCTTTTTCGAAACGTTCCTTTTCCTCGGCCACGGTCTTTTCCGAGAAACGAACCGCAAGCGCTGCAAAGGAACAGATAATCACGGCAATGCCAAGATACATCAGGCCCTGCTGATAGGTCAGCGCTTCGGATTTGAACAGGAAGCCCGCGGCAACCGCCCCGGCATTCCCGCCCGCACCAACAATACCGGCAACCGAGCCAAGCGCCTTGCGGTTAACAAACGGAACAATCCCGAATGTCGCACCTTCGGACATCTGCACGAAAAGCGAGAAGACCACCATCATCGAAACCGCGATGACCAACGCATCCATCATCGAAAACGCAACAAGTGCAACACCTTCGATGAACAGCGCCAGGAACAGGAACTTGACCCGTCCCGAAAGCCCGCCCTTGGCGGCAAACTTGTCGGAAAATACCCCGCCCAGCGTACGGGCAAAGATGTTCATCAGGCCAAACAGACCGGCAATCAGACCGGCTGTCTGAAGGCTAAGCTCAAACCGGTCAAAGAAATAGATCGCGGCAATGTTGTTGATCGTAAGCTCGACACCGAAACACGCCCCGTAAACCAGAAACAGCGCCCAGACCCGGTAATCCTTGGCCGCGGCCAGCATGCCCTTGGTCGCACCGGCATGATCGTCTTCCGGTGACAGGGCACCGCTTTTGCGCATGTCGGCATAGTTGCCATCCGGCGCATCGGTGGTGAAGAACCAGTAAAGTGCCGCAACCACCAGCATGATCACACCCGGAAAGACCATCGCCAGACGCCAGCCCATGGTTTCCGAAACGCCAAAGCCAAGCACCATGGCAAGGATCAGCGGCATGACCATCTGTGTCACACCACCGCCAAGGTTACCCCAGCCCGCCGTAGTCGCATTTGCGGTACCGACAACGTTCGGCGCAAACATGGTCGAGGTATGATACTGCGTGATCACGAACGATGCCCCGATCGAACCGATGGCAAGACGCGCCAGCAGGAATGTTTCATAGCTGTCGGCAAGCCCGATCAGCATGACCGGCAAAGACCCCAGAACCAGCAACGCCGTATAGGTCTTGCGCGGGCCGATTTTATCGCAAAGCGGCCCGATCAGAAGGCGCACAAGAACGGTAATCGCGACAGACGCGATGATGGTATTGCCGATTTCACCCTTGGTCAGGCCAAGATCATCGCGCACAAGCGGCATCAGCGGCGCAATGCCGAACCAGCCAAAGAAACACAGGAAGAACGCAAGCCAGGTCAGGTGGAAAGTCCGCATCTGGACAGTCTTGAGACTGAAGAGATTGATCCGCGGAGCCTTGTTTTTGATTTCCATAACAATGAAGCCCTTCGTTTGGGTCACTCCGAACCGGTTTCCCGGTTGTCGCGACCGACGGTTATTTCCCCAAGGGCCGCACGCTTCATCAGATGGATTCCGCTGGCGGCCCGTCATTCGTTTCGACTGCGGCTGCGCCATCGTTGCGCGCCAAAATCAAACGTCTGATCGCCCGCCATTGGACGAAGAACTGTAAGTCACCCGTCATTGGGCCTGCTTCCGTCGAAGCGGCTCACACGAAACAAGTTGTGCAAACCGCGCGCCAATTTTTTCGCAACGCGGAAATTTTCAAATAATTCCCTGAAATTCAATACAATTTATCCACCGCAACTGCACAGACGAAAAACTCACCCCGCCTGAAAGCAGCATACTTGCACATTTTTTAATCTCATCATTTTGCGTGTGGTTATTTTTTAAACAATCACAGGTTTCATGCAATTTTTGCTTATCCCGCAGACATCAAAAATCTTATTTTAAATCAGTATTTTGCAAGTTTTTCGGCGCAATCTGCAGTTCTGGCACGCAACTTGTATAGTAAGGGGCAAGAGCGCGGGCAAGGTCGCCTGCTGCCGCGGCAGAAATGCCAAACCCCTATATAGAATCCAATGGCGGGTTCACCCGGATAACGACGTCCGTTGCGAGATTGCCTTTTTGACAGGCAGTGCGCACCGGGCGTTTTTTTTTGCCAATTCGCTTCCCGCGATCAGGAGCCAGAGACAAATGAACCACGTCCCTGCAGCACTTACCAAGAAACCCCGCCTTGTCGTCATCGGCAACGGCATGGCCGGCATGCGCACCGTCGAGGAAATCCTCGGTCGCGCCCCTGACAAATACGAAATCACCGTTTTCGGGGCCGAGCCACGCGTGAACTATAACCGCATCATGCTATCCCCGCTTCTGTCGGGCGAAAAGGAATTCGACGATATCGTCATCAACACCGCCGAATGGTATCAGGAAAACCGCATCCATCTGTTTTCCGGCGATCCGGTGATTGAAATCGACCGCACCCGCAAGGTCGTCATCTCCAGAAGCGGCACCGAAACCGCCTATGACCAGCTTCTGCTGGCCACCGGTTCCGACCCGATCATGATCCCGGTCCCCGGCCACAAGCTTTCGGGCGTTGTCACCTTCCGCGATGTCGATGATGTCGATACCATGCTGAAAACCGCGGCGAATGGCGGCCCTGCTGTCGTCATCGGTGGCGGTCTTCTGGGTCTTGAGGCCGCCGTCGGCCTGCAGGCGCGTGGCATGTCGGTCACGGTCCTGCATCTGGCGGGCCATGTGATGGAACGCCAGCTTGATCCGTCGGCCGGTTACCTTCTCGCGCAGGAACTTGGCCGTCGGGGCATCAATGTCATTACCGAGGCCGACACCGCCGAAATCGTCGGCACCGATTGCGTAACCGGCGTCCGGCTTAAGGACGGGCGCATGATCCCGGCTGATCTGGTGGTCATGGCTGTTGGCATCCGCCCCAACGGGCGCCTTGCCGCAGACGCGGGACTGACCGTCGAACGCGGCATTGTCGTTGACGATGTCATGACCACCAGTGATCCGGATATCTTTGCCGTTGGCGAATGCGTGCAGCATCGCGGCCAGTGCTATGGCCTTGTTGCACCGCTGTTTGAAATGGCAAAATCCTGTGCCGATCATCTGGCCGAAATCGCAACCAATGGCTATGCCGGTTCGGTCACCTCGACCAAACTGAAAGTCACCGGGGTCGATGTTTTTTCCGCCGGTGATTTTTCCGGCGGTGGCGAAACCGAAGAAATCGTCTTCCGCGATGCCGGACGCGGCGTTTACAAACGCATCGTTCTGGAAGACGGCAGGATCAAGGGTGCCGTCCTTTATGGCGATACATCCGATGGCGGCTGGTATTTCCAGCTGATGAAAGATGCTCAGGACGTGACCGAGCTTCGCGATACCCTTGCCTTTGGCCAAGCCTTTGCCGGAGGATCCGCCGGAAACCCTCTTGATGCCGTTGCCGCCCTGCCAGACGACGCAGAGATTTGTGGCTGCAACGGCATTTGCAAGGGAACCATCGTTTCCGCCATCACCGAAAAGGGCCTGACAACGCTTGACGAAGTCAAAGGCCACACCAAGGCATCCGCATCCTGTGGTTCATGCAGCGGCCTTGTCGAAAACCTTCTGGCGGCAACCCTTGGCGGTGATTATCAGGCGGCTGCGGTCAAACCGATCTGCACCTGTACCGATCATGACCATGACAATGTCCGTCGCCTGATCAAGGCCAAGGAACTGAAATCCATGCCTGCCGTCATGCAGGAACTGGAATGGAAATCATCGGACGGCTGCCATGTCTGCCGCCCGGCGCTGAACTATTACCTGCTCGCCGCATGGCCGGGTGAATATGCCGATCATGGTGCGTCGCGCTTCATTAATGAACGCGTCCATGCCAACATTCAGAAAGACGGCACCTATTCGGTGGTGCCGCGCATGTGGGGTGGCCTGACCAACCCGCGCGAATTGCGCGCCATTGCCGATGTCGCCGACAAATTCAATATCCCGACCGTTAAGGTCACCGGCGGGCAGCGCATTGACCTTCTGGGTGTAAAAAAAGAAGACCTGCCTGCCGTCTGGGCCGATCTGAATGCGGCCGGGATGGTTTCGGGGCACGCCTATGGCAAGTCCCTTCGCACGGTCAAAAGCTGTGTCGGACAGGAATGGTGCCGCTTTGGCACCCAGATGTCGATGAGCATGGCCGTCGACCTTGAAAAAATGACCTGGGGTTCGTGGATGCCCCACAAATTCAAGATGGCAGTATCAGGTTGTCCGCGTAACTGCGCCGAAGCCACGATCAAGGATTTTGGCGTTGTCGCAACCGATGGCGGCTGGGACCTTCATGTCGGCGGCAATGGCGGCATTCATGTCCGTGCGACCGAACTTCTGTGCAAGGTCACAACCGATCAGGAAGTAAAAGAATATTGCGGTGCCTTCATCCAGCTTTACCGCGAAGAAGCCCGCTATCTGGAACGCACCGCACCGTGGATCGAACGTGTTGGCCTGAAACATGTTCAGGAACGTGTGGTCGATGATGCCAAAAATCGCGCCGCCCTGTTTGAACGTTTCATGGAAAGCCAGAAAACGGCGCAGGTCGATCCGTGGGCCGAACGCGCCAGCCAGGGCGTGGATGCGCACGAATTCAAATCCCTTTCCCTGATCGCAGCGGAGTAACGGCAATGACGGATATCGTAAACTGGGTAAATGTCGGACCGGTCGCCAATATCCCGCTTCAGGGGGCCCGCACCTTTCAGACCGAAACTGATCGCATCGCGATTTTCAGAACCCTTGATGATCAGGTCTATGCCCTTCTGGATCGCTGCCCGCACAAGGACGGGCCGCTGGCACAGGGGATCGTGCATGGTCATTTCGTCACCTGCCCGCTGCATAACATGGTCTTTTCGCTTGAAACCGGCGAGGCACAGGGCCCCGATGACGGCTGTGCGGCCAAGGTGGAACTGCGCGTCATTGACGGCACGGTTCATATCGGCCTGACGGCGGAACAAATCGGTCTGCGCCATGCGGGGTGAGGTTAAAACCACCTGTCCTTATTGCGGTGTTGGCTGCGGCCTGATCGTCTCCCCCACCCGGGACGGCTGGGCGGTCGGGGGCGACCCCGATCACCCGGCCAACCGGGGCCGGTTATGCTCAAAGGGTGCCGCCCTGATCGATACGATCACCGCCGAGATGAAGCGCGATTTCCGCCTGCTGAAACCCGAAATCGACGGCAAAACCGTCGACTGGCCGACAGCAACACAGGAAACCGCGGATCGCCTGCGCGCGACCATTCAGAAACACGGCCCGAAATCGGTGGCGTTCTATGTTTCCGGTCAGTTATTGACCGAGGACTATTATATCGCCAACAAGCTGATCAAGGGCTTCATCGGGTCGCCGCATATCGATACCAATTCCCGGCTTTGCATGGCATCAACCGTGGTCGGGCATAAACGTGCCTTTGGTGCCGATGTTGTACCGGGATGTTACGAAGACCTGGAAATTGCCGATCTGGTCGTTCTGACCGGATCGAACCTGGCATGGTGCCATCCGGTCCTGAACCAGCGTTTGCGCGCAGCCAGGGAAAAGCACGGCACCAAAATCGTCGTGATCGATCCGCGCAAAACCGCAAGCTGCGACATCGCCGATCTGCACCTGCCAATCAAACCGGGCAGCGACGTTGCCCTGTTTAACGGCCTGCTGGCATGGCTTGACCAGAACGGTCATTGCGACCTTCAATATGTCGCCCGCCATGTCAGCGGCTATGAAACCGCCATCGCCGAGGCGCGCGCGGACTGCCCCGATATCGAGAGTACAGCAAAAAAATGCGGCCTCGATTATCCTTCCGAGATCAGCGCGTACGCCGATCATGACGGCTCGGGTCTGGGGAAACTGGAAACGTTCTTTAACTGGTTTGCCGCCTTTGACCGCACGGTCACCGTGTTTTCGCAAGGTGTCAACCAGTCCAGCAGCGGCTCTGACAAGGTCAATGCGATCATCAATACCCATCTGGCGACCGGACGGGTCGGCAAACCGGGTTCAAGCCCGTTTTCCGTCACAGGCCAGCCAAACGCCATGGGCGGACGCGAGGTCGGCGGCCTTGCCAACCAGCTTGCCGCCCATATGGACCCGAACGATGTTAACGACGTTGACCGGGTCCGCCGGTTCTGGAAATCCGATATTCTGGAACCGGGCGAGGGATACAAGGCGGTTGATATGTTCCGCGCCATCGAACGCGGTGAAATCAAGGCCGTCTGGGTCATGGCAACCAACCCTGCCGTCAGCCTGCCCGATGCGGACCGCGTCCGTCTTGCCCTGTCGCGCTGCCCGCTTGTCATCGTGTCCGACACGGTGAACGATACCGACACGCTGCGTTATGCCCATATCAAACTTCCCGCTGCCGGGTGGGCCGAAAAATCCGGCACGGTCACCAATTCCGAACGCCGCATTTCCCGCCAACGCCCGTTCCGCGAACTACAGGGTGACGCCAAACCCGACTGGTGGATCATGACGCAGGTCGCACGCGCCATGGGATATGGCAAGGCGTTCAAATACCGCGATCCTGCCGATATTTTCGCCGAACATGCCGCCCTGTCGGAATTTGAAAATGACGGCATGCGCGCCTTTGATATCGGCCAGTGGCACAAGGCAAAGAAATCGACCTATGACGCCATGGAACCCTTCCAATGGCCCGCATCGCGCAAACATCAACCCGCTGGCGGAGCCGAACGCCTGTATGGCAATGGCATTTTCACCACCTCAAACGGGCGGGCCCGTATGCTGGCGGTCGCGCATAAACTGCCCATGTCGCAACCCGGCAAGGAATTCCCGCTGATCGCCAATAGCGGCCGGTATCGCGACCAATGGCACACCATGACCCGTACTGGCACCGCCGCGCGCCTTTCGGCCCATCGGCCCGAACCGCTGCTCGAAGTCAATATCCTTGATGCCAAGCGTTACAAGCTGACCGATGGCGGCCTTGCCCGGATCAGAAGCAAACGCGGCACCGCATTGATGCGCGTGTCTGTATCAGACGCCCAGATGCCCGGCGAAGTCTTCATGCCGATGCACTGGAACGATGTTTATTCATCGGCGGGCGGTATCGGGCGTTTGCCAACCGCCCATGTTGATCCCTATTCCGGACAACCGGAAACCAAACATATCCCGGTTTCCATCGAACCGTTTGAACCGCTGTGGCAGGGATTGCTGTTTTCCAACACGCCGGTTGATCTTTCAGACCTGCCCTATTGGGTGGCGGCAACCGGCCCCGGCTGCATGATTTATGAAATCGCCGGTGACAGACCCTGCCTGTTCAAATCCATGCTGCCGATGGCGACGAACAATATTGGTGATGAAAACGCCATCGAACACATCATTGAATATAACGACGGCAAAAAAGGCGTTCATCGCTATGCCCGCCTGAATGGCGACCGCATCACGGGTGCACTTTTTGTCGGCCCGGATCGCCCAACCCTTGGCCGGGACTGGATATCGGCACTGCTTGGCAATGATGCGATCAGCGGCCCGGAACGCAATGCCCTGCTTGCCGGGCGTATGCCCGATGCCGGGGCCATCAATGATCGTTTGATCTGTTCGTGCTTCTCGGTCGGGCTGGCGGCCATCACACGCGCCATCCATGACCAGAATGCGGTCAGCACCGCCGATATCGGTCGCCTGTTGCAAGCCGGAACCGGATGCGGCTCCTGCCTGCCCGAACTCAAGGAGATTCTTGATGACGCATTACCGCGCGCCGCAGAATAAGCAGCAGTATAAACCGGCCAAACCCGAAAACCTGTATGGCCCTGAAACGGAAAACCGGGAAACCTTCCCCTTCTTTCCGGCCTTCGTCCATGTCACCGGCAAAAAGGTCGTCGTGCTGGGCGGGGGTGAGGTCGCGGCGGGCAAACTCCTCCTTTTGCTGCGCAGTCAGGCCGATATTACCGTCATCGCCCCGGAACTGTGCACCGACATCGCAACGATGGTCGATACCGGCGCGATCCGTTGGGAAGCAGCCCCGTTTGTCGATACCATGCTAAATGGCGCGGTGATGATCTTTGACGCCGCCGATGACATGCACATGACCCGCCGGGTCAAGATCGCGGCCAAACGGCGCAACATCCTTTTGAATGTCGTCGACAAGACCGAACATTGCGATTTCATCGTCCCTGCAATCCTTGACCGGGCACCGGTGATGGTCACGATCTCGACGGGCGGCTGCGCCCCGGCACTGGCCCGCATCATCCGCCAACGCCTTGAAACCACCCTGCCCGCCTCGATGTCACAATTGGCAAGCCTCGCCCGCAGCGCACGCCGTCGCGTTGCCGCCCACCTGCCCGACAATGTCGCAAGACAGCGGTTCTGGACACATTTTTTCCAGAACGGTTTGCAGGACACCCACCTGACGCAAAGCACCCCGCAGGACCTTGACGCCGCCCTGACCCGCTTCGTCCCCGAAGGCAGTTCCGCCACCGTTCCGGGCGGCCAGATCCTGCATGCTGATGTCACGGCCGACAATGCCTTTGACCTTGCCCATGGCATTGCACGCGCGATTGAAACATCCGACATCATCTTCCACATGCCCGGCATAGCACCCGACATTCTGGGCCTCGCCCGCCGCGACGCCACCGTGATCGAACTCGAAAGCACCGGCGATGATGGAAACATCGATGACGACGCCCGCGAACGCCTGAAACACCAGGCCGCCTTTTTCGCCCGGCAAGGCAGCAATATCACCTGCCTGTATCGAAACTAACGCTTCAAAAACCGGGCCAGTCCGTCCATCGCCTTGTGAATGCGGTCTTCCGATACCGCGTAACAGGCACGGATATGGCCTGCCCCCTCTGGCCCGAATGCCTCGCCGGGCGCAAGGCCGATGCCCTCGGACAGCAAAAGATCCTTGGCAAAGGAAAGCGTATCCTCAACCCCATCAACCCGGAAAAACGCATAGAATGCGCCGTCTGCTTCGGGCAGGTGGATGCGGTTCATGTCGCGCAACCGTTCGATGATTGCTGCACGTGCACGGCTATATCTGGCGCGCGAGCCCGCAACAAATTCCTCGCCTTCCTCAAGCGCTACAATCCCCGCCTGCTGAATGAACCCCGCCGGGCAGGACACATTGAATTCCATCAGCTTTTCAAGTTCACTGCCAACCCCCTTGGGTGCAGTGATCCAACCCAACCGCCAGCCGGTCATCGCCCAGCTTTTGGAAAAGCTGTTGATCACCATGATCCGCGTATCGTCGCTGACATAGGGCACAAATGACGGGGCCACGTCCGATCCGTCATAGATCAGGCGCGCATAAACCTCATCCGCGATCAACCAAATGCCTCGTTCAGTGGCAAATTCGACCAGCTTTTTCTGGTCCTCCGCGGGCATGACCCAACCGGTCGGATTATTCGGCGAATTGATCAGTATGGCGCGCGTATCGGGCGCACAGGCGGCAATGAATTCATCAATATCAAGCTGCCAGCCATCATTCCCGGACCGCAACGGCACGGTTGTCACCTGCGCACCCAGAACCTTTGGCATGGCAACAATGTTGGGCCAGATTGGGGCTGTGGTCACCATCCTGTCGCCCGCCTTCAGGATCGACTGCATCGCAATCATCAGGGCATTTAGCCCCGATACCGTCACGGTGATGTTTTGACGATCAAGTGCCGTGCCATAAAGACGATTGCCATAAACCGCCAGCGCATCGCGAAGCGGCGTGATCCCCCGGTTGGGCTGATAAAAAGTATCGCCCGCCTCAAGGGCCGAAATCGCCGCCTTGCGAATGAATTCCGGGGTCGGCTGATCGGGTTCGCCAAACCATAGCGGCACGATATTTTCGCGTCCCATACCCAGATGGGCAACCTCGCGGATCAGCGACGCGCCAATGTCACGCACGTCATGTCGAATGCCGTTTGCAGCAAACGGGGAAACAGGCTGGGCATCTGAAACGGACATCTGGAGCGCACCGATAAGAGATCAAAGGTTTTCCAACCGATAGCCAATCCCGTTTTCAACGCCCCGTCAATCGGACAATTTTCAACCGGCATCATCACACGTGCATGATTTCCCCAAAGACCGTGATAGGATTATGATGTGCCTGCAATGATTTAACCGGAAACCAAAATGTTTGATGCCCGCCTGCGCCCCCTGATCGACAAACCGCTCAATGCCGTCGCCCGCCAGCTATCGGGAAGCGGCATTACGCCCAACATGGTCACCGGCCTTGGTTTTGTCCTTGGTCTTCTGGCTGCAGCCGCACTCGCCTTCCGGCTTGATCACATCGCGCTTGGCCTGATTATACTCAGCCGCATCATGGATGGTCTTGACGGCGCCGTTGCCCGCCATACCCAGCCCCGGTCCCGCCATGCCGGATCAAAATCACAGGAAAGCGACCTTGGCGGCTATTACGATATTGTCGCCGATTTCCTGTTTTATGCCGGTATCATTCTGGCCTTTGCCATCGGACGGCCGGAACACGCCCTTATGGCGGCATTTCTGATTTTCTGTTTTGTCGGCACCGGATCAAGCTTTCTGGCCTATGCGATCATCGCGGCCAAAACCGGCCGCAACCATGAAAAACAGGGCAAGAAAAGCTTCTATTACCTGACCGGCATTACAGAAGGCAGCGAAACCATCCTGATTCTTGTGCTAATATGCGTTTTCCCGCAATGGTTTAATCAGATTGCCGGGATTTTCGGGGCGTTATGTCTACTGACGACGGCGGGCCGCGTAATGCAGGCACGTCGGGACTTCGGATAAGGCAAACATCCGCGTTGGGGAAACTTGAAGTCGTGATCGGCGCGCGCCATATCAAACAGTCTGATAACACAAACAATAATCTTCTTTTTCAACCGGTTCGGCAAAATATGAACAAGCACGAAGATCGCGCATCAAGACCGGTAAAGAAGCCCGGATTGTCCATCCGTTTTTGTGCCATCGTCGCGGCTGCGATGATGCTGTTTGGCTGTGGGGAAAGCGGCCCGATCAAAATCGGTTTCATTGCCGGTATTTCCGGTGACGGTGCCGATACCGGAATTGCGGCACTTCATGCGCTTGAACTTGCCGTGGAACAGGTGAACCAGCAAGGCGGCATTCACGGTCGCAAACTTGAAATCATCGCACGCGATGATCAGAAAAATCCCGAAACGGCAAAGGCAGCGGTTCGCGAATTCAAGGAACTTGGCGTGACCGCCATTATCGGACCAATCATAAGCTCGGTCGGCATGGCAATGCTGCCGGTGGTCAACGAACTTGATATCGTGACCATTTCACCGACCGCCTCCGCTGCAGAATTCACCGGCCTTCGCGATAACTTTTTCCGCATGAATTCAACCACGCGGGAAAATGCCGATGCCTACGCCAGACGTAACATCGACAAGGGGCGCATGCGCATTTCCCTTGCCCTGGACGGTGAAAACGAAGCCTTCACCGAAAGCTGGTACCGTGAATTCCTGCTGACCTTTGACAAGCTCGGCGGTCGGGTTCTCTCGAAAGTCTGGTTCAACACCGCCGATACCACCAAACCGGATGTCGCCCGGCAACTTCTGGCCGATAATCCCGATACGATCATCTTTGTTGCCAACGGTGTCGACAGTGCCGAACTGGCAAAGGAAATCCGCAAAACAGATCAAGATATCCCACTTTCGACCGCCGAATGGGCCGGCACCGAACAATTGATCACCCTTGGCGGGGACGCTGTCGAAGGCATGGAACTGCTGCAAACCTATGATCGTTATGCCACCAATCCGCGCTATCAGAAATTTGTCGCCGATTACCGTCAGAAATTCAATGAACAGCCTGGCTATACAAGTGTCCTGGCCTATGACGCAATGACGGTCCTGACCGCCGCCATGGAAACCCGGGCCCCCGATCAACCGCTTTCGGATGCGCTTGTGACCCTGCCACCGCAACAGGGCCTGCATCAGGAATTGATGTTTGATCAGTTCGGTGACGGAAAACGCAATGCCTACTTCGTGAAAATCAAAAACGGGCAGTTCATTCTGGAATAAAAAAAGCCCCGACGGATCGGGGCTTTTCGTTGGTCCGGAGTGACAGATCAGTGATCTGACTCTTCGACAAAATTCTCGGCAAGGCCGGTATTGTATTCCATGCCCTCGCGGGTCAGGACGATGCTGGCCGGATACCCTTCACGCACCAGTCCCTTGCGGGCCAGGGCAACCCAGACCGCCGGGTTGGCAAAGCCGCTGGCATCACGCGCGGCAACCACGAACTTGCCAACATGGACATGATCACCATGCGCATGCGGAATGCGCAAAAGGGTCGCATCACCGGTGGCCTCGTCAATCGAACCCGAATTCGGGTCCTTGGCGATAATCTGCGCCAGCACAAGCGTGCGCAGCTGCAGGTTATTGAGCTTCAGCGGATTTTTGCGTTCTACCGGCATGATGTCGTCCTGATGGTTTCAAACTGTTGGCCCACATATCTGCGAGTGCGCGCAAATATTCAAGCCCTGATTTGTATATTACCCATCACCTGCCAGCATTTTGCGCAATTTCCGGTCGCGCTTCAAATGCCATTCGCGGCTCATCGCCTCGCCAAAGGTGCGGAACCGTTCGACATAAACAAGGTCCCATTGCCGCCCGCGCGTCGTCTTGGCTCCCTTGCCGCTATTGTGCGTGGCAAGCCGGGCCTCGACATCGGTTGACCAGCCGACATAGGTGCGCGGGCGGGGAACCTCCCGCTCGCGCAACACATAGACAAAGGTGAATGACGCCATGCTAGCACCACCCTTTGCGCCGGGCATTTGGTGATATGCTGGATTTCGTTGCAGACCGCCCTGTAGCGTAAGACGACATATCAGCCCATGGTGGAGTTGAAGGCCCCACCATCAAGCAGAATGTTTTGACCGACCATGAATTTTGCGTGTTCGCTGCACATGAAGGCACAGGTCGCCCCGAAATCAATCGGATCACCAAAACGCCCGGTCGGAAGACCCGCCTGCGTTTTGGCGCGCGCCTCGTCAAGGCTGATATCCTCGTTCTTGGCCCGATTGGTCATCAATGCATTGATACGATCCGTATCATGCTGCCCCGGCAGCAGGTTATTCATGATCACGCCATCCTTGGCCACCTGGCGTGCGGTCCCGGCCACAAAGCCGGTCAACCCGGCCCGTGCGGCATTCGAAAGCCCCAGATGCGGGATCGGCGATTTGACCGAACCCGACGTGATATTGACGATCCGGCCCCATTTGCGCGAAATCATGCCCGGCAAAACCGCGGTCGCCAGCAGAATCGGGGTCAGCATGTTGGACTGAACCGCCGCCTCCCATTCCTTCTGTCCCCAGTCGGACCAGACACCGGGCGGCGGACCACCGGCATTATTGACCAGAATATCGGGCATGCCTTCGGCCGCCAGAACCTTGTTGCGACCCTCTTCGGTGGTGATGTCACACGCAACCGTGGTGACTTTCACACCAAACGTATCGCGGATATATTCCGCCGTTTCGTTTAACGGCCCTTCGGAACGCGCATTCAGCGTCAGATCAACACCCGC
The DNA here is from genome assembly GCF_032921865.1 of Thalassospira lucentensis. Taxonomy (NCBI): domain Bacteria; kingdom Pseudomonadati; phylum Pseudomonadota; class Alphaproteobacteria; order Rhodospirillales; family Thalassospiraceae; genus Thalassospira; species Thalassospira lucentensis. Next base: position 4,547,348 of record NZ_CP136684.1, read on the forward strand.
TTCCGCCAGCTTGATCGCGCAACCACGCCCAAGTCCCTTTGATGACGCGCAGACAATCGCCTTGCGGCCCTTGATTCCCAGATCCAATGGATCCTCCCATTCTGGAGTTCTTGCAATGGCAGGAATTTAGACCGGCCTGCCAAGCGGGTCAAACCCCGTTCCAGTCCTTTCAGAATGATCGTTCAAAATGGACCGAAATAACGTCCCAAATCCCGGAGACAGGCAAGCTGCGAACGGCGGACCTTCCTACTGCAAATGATTGGAACCGTTCCAGAAAAGTAACCCGAAGATATATGGCTTCATTGAAAGTTACCCGGAGTTGATATAAACAGAAGACTGAACGCATAAAATAAAAAGCATAAAACTAATCAATAAGATGGGATAATCACCGGGTGCGTTCACCGGGACAGTCGGGCAAAACGTACAATGAAATCCGTTAATCTTCATGGTCTTTTGACCGCGTGGCTTGCATTACTGGTGGTTGATGGCACCAGCAATGCAGTAATCGCGCAAGATCAGGACGTGCCGAAATGGGGTTCGCATATTGACTTTGAAGGCAAGGCCGGGACCGAGCGCAGCCTTGGCGAAGGTGACATGTTCATCCCTCTTCTTCAAAACAATGACAGCATGTTATTTGCCAATTTTCGAGCACGCTTTGATGACGACAACGGCCGCGAAGGCAACTTTGGCCTTGGCATCCGCCACATGCATGAAAGCGGCTGGAATCTGGGTGGTATTGCCTATTTCGATCGGCGCGAAAGTGAATGGGGAAACTACTTCAATCAGGTAACCCTCGGTGCCGAGGCGCTTTCAACCGACTGGGATTTTCGTACCAATGCCTATGTGCCGCAGGGCAGTCGTGTTCGCAATGTGGACGCCTTGAACGAGGTCAGCCTGTCGGGCACAACCATCAGCTTCCTTGGCGGCGAAGAACGCAGCATGGCTGGCTTTGATGGCGAAATCGGTTGGCGTCTACCGGTCTATGAACCAGAAGAACCCCAGCAAATCAGACTGTTCGCCGGTGGATATCATTTCTTTGCCGACGAGGTCGCGGACATAACCGGTCCGCGACTGCGGGCTGAAATGGCATTCGACGAGGTCCCCTGGCTTTGGGACGGATCACGCTTTTCCATCGGCAGCGAATGGCAACATGACAATCCGCGCGGTTCACAAGGTTTCGTGACGGCACGCCTTCGCATTCCGTTGCAATTCTTTGGTTCAGGCCGCAAACGCCTGACACCGATGGAACGCCGTATGACCGAACCGGTGATCCGCGATATCGATATTGTCAGCCAGTCCGGTGCCTTCGGCCCGGTTGAAACCGCAACCGGAACCGCCGATGGCCAGACATTGACGGTTATTACCTCCTCATCGGTGGCCAACACAGCAGCACTGAATACTGCACTGGACACAGCAGGTGCCAACACGGTTATCATCGGTGGGACAATTGATGTAACGACCCAGGTAAATATGGTTGCCGGTCAAACGCTGGTCGGGTCCGGCAATATCACTGTCAAATCCCCTTCCGGTCGCGAAGCGATCCTGACTGTCTCTGGCGGCAAAATCGCGGCGACGGACCAAAATAGCCCCTATGCTCTGTTAATGAGAGACAATACCAAACTGATCGGAATGACCGTCAGCAATTCGGATAACGGTGGGACTGGCATTTTTGCCGTTCGCGCTGACAACACAACCGGCGTCACAATCGAAAACAGTACGCTCACGGCCTTCGGTGCGACGGGGGGCGGCGTCGGCATTGATGCGCGTAATTCAACCAATCTGGTGGTTCGCAATAACACCATATCGCCATCATCAAATACCGCTGGTGCGGTCGGAATTATCATTTCAAATTCCACCAACCCCACCATTGCCAACAACACGTTTTCGTTTTCAACAGGCACCCTTAAAACTGTTATTTCTTCTAGTGGCGCAGGAACAACAAGCTTCAACGCTGCCTCTACCGGGAACACGACAAATGATGGCAGTTGCAACCTTTCTGGTGCAACGACAGGCTCTGTGGGCTTTAGCACCATCAACTGCCAATAGATCAAACGTTTGTTAATCGATTAAACGCAAAACGCTTTAACCAAACACCGCATCATGCGCCGCGACATAGGCCATGGCGGCCTTTGAAACGTCACTGGCCGCCATACCGGGTTTATAGATGCCGGACCCAAGCCCAAAACCGTCACAACCGGCCTTGGCATAGGTCGCAAAATCATCCGGCCCGACCCCGCCAACCGCATAGACGGGCATGTCTTTTGGCAATACGGCGCGCATTGCCTTGATGCCCTCCGCACCGATGATGCTGGCCGGAAAGATTTTAAGCCCGCTTGCACCGGCCCGGATCGCGGCAAAACATTCGCTCGGTGTCAGAACACCGGGCCATGATCCCATGCCAAGTTCCCTGGTTTTGGTGATGACCGCACTATCACAATTGGGCGACACGATGAACTCGCCCCGTGCCGCCTTGACCCGTTCGACGTCATCCTCGGTCAAGACCGTACCGGCACCAATCAGGGCCGCATCACCAACTTCGGCCTTCATCGCTACAATGCTTTCAAGCGGTTCTGGCGAATTCAGCGGCACTTCGATCATCGTGATCCCGGCATCGACAAGGGCACGCGCCATTGATGCCGCCTCGTCGGGTTTCACGCCGCGCAGGATGGCAATCAACCGGCGATGCGACACGGGGGTTGCCGCGTCCGTGATCTGCGAATTGACCGAAGTCGGATATGCCATTTTACACCTGCAAAACCTGAAAAAAGATACTGTTACGATATGTTTATTACGCGATAGGCATTTGCCAGACCAGCGATCGTGATCGCCTCGCCATCCACCGCATCGGCATCAAACCCATGGGCGGCCAGTGCCTTGCGATATAGTCCCGCCAGTTTGCCATCGCCGATCAATGCAATCTGGGCAATCTGGCTATCCCTGCCAAGGTCACGAACCACATCGGCAATTTCCGATCCGATGACCGCACCGGAAAGGACGGAAGCCCCCGGCTGGCTTGCGGCATCGGCATTGCCGACCAATCCGCCGGCACGCACGGTAAATAACCTGTGCAGGAAGCCGCTTGGCGCACTTGCCGCCTCGCGCACGGTTTGCTCGAACACGGCATCATCCCACCGGTCATCCATCGAATGCCGCAGGATCGATTGCTTTGACAGCAGGGCAAAGACCTCGCCCGTCATATAGGTTTTAAATCCGCGGATCGCACCGCCGGAAACCCGCGCCCATTTCGAATGGGTGCCGGGCAAACAGACCCAGCCATCAAATGCCGGGTGGGCCGCCATGAACCCGACAAGCTGGGTTTCCTCGCCGCGCATCACATCGGGATCATCAATCTGTTTAAGGCCCGGCAAGATCGCAACATCGATCCGCGGATCGGAAATATCGGGCCGAACAGCCCCCGATGCCAGTTCTTCGGGGCGCACCGGCACGGAACAATAAGGCGCTTCAAGCCATCCCTGCTTTGCCCCGGCCATGCCGCAGATAACAACCTGGACCCGCACAGTCGCATCACGCGGCAACCACCGATCAATCAGGCCAATCAACACACCCTCGAAACTAAGCGCATCATCGGCGGCAATAGCATTCATGCCAAGCGGGCTTGAAGCCTGATCAAGGATGCTGTTGCCATCATCCATCGCCCATGCGCGAACGTTCGACGTCCCCCAATCCACCGCAATCCATGCCGGATGTGCAGACTGCGATGACGGGGAATGCAAAGACGGAGATACGGCCACATTGATCCTCATATTATTGTTATCGGCGTTATATCCTCATACAATTTGAACAGAACCCGGTCAATCGTCATCCGGATCAATCCCCGAGAGGGTAACAGGAAATCCACCGCACCTATCTCACCATCGGTTGCGCAGGAATTGAAGTCTCACACGCTTGTGAAATCATAAGGAGAGAAAATTATGTCATTCTCTCCGGGTTTGAGGGGCCTGCATATGCTCAATCCAGACAGGAGATACAGAAACATGCCCACTCGTATCTGCAAGGCTTTCATGCTTGCCGTGACGGTCATACTGATCACCCCGTCCCTGCCCGCCTTCGCCCATCACGGCTGGTCATGGGCCGAAAGCACCCAGATGACCCTTGAAGGCACAATCGAAAGCATTTCGATGAACCCGCCCCATCCCTCGCTGACAGTCACCGACGCCGAAGGCACAGTCTGGCAGGTTGATCTGGGAAACCCCAATCAGACAGCACGATCAGGCTTCACCGGCGACACTGCGCAGCCCGGTGATGCGATTACCGTGATCGGAAACCGGAACAAGGACCCGGCAGAAGCACATATGAAAGCCGTCCGCATCATCATCGACGGCCAGAATTACGATCTGTATCCCGAACGCATTCAGGGAAACTGACGTTTGCAGGAACTTGCGACCTGGCTGGAGGCAAGCACCCTTGCCACCGCATTACGTAGCCCGGGGCCGCTTTATATGCTGGTCAATGCCGCGCATATTCTCGGGCTTTCATTGCTGATCGGTGCAATCGTTCCGCTGGATTTGCGACTTGTCGGGATCATTCGCAGGCCCGATATCCGGGTAATCGGACCGTTCCTGTCGCGTGCGGCAGGATGCGGTTTTTTGCTTGTTCTTCTGACCGGTCCGGCACTCTGGTCGGTCAACGCGGTCGAGTATCTCGACAACACGGCTTTCCGATGGAAGATGCTGCTTGTCGCACTGGGTATCGCCACCATCGTAATACAGCATGTCGCACCTGGCTGGCGCCATGCCATCACGACCGGCAGGATAACGCGCCCAACCCGTATCATGGCCGCATTATCGCTGCTGATCTGGCCCTCCGCCCTTCTCGCGGGGCGATGGATCGGGTTTCTCTGACGATCGGGCTGCACGACCCCTTGGGCATGCTACCCTGGCCGGTTGGGCCCTTCATACGAAGCTCTTTGCCAATGTTACAGTCCTGCGTCGCAATTTTACTGTGTGATTGCCTCAAGGTTCCTGCCAACTGCCTTCCAATTCGCAATAGATTTTGAAATCTTTTTAATCGCTCGTTGTCGATCAAGGGCGAATGAAGAGCAGGTTACCTGCCGCATGAAAAGAGGGAGACTTTGGGTGCAATTGATAGCCCGTGCCATGCACGAGACTGGCAACCCTCATACAGGGACCTGTCTTGCCCGTATCACCCCCCCTGTAATGGACAGTGCGGGTTATGCCGGGATGTGCCGACGGGACCGAATGCCATGCGATTTTCTTTCCTCCGGCTGCTTCCGTGACCAAAGCCCGAAACCGGCTGGCAATCGCGCAAGAAGCCCGATGAAAGTCGCAGCATCTTGTTTCCTTGCACCCGACAGAGGTCCATCATCCTATAATTCCGCAAGGACCGACAAAGTCCTCTCTTCGTGGTACCGCTTAGACGCCGAGGTATCTGATCATGCGCTTTTCTTCTGACATACAAGATCTCGTGTCGCGCCGCGAAAAAGGCAAAAGCCTCGAAGCGCCATTTTATAACGCCCCGGAAATCCTCAAGCTTGATGTCGAGGCGATCTTCAATCAGCACTGGATTTTCGTTGCGGTCGAGCCGGAACTGCCCGAACCCGGTGATTGCATCACGGTCGAGGTTGGCCGCGCCTCCATCCTGCTTCTGCGCGGCGACGATATGGAAATCCGCGCCTTTCACAATGTGTGCCGCCACCGCGGGGCAAAGCTGATTGACGAACGGGCCACCACCATCGGCAATATCGTCTGCCGCTATCACGGCTGGACCTATAACGAAGACGGCGACCTGATTCTGGCCGAACATATGGGTGCTGGCTTCGATAAAAGCTGTCACGGGCTAAAGGCCGTCCATATCCGTTCCATCGCCGGGCTGATTTTCATCTGCCTTGCCGATGAAGCGCCCAAAGATATCGATGAAATGGCCCGCGTGATGACGCCCTATATCGCGCCGCACGACATCGCCAATTGCAAGGTTGCCTTCACCTCCGACCTGATCGAGGAAGGCAATTGGAAGCTGACGATGGAAAACAACCGCGAATGCTATCACTGCGAAGCCAACCATCCGCAATTGACCGTACCGCTTTCCGAATTCGGTTTTGGCTTCTCCCCCGATGAAATGGACGAACGCCGGTCCGAAGACGTCAAGAAATATACCAACGCGGTTGAAAACGACCATAAACGCTGGGAATCCTGCGGCCTGCCATCCGCAGAAGAAGATCACCTTTCCGATATCACCGGCTTCCGCACCATGCGCCTGCCCCTGATGTGGGAAGGAGAATCCCAGACGCTCGATACCAAGGTCGCCTCCAAAAAGCTGCTTGGCAAATTCACCGATCCGAAGCTTGGCGGGCTCAGCTTCTGGACGCATCCGAATTCATGGCACCATTTCATGAGTGACCATATCGTCACCTTCTCGGTCCTGCCGCTGTCAGCCGACCGCACGCTGGTGCGCACAACCTGGCTGGTCCACAAGGATGCCATCGAAGGCGAAGACTACAATCTCGATAACCTGACCCAGGTCTGGAAAATGACAAACCAGCAGGACGCCGATCTGGTCCGTCTTGCCCAGCTTGGCAGTGAACAGCCATCCTACGAACCCGGCCCCTATTCAAGCTTTACCGAACCGCATGTCGAAGCCTTCTGTGACTGGTATATCGCACGGATGAAACAGCATCTGGCCAAAGACAAATCCGGGGCGGCCACCAAATGATGACGCAGACCAATCCACCGGCAACCGGCCAAGCCGCCCCGTCCGGGGACGATGAAAACTTTACCGAGGCCACCCGCATCCCGCTTTGGGACCCGGAACAGGATGACGTTCTGGTCTGTCGGCAGGTACGGCAGGAAACCCATGACGTAAAGACATTCGTCTTTTCGGCCCGCGAACCGCGCGCGTTTCGCTTCTATCCGGGCCAGTACATGACGTTTGAATTGCCTGTCGAAGGCATGGTCACGCGCAGTTACACGATTTCGGGATCGGCCGCCCGCCCCTACCGGATCGAAATCACGGTCAAACGCGTACCGGGTGGCCCCGGTTCGAACTGGCTGCATGATTATATGCTGCCGGGCAAGGAGGTGAATGTTTCCGGCCCGTTCGGTGAATTCACCACCGACGCCACCGGCGAGGAAAAGCTTCTGTTCATTTCCGCTGGCAGCGGCATCACCCCGATGATGTCGATGACCCGCACGGCCTGCGATCTGTCCGAACCGTCGGATCTGTGTTTCATCCACGCCGCACGCACCCCGGCCGACATCATTTTCCGCGATGAACTCTCGCTTCTCGCGGCCCAGAACCCGGGCCTGAAACTTGCCTTCACCTGCAGTACGGCCGCCGCCCATCATAGCTGGAGCGGCTATACCGGCCGCTTCAACATCCAGATGCTGTCGCTCATGCTGCCCGATTTCAAGGACCGCAAGGTGTTTTGCTGCGGTCCTGCCCCCTTCATGGAAGGTGTCCGCAATATGCTGCGCGATACCGGTTTCGACATGGAGAAATATTACGAGGAAAGCTTCGACTTCGGCGCGGAAACCGCCGGAACCTTTGAAGAGCCTGTCGCGGCCCCGGAAATAAGCGGCCAGACTTTCCGGGTGAGCTTCACCAAAACCGGCCATGTTGTCGAATGTGGTCCGGGCATGACGGTGCTGTCAGCAGCCCGCGAAGCGGGGATATTGCCAATGTCCTCCTGCCAGCGCGGCATCTGCGGCACCTGTAAGTCAAAACTGATTTCCGGTGAAGTCGATATGCAACACGGTGGCGGCATCCGCCAGCGCGAAATAGATCAGGGAAAAGTCCTGATTTGTTGTTCGACACCTTTGTCGGACATCGAGGTCGAACTCTAAGACCTCTGCCTTACGCCCCGCACGTTAAGACAGTTCTGAACGAGCTCGCCTTTTGGCGTGCGTGGCACCTTTGATTCAAAATCACAAGAAGGGTCCAGCAAAAGGATCTCTCCTGACGGAATTTTTTCGCAGGTTCATAACAGGAGAATGCTTCATGAGTGACGTAAAAACAGCGGCGGAAGAAACGCCGCCAGAAGGCCAAATAGATACAGACTACAATATTGGTCAGGACAATATCGAAGGCAAACTGGGCCCCATCGGGTTCGATATCCATAACCCCGTCTTTGCCGTCTCCGCCCTGACCGTTATCGCGTTCGTTGCCTACACACTGCTGATGCCAGATCAGGCGAACTCTGTTTTCAGCCTGCTGTTCTCCGAAGTCACACAGGGCTTCGACTGGTTCTTCATCGGTGCCGCCGACATTTTCGTAATCCTCTGCCTTGTCGTCGTCGTCAGCCCCTATGGCAAGGTCCGGCTTGGTGGACGGGATGCAACACCCGATTTCAGCTATCTAAGCTGGTTCTCCATGCTGTTTGCGGCTGGCATGGGTATCGGGCTTATGTTCTATGGGGTCTCGGAACCGCTAAGCCATTTCTCGTCTTCTCTGGGCGGGACTGCCGTGGGGGCCGATGGCATTCGGACCGACTGGGCACCACTTGGTGCGGCGGCCACGCAGGAAGAAGCCATTCGTCTGGGTATGGCGGCCTCGATCTTCCACTGGGCCCTTCACCCTTGGGCGATTTATGCCATCGTGGCCCTTAGCCTTGCCCTGTTTAGCTATAACAAGGGTCTGCCGCTGACCATCCGTTCCGCCTTCTATCCGATCTTCGGTGAACGCGTCTGGGGATGGCCGGGGCATATCATTGATATTCTTGCTGTTTTTGCGACCCTTTTCGGTCTTGCCACCTCGCTTGGTCTTGGTGCGGTTCAGGCAAACTCCGGCTTTAACAAGCTGTTCGGAATGCCCATCGACACCACCTGGCAGGTGATCCTGATTGTCGGCATCACCTCCATCGCCCTGTTCTCGGTCGTTCGCGGCCTCGAAGCCGGGGTGAAGCTGCTCTCGGAAATCAATATGGGGATCGCCTTCCTGCTGTTCCTGTTCGTGCTTGTCGCGGGGCCGACCCTGCTTCTGGTGACCGATGTCTTTGACTTCCTTGGTGCGTATCTTCAATACCTTCCGGCACTTTCAAGCCCGGTCGGTCGTGACGATGTCAACTTCATGCAGGGCTGGACCTCGTTCTACTGGGCATGGTGGATTTCCTGGTCACCGTTTGTCGGCATGTTCATCGCCCGTGTCAGCCGTGGCCGTACCGTGCGTGAATTCATCATCAGTGTTCTGCTGATCCCGTCACTGGTCTGCGTTCTGTGGATGTCGATCTTTGGCGGCTCCGCCATCAGCCAGGTCGTTCGTGACGGCTATACCGCCGTTCAGGAAGCCGACCTTCCGGTGCAGCTTTTCACCATGCTTGATGCACTCCCGCTGGCATCGATCACGTCCTTCATCGGGATCGTGCTTGTGATTGTTTTCTTTGTCACGTCCTCGGATTCCGGGTCGCTGGTCATTGATACGATTGCAGCCGGTGGCAAGGTCGATGCACCAATGCCGCAACGCGTCTTCTGGTGCGTGTTCGAAGGTCTGGTCGCAATCGTCCTGCTGCTCTCGGCGGGTGGGTTGAAATCACTGCAATCGATGGTGATTTCAACAGGATTGCCGTTTACGATTGTTCTGCTTGTGATGTGCGTTGCCATCTGGCGCGGACTTGCCAGCGAACCGCGCTGATCACGGTCTTTGATCACTGAAAAACGCCGCCCGGAGGGATCATCTTCCGGGCGGCGTTTTCATGTTAACTTCGATATGAAGGCGAAAGTTACGCCTCTTCCAGAACAGGCACCGGATCAGATACCGCATCGGATACCGGGCGACGCAATTCCTGTGGCGTGCAGCCATAGCGCCGCCGGAACATCCGGCTGAGATGCGAAGAATCACAAAATCCGCAATCCACCGCCACCTGTGCCACCGATTTCTGGCTTTTCTCCATCAGGTGATGGGCCATATCAAGCCGGATATTCAGGAACGCCACCTGTGGCGATGTATCAAGCGAAAGCCTGAAATGGCGTTCAATCTGGCGTTTGCTGTTACCCATCCGGCGCGCAATTTCCTGCACCGAAATTGGCGTGTCGATATTCTGCTGCATGATCAGCAAAGCCCGCTGCACGATCGGGTCCTGCGTCTTGAGGTCAAGCGGAATACCCGGCTGCGGTTTTTCCGCCTGCAATGCATCATCAATGATCATGATATGCAGGCTTTTGCTGGCCTGCGCGCGCCCGACATGCTTGTCCACCAGATAGGCCGCCAGATGCGCCGAACTGACCCCGCCCGAACAGGTCAGCCGATCCCGGTCGACGACAAAAATCTGATCGGCAACCGGATCAAGTCCTTCGAACTGTTCGATGAAATCGGAATGATGGAACCAGCTAACGCAACAGCGATACCCGTCAAGCAACCCCGCCCGATGCAACAGGAACGCGCCTGTGCATATCCCGACAAGCGGAATACCGGCCTCCGCCGCCTCGTGCAAAAACTTGTGATAGGCCGAACCAAGATTGGGCGTTTCTTCCATAAGCCCGCCGACCACGACGATATAATTGAACCGCCTTGGGTCGCCCAGCCGTTCCTTGGGCTGAACGATAATGCCGCTGCTGGACGGCACCGGGTCCATGGTGTCGGAAACAACCGTCCAGTTGCACAGGATCGGTCGGCTGCGATCCCCTTCATCCGCCGCCAGTCGCAGCACATCGACAAAATTGGCAAAGGCACACAGCGTAAACCGCTTCGCCAGAATGAACCCGACCGACAGACGCGGCTTTTCGTGGCCCGATTTGCCCGCACCAGTGACGTTCGCAAGACGCCCCGCATTAGCGTTCTGAGATCCGGAATACATGGCCCTAGACCCTCCGATGCAGACAAGGTTGCTGTCTTTGTCGTAGCGATAATCCCGCTTTGACGCAAACATTCTATTTTCCGGCGCAAAAATTCACCAAGCTATTTTTTAACAATACCAATAATGCGTTTTTGCGGCGAAAGGATGAAATCCCCAAACCGTGATTTTATCAGGAAGGACGAAGATGAAGGTTCTCGTACCTGTAAAGCGGGTTGTCGATTACAACGTCAAAATCCGCGTCAAGGCAGACGGCACTGGCGTTGATCTTGCCAATGTCAAAATGTCGATGAACCCGTTCGACGAAATTGCCGTCGAAGAAGCCGTGCGCCTGAAAGAAGCCGGCAAGGCGAACGAAGTCGTCGCCGTTTCCATCGGCCCGGCACAGGCACAGGAAACCCTGCGCACCGCCCTTGCCATGGGGGCGGATCGCGCCATCCTGATCACGGTCGATGGCCCCATCGAACCGCTATCTGTCGCAAAACTGCTCAAAGGCGTTGTCGCGGCTGAAAATCCAAACCTCGTCATTCTTGGCAAACAGGCGATTGACGATGATGCCAATCAGACCGGCCAGATGCTTTCCGCCCTGCTCGGCTGGTCGCAGGCAACCTTTGCCTCCGAACTTGACCTTGGTGATGCCACCGCCAAGGTCACCCGCGAAGTCGATGGCGGCCTGCAGGCCATCGAAGTCACCCTGCCTGCCATTGTGACTGCCGATCTTCGCCTGAACGAACCGCGCTATGCGTCGCTTCCCAACATCATGAAGGCCAAGAAAAAGCCGCTCGAAACCAGAACGCCCGATGATTTCGGCGTTACCGTTTCCCCGCGTCTGCGCCTGATCAAGGTCGAAGAACCCGCTGGTCGCAAGGCCGGGATCAGGGTCGCGGGCGTGACCGATCTGATCGAAAAGCTCAAATCCGAAGCAGGCGTCATCTAAACCGGGCGGAGATAAAAATGGCCATTCTTCTTTTTGCAGAACACGATAATCAATCCCTGTCCGATCAGACCGCCAAGGCACTCAGCGCCGCATCCCTGATCGGTGGCGATATCGACATTCTGGTCGCCGGAAAAAATGCTTCTTCCGTCGCCGATGCGGCGGCAAAACTTTCGGGTATTCGCAATGTGCTGCTTGCCGAAAGCGACACCCTTGAAAACCGCCTCGCCGAACCGACCGCCGCCCTGATCGTCAATCTTTCAGGCGATTACGACACCATCCTCGCTCCGGCCACCACCACGGGCAAAAACGTGCTGCCCCGCGTGGCGGCCCTTCTCGATGTCATGCAGGTTTCCGACGTGGTCGAAGTCGTATCACCCGATACGTTCAAACGCCCGATCTATGCTGGCAATGCGATTGAAACCGTGCAGACGACCGATGCGACAAAAATCCTGACGATCCGCACCACAAGCTTTGCCGCCGCCAGTGGCGATAACGCCCCGGCCCCGATCCAGACCATCGATGCCGGATCAGACGGCACCGGTCTTTCGACCTTCCTTGAAAACATCCTGTCGAAAAATGATCGCCCGGAACTCGGCTCCGCCAAGATCATCGTATCGGGCGGCCGCGCCCTTGGTTCCGCCGAAAGGTTCCAGGAAGTCATGACACCGGTTGCCGATAAACTCGGTGCTGCCATCGGCGCATCGCGTGCCGCCGTTGATGCCGGATATGCATCGAATGATTTGCAGGTCGGCCAGACCGGCAAGGTGGTCGCCCCCGATCTTTACATCGCATGTGGCATTTCGGGCGCCATTCAGCACCTTGCGGGCATGAAGGATTCCAAAATCATCGTTGCGATCAATACCGACGAAGATGCACCGATCTTCCAGGTCGCGGATTATGGCATTGTGGGTGATCTGTTCGACATTCTTCCCGAACTGGAGCGTCAGCTCTGACACGAACGTCACATCCCTTTGAAACGGAGCACATCCAGTGAGCGAACATTCCTATACCCTGCGTATCGCCTGTGACGACCAGCCGGGCATTGTCGCAACCGTCGCCTCTGCCCTGGCATCGCGCGGGGCCAATATCATTGAATCCAACCAGTTCTGGGACCGTCAAACCAACCAGTTCTTTTTGCGCATCGCCACCAGCACACCGGAAAATGTCAGCAAGGCCGAAATCGAACTGATGCTGAACCCGGCGGTTGACCGCTTCAATATGAAGCTCAAGATCGATGATCTGTCCCGCCGTCCCAAGATCATCATCATGGTCTCCAAATTCGATCACGCGATGCTGCATCTGCTTTATCAGATCAAGGTCGGCTGGCTCGATGCCGAAGTCGCCGCCATCGTCTCGAACCACGAAGATGCGCGCAAAATCGCCGATCAGGAAGGCATCCCCTTCCATTACTGGCCGGTGAACAAGGAAAACAAGATCGAACAGGAAGCCAAACTTGCCGATCTGATCAAGGAAACCAAATCCGAACTGGTCGTCCTTGCCCGCTATATGCAGGTGCTGACCAACGATCTTTCAAGCCAGTTTTATGGCATGATCATCAATATTCACCACTCGTTCCTGCCGTCCTTCAAGGGTGCTAAACCCTATCATCAGGCTTATGAACGCGGGGTGAAACTGATCGGGGCAACCGCGCACTATGTCACGCCGGACCTCGACGAAGGCCCGATCATCGAACAGGAAACCGAACGCGTCAGCCACGCCATGTCGGCCGATGATTTCGTCGCCACCGGGCGCGATATCGAAGCCCGCGTTCTGGCCCGTGGCGTCAAATATCACCTCGAAGGCCGCGTGATGCTGAACAAAAACCGTACCGTGGTCTTCACCCAGTAATACCGCCAAAATTCCGCCTCCGCCGACACCAGATAACCATCGCAATAAGAAGGAAAGAGAGAAATGGCCGCATTTCCGAACAGGGCAAAAGTCGTTATCGTCGGCGTCGGCGGTATTGTCGGTGCATCGGTATCGCACCATCTGATCGAAAATGGCTGGGACGATATTGTCGGCATCGACAAATCGGGCATCCCGACCGATATCGGCTCGACCGCGCATGCGTCCGATTTCTGCTTTGCGACAAGCCACGATCTGCTGTCCTGCTGGACGACGATGTATTCCATCGATTTCTACGAAAAGATGGGCCATTACGCCCGCATCGGCGGGATCGAGGTTGCCCGCGTCGGCGATGATGCCCGCATGGCGGAACTCAAACGCCGCGTTGATTCCGGCAAGGCGTTTGGCACCAACGTCAAAATCATCAGCGCGTCCGAGGCCAAGGAAAAATTCCCCCTCCTCGAAGAAGACCAGATTCAGGGGGCCATGTGGGACCCGGATGCCGGCCTTGTCATCCCGCGCTCGCAAACCGTGGCCGGAAAGCTGATCGATCAGGGTGTCGCAAGCAACAAACTCAAAATCTTTGCCAACACCTCCGCCCTTGAACTGATCACCGAAAATGGCCGCATCACCGGGGTCAAAACCGAACGCGGCACGATCCATGCCGATTATGTTGTCGTCTGTGCCGGTCTTTGGGGCCGTCTGATTGCTGAAATGGCGGGCGAAGACCTGCCGGTGATGCCGGTTGACCATCCGCTGACCTTCTTTGGGCCGTATAACGAATTTGCCGGAACCGGTGTTGAAATCGGCATGCCGCTTCTGCGCGATCAGGGCAATTCCGCCTATATGCGCGATACCGGCGATCCCAAAAGCACCGAGGGCGGCCAGATCGAATGGGGCTATTACTACGAAGAAAACCCGCGTCTGGTCCATCCGCGCGAAATCCTTGAAAAGGATCAGGCACGCCTGTCCCCGTCCCAGCGCGACCTTGAACTCGAAGACGTCATCGAACCGCTTGAACGCGCCATGGAACTGACACCGATCCTGACCGAACTTGGCTTTAACGAAAGCCACTCCTTCAACGGCCTTCTGCAAACCTCGGCCGATGGCGGCCCGTCGATGGGCGAAAGCCAGAAGCTGCGTGGTCTTTGGTATGCGGTCGGCATCTGGATCAAGGACGGGCCCGGCATGGGCAAACTGATTGCCGACTGGATGACCCATGGCCGCACCCATGTCGATCACCATGCGATTGATTTCGCCCGCTTCAATGAATTCCAGCTTGACGAGAAATACATTTACGACCGCTGCTGGGAAACCGCGAAAAAGATCTATAACCCGCCCGTCCACCCGCGCGAGCCATTTTCAAAAGCCCGCGGCATCCGCCGCTCCCCCTTCTATGAACGCGAAGTCGAACTTGGCGGCTATTTCATGGAACTGGGTGGTTGGGAACGCGCGCACGGTTATGCCGCCAACGAACATCTGCTTGAAAAATACGCCGACCGGGTGCCGGTGCGCGAAAATGAATGGGATACCCGCCATTTCTGGCGCGTTTCCAACGCCGAACAGCTCGCGATGAGTGACGATTGCGGCATCATCAACCTGTCGCACTTCCACATGACCGATATCGAAGGCCCCGATCATGTCGAACTGATGGAATGGCTCTGTGCCGCCAAAATCGGCGGGGATGCCAATATCGGCAAGGGTATCTATACCCACATGCTCGATGACGAGGGCATGGTGCGTGCCGACTTCACCGTTTTCCGCATGGCGGACCGCTGCCGTCTGGTCAATGGGGCGGATGCCGGCCCGCGTGACCTGATCTATATGCGCCGCATGGCACAGGATAAGGGTTGGGACGTCACCATCACCGACGTCACCGAAAAATTCACAACCATCGGCATCTGGGGCCCGAACGCCCGTGAAAACCTTAAAAAGGTTGTCGCAGACCCTGACGAGCTCGATATCGAAAACTTCCCGTTTGCCGCCATCCGCCAGATCAGCATTGCGGGTAAAACCGTCACCGCGTTCCGTATTTCCTATGTCGGGGAACAGGGGTGGGAACTCCATATGCGCTACGAAGACGGTCTTGCCGTCTGGGATGCGCTGCGCGGCATTGGGGTGATGGCCGTGGGTGTTGAAACCTATGCCAACTCGCGCCGTCTGGAAAAATCACTGCGCCTGCAAAACGCCGACCTGCACACGCAATATAACCTGATCGAAGCCGCCCTTGCCCGGCCAAAAGTCAAAGAGGCCGATTTCCGTGGCAAGGCAAAGCATGTCGAATATCGCGAACGCGACCATCAACCGGCCATGCTCTGCACCCTTGTCATGACCGACAATGTGGATGCCAACGGGGTGGCGCGCTATCCGGTCGGCAATCTGCCGGTCATGGACCCGGACACCGGCAAAACCCTGATTGATGAACAGGGTCGTCGCTCCTACACGACCTCCATCGCATTCGGCCCCAGCATCGGCAAAAACATCGCACTCGCCTATCTGCCGTGGGATTACTGCCAGGAAGGCCGCAAACTGACCGTGTCGTATTTTGACGAGATTTACCCGGTCGAGGTCGTCGGCATCGGCTACAAGCCGCTTTACGATCCGGAAAACCTCAAACCGCGCAGCTAACGCCCCACACCGCGGATAAAAAAGAACGGGAGCCAATGCTGGCTCCCGTTTTTCGTTTCAACTTCAATCAAACCTCGCGACTAGCTGGCCTTCGCCAGAACATCATGCGGATCAAGCACGAATTTCTTGGCCGCCCCCTGATCAAAGCTCTCATAGCCCTTCGCCGCATCATCAAGCGAGATCACCTGCGCATTGACGATATCGGCAATCTTCAGGCGATCATGCAGGATCGCCTGCATCAGTTGACGGTTATATTTGATCACCGGCGTCTGCCCGGTATGGAACGACTGCGCCTTGGCCCAGCCCAACCCGAACCGAAGCGACAGACTGCCCTGCTTGGCCGCATCATCAACCGCACCGGGATCTTCGGTCACATAAAGCCCCGGAATGCCGATGGAACCGGCAGCCCGCGTGATCTCCATCATCTGGTTCAGGACAATCGCCGGCTGCTCGCCGCCCGTATGCCCGCGGGCTTCAAACCCGACCGCATCAATGGCGCTGTCCACTTCCGGGCTTCCAGTGATCTCGGCAATCATTTCGCCCAGACGATCACTTTGCGACAGATCGACCGCCTCAAAGCCCATCTTTGATGCATGTGCCAGACGTTCCTTGTTGAAATCACCGACCATCACGACGGCGGCCCCCAGGATACGCGCCGATGCAGCCGCCGCCATCCCGACCGGCCCGGCACCGGCAACATAAACGATGGACCCGACACCAACACCGGCCTGCACCGCACCGTGGAACCCGGTCGGCAGAATGTCGGACAGCATCGTCAGGTCACGGATTTTATCCATCGCCTGTTCACGGTCGGGGAATTTCAGAAGGTTGAAATCGGCATAGGGCACCATGACATAACGCGCCTGCCCGCCGATCCAGCCACCCATATCGACATAACCATAGGCACCCCCGGCCCGCGCCGGGTTCACCGTCAGGCACACACCGGTATCCTGCGATTTGCAGCACCGGCACCGCCCGCAAGCAACATTGAACGGGACCGATACGATATCGCCGATCTCAAGCTGCTCGACGTCGCTACCCTTCTCGATGATCTCGCCGGTGATTTCATGCCCCAGAACCAGCCCCGGCTCCGCGGTCGTGCGGCCGCGCACCATATGCTGGTCCGATCCGCAAATGTTGGTACTGATCACTTTCAGAATGACGGCATGGTCAAGCTTCCGGCCATTGGGCGATGCCATCACCGGATCGGCAATATTCCTGACCTCGACCTTGCCGGGCCCGACATACACCACACCTCTGTTGCTGCTCATCTGCTTCCTCCTCCGATTATATGAAGCCGGAATTACTTCCCGACCTTCCATTCCAATCAGCAGGCTCCTGCCCGGAAAACGGAGGACAAAAACCATCCTATGATTGCAATCACGAAGACTAGCAAAACCCGGAGGATATGGACTGAACGAATACGACGAATGGAGAGTACCATTGCGCATGGGAGGATGTGGTGGCGCGGCCCGGACTGACGATTTTGATCAATTTCCCTTACCCTAATCCGAGCACCACATGGCAGGCATCAAGTCAGCGACGAAGATCGACACAGTTGGCGTCAGTCACTTTGATCAAATTCAATCTTAACTGTTTGCTCTGTCATCGCGTAGTGAACAAACTGTTTGCCGAGGTCTGTAAGCTCATATTCTTCAACATCATCAAACGCAGAAACAGCAGGCCTGGGGCCACTTCCCTTTGATCTTCGTTGAGGCCTTTTAGCTATGGAATTACCGTTGTAGTCGGTTTCGCGGTGTTGTCGAATTATACCGCCCGTGCTTAAGTCTCGAATTAATAGCTTAAACAGGTCCGCATCCGCAGAGTCTTCTCGAACATATCCTTTCCCGATACTTCTCCACATACCGCCACGTGTTATACCACGCTGATTATAGATCGCTGCAATCACTTGAAAATGCATCAACGAGTACTTTTCCAGCCAATCCAAATACATTTTGATTACATCATCACTTGAGATGGAAGTTTGCGCCGCATTTGTCAGAATGTTCCGAATGAAAATCCTTTTATCGTTGCTCTCAGCACCTGACCAATCTCGGAATGCCTTCTTCAATAGCGACTGATACTGCGGGCTTTCTACACGTTTGATCACCTCTTCGTCTTGCATATCAAGCCGAGCCATAATCTCGATGATCGTTTCCTCTTTTTCTTTTAACTCGTCATGCAGCATCCTTATCCAATGGTCAAAGAAGCGATTTACCTGCTCTTGCTCATGTTCCGACCATGCACCAGCTACCGCCGACACCACCCCACCAACTAAGGGTACCGCTCCGCCAACAGCCTGTAACGCGCCTCTGGCTACTTTTGCTTTCTTGCCCCCACCCTTTGGCATCTCGGGCTTTTCGATGTCGTCAGCCATTTACCTTCCCCACCACAACCCCATAGGTTGCATTACGCCAGCCAACATTCTGGCAAAAAGGTGAGAAGGCTACAATTACAATCGATGCCCGTGCTTGCCGTTCTGGCTCCTGAAGGTTGAAAAACCGATGGCCATTACTTCACTCAAAACCGGACTTCCCCGCCACGACTTAAGCCCGGACACACTTCGGGCGCACGACCCCACTGGCCCACCATCGACGGGTCACAGATCACTGCTGACCGCTGCTGCCATCGCTGCCGCTCACGGCAGATTTAACGCTCCCTCTCCAACAAGACGCACCTCTCCCGTCAAGACAAATGACCGGGTTAGTCCCCTTAATCCTTGGACAGAATCCCGCCGTAATGGCTCCGCCATCTGCCGCCCCATATCCTGCGGAGCACCCCGCCGCACGGCCCGTGTCTCTGTCTCTGTCCGTCTCTTTGCCGCTGCATCCTGATCACCTCTTTCATCCGGCCCAAAACGCAAAAACCCGCGAGGCACAAGGCCTTGCGGGTTTTGGTCAGGGTGCATTTCTCCCGTTGACTTTTCTCTTATGCCACAAACAAAAGAACAAATCAAGAACTTTTTTGAAAAACATGGGGGAGCGGATTACAGATGGGATGGAGGATGTGTCGAACCTCCGCAGCCTGCGCGCGGGCTATCGCCCGTGCTCAACCTTCGGCTTAAAATCGCTCCACTGGAGCGATTTCTTCACAGCCTCAGCCTTCAAGTTATGAGCACAGGCCCATAACGCAGGAAGATCACAGGTTCTAATTCTGACCCAAGACTAAAACGACAAAACCCCGCCAATGGCGGGGTTTGATCGTTT